>CAZBRH010000065.1:0-17100 GCA_964494245.1 uncultured Planctomycetota bacterium | reverse complement strand
GTCTCCTCCGGATAGGGCGGGATGAAGCCGTAGTTGACGGCAATGAACTCGCGGCGGTCCAGCCCGAGGCCGTCCTCGCGGCTGAACCAGTTCCAAGTGAAGTCCTTGACGGCGTCGGGGGCTTCCGCCTGCCATCGTTGCCGGGTTTGCGGCCACGCGCCGAGTTCGTGGTTTGGCCGCCGGTCGCTCGGACGGTATTCCATACAATCGAGAAAGCGTTCCAGGTCTGTCTTCATTCGGTCGGTCCTTGTGCTTGTGCGTCAATGCCGATCAATGGGTAGCAGTTTCGGGACGCCAAAGCAAGCCCATGAGCGAACCGCCCGCGAACCGCGATTTTCTCTGATTTGGATATTCTCGAGCCGAGGCGGGGAAGCCGTGGGCGTCCCTCACGCAGGAAGCGGAAGCCATTGGAGCACCCGCTGTATCTGCCGGTCCCACGAGGCCCAGTCGTGTCCACCGGGGCCTTCCTCGTGGGTGAGGTCGAGACCGAGCCGCCCGGCGTGCTCCTTGAAGCGGCGGCTGTGCTCATAGAGAGGATCGTCAAGGCCGCACCATTGGTAGAGCTTCGGGCGTGGCCCGGCGCTCGCGGCAACCCGTTCGGCGAGATGGAAGAGGTCGTTTTCGCTTCCCGCGATGGCGGCGAGGTCGCCGAAGACGTTCTCCTGCTCGGCACGGACCCGTTCGTCGGGGCACTGGGCGAGGGTTCGGACGTCGAGCGCTCCGGAAAGACTCGCGGCGGCGGCGAAGCGGTCGGGATGCCGCAGGGCAATTTTGAACGCGCCGTAGCCGCCCATCGAAAGCCCGGCCACAAAGTTCCGCTCGCGTTCGCTCGACAGCGGAAAGAAGGAACGAGCGACTGAGGGCACTTCTTCGCTGACATACGTCCAGTAAGGATACCCGCGCGCCGTATCCGTGTAGTAGCTGCGATGGACAGCGGGCATGACGACGGCAAGGCCAAGCGGCGCGACGTAGCGCTCGATAGACGTCCGCCGCTGCCAGATCGTGTGGTCGTCGGAGAGACCGTGCAGCAGGTAGAGCGTCGGATGGCGCCTGTCCTTCGCGCGGGACCTCATGCCGACCTGCACCCGGGTCTCTTGCGGAAGGATGACGCACATCGAGCACGAAAGGCCGAGCACGTCGGAAAAGAAGTCGCAGTGAATCAGGGCCATGGCGAGTGCTCATCTACGAAGGAATAATCACTCGTGCCCAGGTCCGGCCGGGACGGCTTCGGCGTTCAGTCGCCTGCTTGCGGCGTGAACATTCCCTGCGTGATGTCTCCGATGGAGAGTGCGCGGACGCTGCCGTCGCCCATCAGCGCGTTGGCCTGCCCACTGTGTCGGACGGCGATCATCTGGTCGCCGTCGTTGCTGGCCGGGTCGGTCTGCGTGCGGTTGATCAGCCAGCTTTCGTAGTCCATCACCACGATCGTGTCCGCTGCCGGGGTGCGGCGCAACTCACTGAGGGCGTGATTATACCCGTAACTACAAGCTCCCTCCGAGCGAGCTTGATAATTCTCATCCAGCCAAGTATTCTCGTAGGCATCGCCGAGCATCATCAAGCTGACGCCGGTGGCGTAGGTGTGGCCGACCTGGCTGTTGCCACCGATCCCGTTCATCACGCTCGGAGGCCTGGACTCGTCGTACCGCGACCGCCAGTACCCCGTGGCATTGCCTTCGTCGTCGGAGCCATCGTCCTGGAGATACCTGCGAACGATGTCCGTGTAGCCGGGCCACGGCTGTCCGTTGACAACATAGTTGGGGTTGGGGTTGACCCATTCGTCCCACGCAGTGCCGCCGGCCATGCGGAGAGCGCGCGTCTGGTGGTACATGTGGAACCTGCATTGTGCGGGCGACTCATAGAGCGCGTCGTATATGTGAGTCGGAATCTTGGGGTCATTTGTCCGCAGGCGCCGTATCCAGTTGATTTGGCTCGCGACGACGGGGGACCCCGGCGAGTCGCCCAGCGACAGCCGCGCAACGGCCCCGACGTGAGTCCATCCGCCCCAGTCGCCGTAAGTTCCGTTGCTGGCAAAGGGGTTCCAGCGCCAACCCCAGCGCCCGCCGGCCGTGCTGGCATTCTGTGCCAGAATAAACTGCATCGGGGCATCCATGCTCGATGGGACCGGTATGCCGGTGAGACGTGCGATGCCGACGGCCTGATATACCCAGGTGGAATGGCTCAGATTCGCAATAGGACCAACCAGCTTCCCACTCGCGTCGTACTCGGGGCTTGTGGGTGCGGCAGTGGCGTATTGGTATGCTCCGTGGTATGCGGTGTTGTTGGCGATCCATTGCATGCCGAGAGCCGCCGCGGAGGCCGCTTGGGCGCGCAGCGTGGGGTCTTCAATCATGCGGGACGCGGCGGCCATCGCCATGACGCACACTGCCGTGTTGGCGATGGCGCGGCCGCTTGCGCCGCCGCCCAGGTTGAACAAGCCGGCGCCGGTGCCCGTCTTCGTCTGGGCCACGTTTGCAAGGAAGTGGACGCCCTTCCGGACCGTGCTGGCGAATTCGATGGGGTAGCGGTCATTGCAGTCGAAGCTGAAAAACGCCATCAGCGCGAAGGCGGAGGATGCGTTCGCGTAGTTGTAGGCGTCCTGCCATGCCCCAACGGCAGGGAATTGTCCGCTGGGCCTCTGCTTCTTCTTGAGCCAATACAAGCCCTTGTGGTAGGCATCGACGTTCTGGCGGACGGGACGGGCGGCGAGTTCTTCCATCGATGATACTTGCGGCGGGCCGATATAGGGACAGCCCAAGACGGTCGGCTCCTTCACATACGTCGCAGCGAGCGTCTCATACCAAAGCCATCCTCTTATCGGACATTTGGACGCCGGAAGCATCCCGTGGTTGTTCGTCGAATACATGCTAAGGGCGTAGCCAATCTGTTCGAGGTGATGCTGGCAGTTGACCGCTATCGCCCGCGTGTGCATGAACTCCAGTCCCACCACCAGGAACGAAGCGAGGATAAGAATGATGGCGATGACAACAAGGATTTCGGTGAGCGATACGCCACGTTCCGTGCGACGAGGTAGCTTCATCCTTCCGCCTCCTTCGATGACCGGCCGCGTGTGTCTCAGGCCGTCTTCTTCTGCCTTAGATTATGATACTCTAACCTGTTTCGCTGTCAAACTGCCTCACTTGCCGCCTGCGGCCTGTTGCAGGAGAGGGCGCACCCGGTCGTCGGCAATCGAGAGCGGGGTATGCCCCCGCTTGTCCCGGGCGTTCACGTCGGCTCCCTTTTCGAGAAGGACCGCGACGGCGTTCTTGTGCCCGCTCCGTGCCGCCAGGTGCAGGGCGGTCTGGCCGTCTTCCTGAACGGCGCCGACGGAGGCGCCGGCGGCGATGAGGACGTTCAGGACGTCGGCGTGGTCATGCATCGCGGCACAGTGAACGGGCCGAATCCCGCCTTCCATCTCTGCCTCGACTTCAGCGCCTTTTTGAATCAGCAGTTCCGCGACGTCGCGGTGTCCGCCATAGGCCGCCCAGTGGAGCGGCGTGGCTTGGCCAGAGTCGCGGGCGCACACATCCGCTCCGTTCTCAACGAGCAGCTTGGCAACGCCAATGCTGCCGCTCGCCGCCGCCTCGTGGAGCGGTGTGCTGCCATTATCCATCCGTGCGTGAATATCCGCTCCGTGCGTCAGGAGCATTTCTGCGACACGATCGGCCCCGGCGCGCGCGGCCATGTGGAGGGGAGCAGCGCCGTCGGTCTTTCGGCTGTTCGCGTCGCCCTTCTTGGAGAGCATGAGTTTCGCCAGTTCCTCATTGGCGGTTTCGGCCGCGAAGTGGAGCAGTGTATCGCCGTCGCGCATCTTCGCGTTGGGGTCGGCCCCGCGGTCGATGAGCAGGGCGACGATGTCCATGTGCCTGTCGCGGCCAGCGAGATGAATCGGCTGGTCTCCCGCCTGTCGAGGGGGCAGTATGCCGCTGGTGAGTTTGGCGTCGATTTTGGCCCCCTTGTCGAGCAGCACGACGACGACGCTCTTCTGGCCGTTCCAAGCCGCTAGGTGAAGCGGCGTGGCGCCGTCATACACGCCTGCGTTGACGTCGGCACCGTGCTGGATGAGGAGTTCGGCGACGTCGGCATGGCCGTATTCGGCCGCTTGATGAAGGGCCGTTGTGCCGTCGTCCATCTTGGCAGCGACAGACGCCCCGTGTGCGATGAGCACCTCGGCCACGGCGCGGTGCCCGCGTCGAGCGGCGCAGTGGAGCAACGGTTCGTTCTGGCTGGTTTTTCCGGCAGCGACGCCGCCGCGTTCGAGCAGGAGAGCGACGACTTGCGCATGTCCCATCGGAACGGCGGCGGCAAGCGGAGAAGTCCCGTCGCGCATCCGGGCCTCGACCTGAGCGCCGGCGTCCAGAAGCTGCCGAACGATACCCAGATGCCCACCGCGCGAGGCGAGGTGCAGCGCGGTCGCACCGTCCTTATTCTGTGCATCAACGGGCGCTTTCTGCGCAAGCAGGAGGGCGACGACGTCCGCATGGCCGTGTCGTGCGGCAAGGTGAAGCGGACCGGACCCGTCCGCCCCTGCGAGGTCGCCGCTGCCGCCCTTGTGGAGCAGGAGCCGGACCATCTCGGACTGGCCGGCTTCAGCGGCCATCAAAAGTGGTGTCTTTTGGTCCCGGGTCAGCGCGTTGCACTCTGCTCCGGCGGCAAGCAGGATCTCGGCAACCTTGACATGGCCTCCCACGGCGGCCAGGTGAAGCGGCGTCCCACCGGCGCGGTCGGCGGCTTTCGGGTCCGCCCCCTTCGCCAGCAGAAGTTCCACCACGGCCGGGGAGCCGGACGATGCGGCGGCGTGAAGCGCGGTCCCGCCGGTCGCGTTCCGGACGTCCACCGCCGCCCCGGCATCCAGCAGCAAGCGGACGACCTTCTCGTGGCCGCCGAGCGCCGCCCAGTGCAGCGGCGTGCACCCCGACGGGTCGCGGGCATCCACCCCGATTCCCTTGCGAAGAAAACGCCGCACGGCTGCCGTCTTACCCCGCACGGAAGCATCGTGAATCGACGAGGGCTCGGGCGAGCAGCCAGACATCCACAACGGCCACAAGCACGCGGCCAGCAACAGGAAAGCCCAACGTTTGCTTCTCACGCAGTCCGACCCTTTCTTGTCAAACCAGAGTCACCAGGGCAACTCGACTTGCACGGCCTTGTTCCGGCGAACACCTGAAGAGGTTAGCTTCCGCCCGTCATCGCTGCTTCTCAGGTTGGATATTCCGTCAAAGGCCTCGCTGACAATCCGGCCGTCCTTCAGCACAAACCACTCGGCTCCACGCCTGATGATAGCAGCAATGGAGCGACCATCCGGCGAAAAGACCATCTGGGTCAACGCGTCCGCTTCGATATCTTCGCTTTGGGGAACACCGTCCCTCACGACGGTCCATAGGTTTTCCGGCTGAGCCACAGCAAACGCGACCGTCTGCCCATCGGGCGCGAAAACCGGCGAAGTCACCCCGACGGCATAGGGGAACTTGGCGCCGGTCGATGCCCCATTCTTCACCAGAAAGTATTCCCCGTTGCTCTTTGACATGACGAGCACCGCCACGGAGCCGCCGTCCGGCGCCACCGCCCAGGAGGCGATGTAATCATGAGGACCGCTGATGACTTTTCCGTCTTTGACGAGCACGTGGCTTTCGCCGTCGGCGGCGACAAAGACCACAGACCCGCCATCGCCTGTGAACGAAGGGGAACTAACCGCCTCATAGTCGCCCGGCTGCCTGACGCCGTCGCGCACCAAGAACGCCTTGCCGCCGTCCATCGCCGTGAACGCGAGCGATGTCCCGTCGGGGCTGAACGTCAGACCTTGCACATGTTCGTAAGAGCCGCCCACCTCGGCCCCGTCCTTGATGACGCTCCACTTATCCCCCTTCTTGGCGGCGAATGCGATAGAGCCGGTGGGCGCGACGGTCAGCCCGCCCACGAAGTCGTAGCCCGCGCCAACTGGCTTGTCGCCGCGCATCACACCCCAAGAATCGCCCGACTTGGCGGCGAAGACAGGGGTGCCCGCCGGGTCGGTTAGCGTCGTGTGGACGACGTCGTATTTTCCGCCGACCTGCTTGCCGTCCTTCTCGACGTAGCGCTTGTCGCCCGATTTCCTGACGGCGACGACGCTCTTGCCGTCGGGGCCGACGGTTGGAACCCGGTCGGTATCGTCCCGACAGGACCCAAGCAGAACCATAAGGAGAAACGCCAGGGCCGGCACGGCTGGCCGCTGCAACCAGACCTTTGGTCGGATCGCTTTGTCGAAACGGGCGCGGTTTCGCGGCGCCGGCACGCTGTCTTCGTGCAAAAAGTTGCGACGCACGTCCCCCGCAGCAGCACTGTTTAGGTGGGCGTTGGCCTCCTTCACGACGCTACTTCCCCACATCCCAGTAGTTCCGGTCGGGATTCATAACCTCTTCGGGCGCAAGGAGTTCGACATGGCCGTCCATAAAGAGCACGTTCGCCTTGCCGCCGTGGCGAGCGGCGATCTCTCCGATTCCGCCTTCCTGTGCAGCGACGAAATACGCATAGTCGAGCGCTCGGATCGTCTCACCCGGATTGGTCGCCGTGAGCTTCACGTGTTGTGTCCGGGTTTCGGGGTCCACGGCGACGCGGTCGTTGTAGCCGAAGTGGCACTGGCCGACGTATTCCCAGAGCTTCTTCCGGGGCGCGGGCGGCGAGCCGACGCCGCCCTTCAGCCAGTCGGCGACGTTGCGGCTGAACTGGAGGCCTTCGTGCAGCAAGCGGCCGAAGTTGGCGAACTGGTATCCGCCGTACTCGCCGGGATAACTGATGGCGTAGCCGCGCTGATAGCCGTTGCTATACGCGTGACCGTTGCCGATGACGACGACCCTGCCGCCCATCGGCGGAGCATAGTCCACACAGGCGGCAATCGTGCGGCCGTAGCCATTCTCCTTGATGAGTTCCCGCGCGAGTGGATTCGGGTTCGCCGTGTCGGGAACGATTTCGTAGGCCCAACTCGTGTAGGCGCGGGGCGAACGGGGCTGGCCGTAGTAGTTTGTGGCGAAGTCAACGGGCATGCGATACCATTGGCGTTCCGGCCAGAATTCGTGTGGCGAACTATAAAGGTGGCCGGGCGTGAACCTCCCCCATGTGCAACAGCCGTTGTAGTAGTGCACCCAGTTGGGAAGCCAAACATCGTAGGCGCCTTCGAGGTTGGCCAAAAGCGTACCGCTGTATTGAGACGCAAGGAAGGTCATTTCGGGGAAGGCCGCCATGTTGTTCATCCACGGCGGCTCGTCCTTCGTCCAGTAGTCCGGCCGGTATGGTTCGGGAATGACCAGCAAGCGCGAATCGTCGTTCCGCATCCGGCAGCGGGAGTCGATTCCCTGGGGATGTTCCGGACGCCGCTGAAGTTTCAGCCCAAGCCCGAGCCCCGTCAACAGCGGGTTCAGGTTGTCCACGCCGCCCCACATCTCCTGTGTTCCGGAAAGCACCAGAAACAACCCCCCGCCGGCCTCTTCGCGGAACCGCTTGAATGCGACGATGTCGTCGGCAAAGACTTTGTTCCCCTGGCTGTCGTATTCTCTAAATTGCCAGTAGACAACCGGCCAGACCTGACCGTAGTTGGCGAGGTCTTCGGGGGTGGGGACATAGCTCTGGCGCTGGCGGACGTGGATGGCGTGCGGCCAGGCCCATTCGGCGCCTGCGGCGAGCCGCGCCTCGGCGTGCGGCTGGCCCGCGGCGATCCGGGCCGCCGCAAGCTGACTGACACGCGGGGGGTAAAGGTGATTGTTTGCGGGGCCGTTGATGTCGCCAACGTTATCGGGCGGGTCGCCGGAAGCGCCAAACACCTTGTTGGTGAAAAGCGGGACAATCTCATTCTGCCATTTCGTTTCGTACTGGCTGTTGGCAAAGATGAAGCCCGTGTTAAACACGGTAGGGTTCACTCCGCCCGTTCCTCCGTAGGTGACGGTGTCCTTTGTCTCCGCCCAGGGCCGCGTTCTCATGTATGATTTTTCAAGCGCAACGGATGTAAGGCGGTCCTTGTCTCCGCGCGAGTGCAGGATACGCCACCCCGGCGAATACGTCGTCCAGTTATGCCACCCCTTATGCGGCATCTCTGTGTCGCCCTCGAAGTCGTAGAAGAAGCTCGTGGGATACCAGCCGTCGGTCAGTTGAAAGAAAAGCCGATGATAGCCAGGTCGCCCTGCGGGCTGCCACATGACCGAGCGGACGTCGCTCGAAGGCCAGGGCGTGTTGTAAGTGACCCTCTTCCAACTCTCACCGGGAAGAACCTCCGTAATCGTCCCGTTGGGTGGCGGATAGTCTTCATAGCCCAGAATATGGTCTTTGCCCTGACGCCAGTAGTCGTGGCAAGTTGCGTCATACGTGATTGGACGCTCCGGAGCGTTCCCGTTCGCCTCTTTCCAGCCCTTCCACGTGCTATCGCGGCAGACGCCTGTCTCGAGGTCCAGCAGCCAGCGGTCGTAGCTCGTGTTCACCGAACCGTCGAATCCGTAGATTATGACAAGGATGTCTTCGGACAGGTGCTGCGGGAGCGGCTCCGGGTCATCAGGCCCCGGCTCCGGCGGGTTATAGACCAGTTCCCCTTCCCGCTCGTCCGCCATCGGGCACCTGAGCGTCGCCAGACCCGGCTCCGTCGCCCCGCTCAAATACGGCAGCACCGCCACATACCAACGCGAGTTCTCCGAGCCGCCCGGCGACGCCGCTCGCACCTCATAGCCCTTGTGCTGCGTCGCATACAGCTGGCACGCCTTCCCTATCTGCTCCAACCGGTGCTGGCACGCAACCGTCTGTGCCGACGTCCAGACCTGCCCCGTTATCGTCAGCAGCAAGCTCGCTAGTATCCCGATGACAGCGATAACAACGAGCAGTTCGGTCAGGGAGAATGCCCGAGCGCGCTTCATCTCTCCTACCTCCGTCGTTGTCCCCAAAGCGCTCAACGTCGCCGCTCGCGCTACTTCCGCACCTCCCAGTAGTTCCGGTCGGGATTCATAACCTCTTCGGGCGTCAAGAGTCCGACATGGCCGTCCATGAAGAGCACGTTCGCCTTGCCGCCGTGGCGAGCGGCGATCTCTCCGATTCCACCCTCCTGCGCCGCGACGAAATACGCATAGTCGAGCGCCCGGATCGTCTCACCCGGATTGGTCGCCGTGAGCTTCACGCGTTGTGTCCGGGTTTCGGGGTCCACGGCGACGCGGTCGTTGTAGCCGAAGTGGCACTGGCCGACATATTCCCAGAGCTTCTTCCGGGGCGCGGGCGGCGAGCCGATGCCGCCCTTCAGCCAGTCGGCGACGTTGCGGCTGAATTGGAGCATGTCGTGGTTGACCCTGCTATACTGATGATGGTTGGGACTGTCGTAGCCGCCGTGGTTGTTGAAGTTATATCCGCCTTGATACGACTCGCTGAACGCGAGAGCCGCTCCAAACACAACGGCGCGGCCGCCCTGGCCAACGGGGGTGTCCACCACGGCGGCATGCACGCGGTTCGGACGAGCGATCTTTTCCATCCCCCACTGTGTCACGATTTGTCGGTTGTACTTGTCGATGTACCCCTCTTCAGACCAGATAAGCAGTTCGCTGTTTTCGGCCTGCATGAGCGGATACACGTGCGGGCTAGGGTGCTCCGGGTCAAGCACGATGTCAAAGGCGTGCGATGCAAACCCGCGCGGTTCAGCCCTCGGCACGCCACGGGCCGCGGCGTGCTCTCCCTGGGTCATGACGAACTGGCCGTATGTCGGAGTGCCGCTGTAGCCGCTCTCCCACGGCGGCAGGTAGACGTCGTAGCCGCCGCCCATGTTCTTCCACAGCGTATGCTGGAACTGGGGCGCAAGCAGCGACACCCTGGGAAAAGCAAACATCTCCGTAGAAGGGCTGTTTGAGCGCGGGTTGTAAGTCCTCTGGTTCGTCTGATACGCATAGGGGTAGATGGTGTTCGAGACTTTGTTCGGGAAACCAGGCGGGTTCGGCTCGTGTGGAGGCGTTGCCGGAACCTTGTCCAGGATGTCCACCCTTAGGCCGAGGCCGGTCCCGCTCAGCAATTGGTTGAGTTGGTCCCACTTCGCCTGAACGGCGGGGTCGGTCAGCGGCAGCTTAAGCGTGCTGCTGTCGCCTGCTGAATTTACGTTCTCATCCTGCGTTGCGGACAAGACAAAGAAGATACCGCCGCCGGCCTCGTCGCGGAAGCGCTGGTACGCCGTGATATCGTCCGCGTGCACCTTGTTGCCTTCCGCATCGTACGGCTCGAATCCCCAATAGATGACGACCCAGACCTGGCCGTAGTTGGCGAGGTCCTCAGCCGTAGGCGTGTAGCTGTCGCGCACCTTGAAGCTGATTGCGTGCGGCCATGTCCAGCGGTGCGGCGGATAGCGCTTGTCATTACAGCGGACGAGCAGTGGCTCGACTTCGTTGGACCACTTGGTCTGCCAGTTGGCGAGCGTAATGCCTTCGATGGTGCCTTCTGGCTTGGGGCCGGGGCGGGGCAGCGGCCTGGGACGGGTGGGGTCATTCCAGCCCCACCACGTCGCATACTGCGCGCTGCGGTACCCCCGATGCGGCTTTTCCGGGTCCCCCTCAAAGTCGTAGAAGCAGTCCCACCGTTCCTGATTGCCGCACTGGATCATGAAGAACTTGTTATGGCCAGGCCACATAACGGACCGCGGGTCGTCTGCCGACCACGGGGTGTTGTAAGTCACAATCGGTCCTGTGGGTGGGCGCTCTTCTTCAAGTCCGTTGAGCGCCGTCTGGAGCCGGTCGCGCCAGACCGTGCTGCGGCTCGGGTGCATCCAGTCGTAGCACAGCGTAAGTTCGGGGGCGGTGCCGTCGGCTTCCTTCCAACCCTTCCAGCTGGACGCCCGGCTGTCGTCATATTCGAGGTCGTCAATCCACTGCGTGAAATTGGGCTTTAGCCCCCACCCCTTGTCGTAGAGAATGACCAGTATGTCTTCGGACAGATGTTGCGGGAGCGGCTCCGGGTCATCAGGCCCCGGCTCCGGCGGGTTATAGACCAGTTCCCCTTCCCGCTCGTCCGCCATCGGGCACCTGAGCGTCGCCAGACCCGGCTCCGTCGCCCCGCTCAAATACGGCAGCACCGCCACATACCAACGCGAGTTCTCCGAGCCGCCCGGCGACGCCGCTCGCACCTCATAGCCCTTGTGCTGCGTCGCATACAGCTGGCACGCCTTCCCTATCTGCTCCAACCGGTGCTGGCACGCAACCGTCTGTGCCGACGTCCAAACCTGCCCCGTCACCGTCAGGAGCAAACTCGCCAGAATCCCGATGACGGCAATGACGACCAGCAATTCGGTCAGCGAAAAGGCCCTATTTGTCTTCATTGTGGCGGCACCTCCGCTTCAGGCATGGGTGGTTCTTCATCGCCGAATAGTTCACTCATGGACTTGCCCGTCAGCTCGGCGATGATCTGGCGGACGAGCAGCACATTGAGCCGCGGCGTCGGGTTCTTGAGCAGCTCCCAGAGCTTCGGGAGCGACCGGACGGACGCGATGCGGGCGAGCGAGTTCAGAGCGCTCTCGCGGACGCTGTAGTCGTCGTGGTACATGAGCTTCCAGATCGTGTCTTCGGCTTCCGGGAGCCAGAAGTAGCCGAGCGCCCAGGCCACCTCGGTCAGCCGGTCTACGCTCGTGCTCGTATCGGTCGCCACTTTGGCGAGCACGGGCACGGCGCGTTCGTCGTTGATCCGGGCGAGCGCCCGGCAGACCTGGCGGGTCACCCGCTGGTCGGGGTCGGTGGCCGCAACGAGAAGTTCCTTGACCGCGGCGTCTTCCTTGGGGCTTTCGACACGGTAGCGACGGATATGCTTGGTCGCAAACTTTGCCCCAGGCGCTGGGTCGCCAAAAATCTTGCCGAGGGCGTGGGCCGCCTTCGCGCGGACAAACCCTGTTTCCTTCTTGACGATCTCTGTCAAGACAGGGATCGCCGCCCGGTCGCCGCGCTGCGCGAGTTCGTCAATCGCCCGGACGCGCTCTTTCGTGTCGCCGAGCTCCGCTCGCCGGAGGTATGACTCGGTGGAACGTGTTCCGGGCACGTAGCTGCCGGACGAACGGCGCTGGAGCGCCCAAATGAGCGCGATGGCGGCGATGATGACCAAGATGACCGCAAGCACCTTTTTCATGGCTTCGTTGGTTCTCCTTTCGGCGGAGCAGCAATCGCGCAGCCCCAGCTTGAAATCGGGCGGGACAATGGCCGTGCGGCGGCGGAAGCCCCCATCGCCCCCTCGCCGACACACGAACTACCGTCTCCTGCCACCTAATTCTATCCCTCGGCCTTTTCGAGTGTCAAGCCGCCCAAGCAGATTTGGCAGGGTAGATTTGCCGCTTCCCTAGTGGGGTCGTTCATGCTACACTACGCCGCGCATTGGGTATTTCGTGCTGAAAACTGCTCTAGCGCATCGATGACAGGAGGCGAAACTTGGCGAACAAGGCAAAAGTCGGGATGATCGGCCTGCGCGGATACGGGAACATCGTCCGCGCGGGGATCAAACAGTGTCGGAATCTCGAACTGGCGGCGATCTGGAGCCGCGACGCCGAAAGCGTCGCACGGTCGCAGAAGGAACTCCCCAGCAAGGTCTGCGAGAGCTACGAGGCGCTCCTCGCTGAACCCATCGACGCCGTGCTCATCATCAATCCGAACTACCTGCACCTCGAATATGGCCTGAAGGCCGCCGAAGCGGGCAAGTCCATACTCATCGAAAAGCCGATGACGAACACCGTCGCCGAGGCCAAACAACTCATCGCGGCATTCAAAAAACGCGGCCTTCTCCTCGGCGTCAAGCACCTACAACGCTGGACCCCAGCCAACCGCAAGCTCCGCGACCTCATCCGCTCCGGCGAACTTGGCCACATCTTGAGCATCGAATGCTACACGTCGCACTCGACCAGCAAGACCTTCCCTCCCGACCGCTGGAAGCGCGACCCGAAGCTTTGTCCGGCCGCGCCGCTCACGCAGCTTGCCGTCCACTACATCGACACAGCAATGTCGTTCTTCGGCCCGCCGAGCTGGGTTCAATCGCACCACCGCAACGTATTGCGGCTCTCGGAAAATGTGGATTGCACAGTGACAACCATCGGGTTCGGCGATGTCCTCGGCACGTTCCACGCCCACTACGTCGTGCCCAGCTACGCCCGCACCGCCGTCTATGGAACCGAGGGAATTGCAATCTCGGATGACAACACGCTCGCCATCAAGCGCGAGGGGGCGAAGGGCGGCTTCGAGCCGATGGAACTCGGCGACACATCGGGCGGCGGGCTGGTCCCGTGCCTCGAAGCGTTCGGCGAATCGCTGCTCACGGGCAAGCCGTTTGAGACCACGGGCGACGAGGGCATCCTCGTCGTCGCCGCGGCCGAAGCGGCCATCCGCTCTGCGGCCGAAGGCGGCCGGACGGTCTCGATTGATGAGGTAATGGCGTAGCGCTGCCGCCTATTCAGAACGCCGAACAAGGAAGTAGGGGTCGCGTTCGAGCCGTTCGCTTGCAACGCGGAAGATGTCGCGCATCCGGGCGTTTGTGATGCTCGCTTCGCCGACGCGAGCCGTTCGCAGAATTCCCGCTTCTTCAAAGAGGCGGCCGGCCTTCTCCAAGTCGTTTTCGTAGCCACTCCTGCGGAGGAACTCAACGGCCTCGGATGGCTCCACGGTTCCGTCGGGCAAGATGACCTTCGAGCCGCGGAAATCGCGGTAATACCGGTATGGAACCTGGCGGAACTCCTCGACCGCGTGCAGCGCCGTGCAGACGCCGAACGATACGCCCAGAAGGAGATTCCAGCTGTCAAGGCGCAGCAGCCGGTCGAACGAACTGCCGGGGCCGAACGGGTGGATGCCGTCGCCCATGACCTCCGCCGCGTGGGGGCCGAGCGCCGCAACCGAATGGCAGACGTGGCGGCTCCGAAGCACACCCGGCCGGCGACGGAACGTCTCGGGAATCAGCCCTGTCTCGCACGGCGTGTTCGCCACGTCGAAGACGACAACCGGCTTGTCGTGAAACGCTCTCCACGTAAACGTCGGCACGACGACCGTGCCGCGCTCTCCGACGGCTTCGAGCAGCGCGTCGATGACGGCGTCGGCCCCGCCTTCGACATGGCCAAACGAGCTAAGGGATGAATGGACAAGAACGACATCGCCGGGCCGAAGGCCCACCGCCGCGAGGCCCGCGCGGATTTCGTCCTTCGTGACGTGCGTGCCGCTCATCCGAGCTTCTGGAGCAAGAGTTCCGCGACTTTCTTTCCGCTGAGGAGCATGCCGCCGAAGATCGGCCCCATCCGCGGGGCGCCGTAGATCGCGTTTGCACACATCCCCGCACAGAAGACACCTGGGAAAAACTCGCGTGTGTTCTCAACAATCATCCGCTCGCCGACTTCCGCCCACATCGGCCGCTCGCCCTCGATTTTGCCCGACGGCGTATTGAGGCGGACGCCCGCCTTGTTCTGAATCACGGTCGCGACCTCCGCCGCGTGCCCCGTCGCGTCGATTACATATTTCGACCGGATCGTGATGGGATCGACGTGAAGGTGAGCGATATCGACCGCGCTCCAGTTGATGACAAGCCCCGTGACGCGGCCTTCGACCAGCATCACGTCCTCGACGCTCATCAGGTTGAATATCTTCGCCCCGGCCTTGCACGCCGCCGAGCAGAGCGTCGAGACCGTCTCGACCGAGTCGGCAGTGAAATAGCCGCCTCCATACGGCACGGTCGCAACGCCGAACTCGTCGAGGACTGCCTTTCCCTCGGCCTGAACGACGATCTCGTTGAACATGATCCCGCCGCCCCACATGCCGCCGCCGATGGAGAGCTTCCGTTCGTAGAGGAGAACCTTTTTCCCGGCCTTTGCGAGGTAATACGCGGCGGTGAGGCCGGCAGGACCGCCGCCGACGACGGCGACGTCGCATTCGAGGTGTTCGAGGAACTTCGCAGAAAACCGCTCGATGATTGCCCGCGAGACCTTCACGTCGTCCAGTCGCATTCTGTTTTCTCCTGTGTCGTCCGCTCCAAGCACATTCACATTGTCACCACCGGGGGATGATATCAAGAGCTGCCAGGATTTCAAGCGGGCGGGGAACGTGCCGCGAAATCCGCGCGTTGGCCGACGACAAACGCCGATGCCTGCCTTGACCGCCCTGTCCCGGTCTGGTATATCTCAATGCCGTCATGGCGTTCGATGGAGGACGGGCAGCAGAGTGTCGCTCCTGGTTGTCGGCTCGGTCGCGTTCGACACGGTGAAGACGGCGGGCGGCGTCGCCGAGGAGGTGCTCGGCGGCTCGGCGACGTATTGCGCTTACGCGGCCAGCTTCTTCACCACAGTCTGGCTCGTCAGCCCCGTCGGCGAGGACATGCCCGCCGAGCACCTCGAAACCCTCCGCAGCCACAACATCGACACGACCGGCGTCCGCATCGTCCCCGGCGGCAGGACGTTCCGCTGGGCGGGACGCTACAGCAAGGACTTCCTGCACCGGACAACGGAGCGGGTGGAACTGAACGTCTTCGCGGCCTATGACACGACGCTGCCGGAGGCGTATCGAGACGCGGAGTATGTCTTTCTCGCTAACGGCGCGCCGGAAGCGCAGATGGCCGTGCTCGCGCAGCTCCCACGCCGCAAGTTGGCCTTCCTCGATACGATGAACCACTGGATCACCGGCTCGCGCGAGGGGCTGCTCGCGGCGCTCAGAGAGGTCGACGGGCTGCTCGTCAACGACGAGGAGGCGCGGCTTCTGACCGGCGAAGAGAACCTGCTGCGAGCGGCACGCCGGATTTGCGAGATGGGCCCGCGCATCGCCGTCATCAAAAAGGGCGAACATGGCGCGATCCTCCTCGCCGACGGCCACGCCTGCGTCCTCCCCGCGCGCCTAACGGACACAGTGGTCGACCCGACAGGCGCGGGCGACTGCTTCGGCGGCGGCCTCATCGGATACGTCGCGCGGTCGGACAAGACGGACATCGGCACCCTCCGGACCGGCCTCCTGTATGGCACCGTCATCGCCTCGTTTTGCATCGAGGACTTCAGCTTGGGACGTCTCCGCACGCTTTCGATGGACGACATCGAGCAGCGGCGGCGGGAATTCCTTTCGATGATTTCGTGGACGTGAAACCGTGCGGGCGTTTGTCGCCATCGAAATCTCCGAAGACGTGCGGGCGGCGCTCGACCGCGTGCGGCAGGAACTTGCCCGGACGCCGGCGCAGGTGAAATGGGTGGCTCCTGCGAATGTGCACCTGACGCTCAAGTTCCTCGGTGAGATCGAAACCGAGACAGCAGAGGCGGCAAAAGGGGCGATGGGCGCCGCGGCGGGCGGCGGACCGTTCACGTTCGAGGTGGCCGGACTTGGCAGCTTCCCGCCCGGCCGCAAACCGCGGGTCGTCTGGGCTGGCGTTATCGGCGGCGCGGACGCCATCGCGCGCGTGCAAACTAAGCTCGACGCGGCTCTCGGCTCGCTCGGATTTGCGAGGGAAAGGGATTTCGTGCCGCATCTGACGATTGGTAGGGTAAAATCGCCGCGCGGCGCGGATGCGCTCGCCGCAGCCATCGCCCGCCACGCGGACACAGCGTTCGGTTCGTCTGTTGCGTCGGAAATGGTTCTGTTCGAGAGCACGCTGACGCCGCAGGGCGCGGTGTATCGCGCCGTGGCGCGCGTCCCGCTTTGACACGAGAGGGGGATCGCAGCATGGCTAAGACAAGGGATCCAAAGGACCAGAAGGCGGAGGCGCTCGACCGCGCCGTCCAGGAGATCGAGAAGCAGTTCGGCAAGGGCGCGATCATGATGCTCGGCGCGGATAGCTACCCGCGCGTGCCGAGCATCAGCACGGGGTCGATCTCGCTCGACATTGCGACGGGCGTCGGCGGCATTCCGCGCGGCCGCATCTGCGAGGTCTTCGGACCCGAATCTTCGGGCAAGACGACGCTTTGCTACCACGTGATGGCCAACGCCCAGAAGGCCGGCGGCACGGCGGCCTTCATCGATACGGAACACGCGCTCGACCCCGGCTACGCGCAGAACGTCGGGGTGGACACCGAGTCGCTGCTTGTTGCCCAGCCCGATTCGGGCGAGCAAGCGCTCGACATGGCCGAGTTGCTCATCCGAAGCAACGCTCTGGACGTGGTCGTGGTGGATTCGGTGGCGGCGCTCGTGCCGCGGGCCG
>CAZBRH010000064.1:6983-17387 GCA_964494245.1 uncultured Planctomycetota bacterium | reverse complement strand
CACACAGTCATCAAGGCCGTTGTCGTTCCCGGACGACTGGTGAACATCGTCATCCGCTAGCAGCCTGGAACGAGCGGCTCGGGCCAACCACCATGGGTCTTTGCGCTGGCTGCCAAAAGAACTTGGGAATTTTCGCCGCGGCAAGGAGACTCGGACCGCAGAAACAGCGGTATTGCCAGGACTGCGCCGAGAAATGGTACCACGGCGAGAAAGAACGATGGATCCGCTGGCTCTACGAACATGGCGAACCGAAGGAGTTCTTCAGTATTCACAAGGTGATGATGCGCGACCCGGACGTCCCCGACAAGCAGACGCTTCTTGGGGGGCATCTTGTGTTCCTTGACAAGGCCATCTGCTTCGTCGCGCTGATGGAGCACAAGCCGCCGAGCGCGATGGTGGCCATTGCGCTCTTCGGCGTCATCGGTAGCGCTTGGCAGCAATCCAAGGCGAAAAAAGCTCTCAAGGCAGCTTGGGCAGCCGTGCCCGGCGGCGGAGAAGCCCGCACGGCAGGGGACCTTGCCGAGTTCCTTTACCGCTCGCGCCGCCTTTACGTCTTCCCGCGCGACGAGGTCACCACCGTCGGGTTCGGCTTTTGGGCTGGGTTCCGGATCAAGACTGTCCATAAGACATGGCCGATGCAGCTCGAGAACGGCAAGAAGAGCTGGCACGCCGACAGAGACAGGATCCGGGAATACCTAATCGGAAGAACCCGCGCGTAACCACGGCGCGGACTGTGTCCCCAGCCGCAGCAGGCCGCCTCAACTGCTCCCAATCCAACGAAATCTGCGTAACCCGCGGATTCCCCACGCCGATACTGTAACCGGTTGCGTGCCAGAAGTGGAGGGACAAACCATGCCGCTTATCCCCGCTTTTCTCCGAAGCACGTCGAAAGAAATCGACATCCTGCGCCACGATGTGGCGATCTTCAAGAATCTTATCAAGGAGCGCCAGCACCCGCTGGACCTCGTCCGCGAGCTCATCTCCAACGCGGGCGCCCGGCAAGTCGGAGCGTCTCGCATCGAGGTTGCCTATACGAAGGACCAGTGCGGCCACATCTTCGAGGTGTCGGACAACGGCTGCGGGATGGACTTCGCTGGCACGGACGACGGCGTCGGACGGCTCGCTCGCTTCCTCGGGCTCGGCCTGAGCGGCATCGGCGGTGAGCACGCCGACGAGTTTTCGTGGAAGGGGCTCGGCTCGAAGCTCGCCTTCCAGTCGCGGCGGGTGATGGTCGAAACGCGCTCGCAGGGGCATCCGCTCTATGAGGTGCGGATCAACGAACCCTGGCAGCAACTCGACCAAAATATCATTCCGCGGCCTCGCATCACCGAGCACGCAGACCCGGATTGTCCGACAGGCACGCGGATCAAGGTGCTCGGCCACCCGCCACACCGGCAGGAGGAGCCGTTCACCATTGACGAAATCCGCCGTTTCCTTTTGCACCGCACCTTCATCGGCTTCACGCGGCCCCGCCGCGACCCGCCGACGGTGTTTCTCTCCGTGCTCGGCGAGATCGAGCGGCTCGAATTCGGCTTCCCCGAGTTCAAAGGCATCGAGTTTCCCGACGGGCTGGCGCTCGATTCGCAAAGGAAAACCCTACACTCTTTCCCTACTCGTCAACATATCGCTGCTACGGCCGCCGACAATGCAGGTGCGGCTCAAGGGGATCGTCACGTGGGACCCTGCTCAGTTCGACCTCCGCGACGAGAATCTGAACACGGGCCTCATCCTGTCGTCGCGTGGCATACCTTTCTTCGGGCTGTCGCTCGATGAGTATGGCTCCCGGCACCTGCACAAGTCGCAACCGGGCAGAACGAAGGTCTGCCTGGTCGCGGAGTGCGACGAAGTGTTCTCGGAAATGAATATCTCGCGGAGCGCCCTCATCGATTCGGCCGTAACGCTCACGTTCAAACATGCTGTTCGCCAACTCATTGAGCATCTCGAATCATCACTCGAATACCGCGAGTTCCGAAAACTTCGGGCGAGGAACCGGGTCGCACGGCAGACCGCCGCTCTCGCCGAAGACCGCAGCCGCATCCAGTCGGACGAGCAGAAATGGGTCGTGCTGATGCGGCCGGGAACTCCACCACGCGTCCTGATGCGCGAGCCGCGAAACGATGCTGAGGCGGTCGCCATCCTCTCGAAACTCGAAACGCTCGGCGCGCTGCCCTTCAACAAGTTCCAGACGGTCGCAGTCCCGGACGGCCCTGGCGCTCCTGACCTCTTTGTGAACTTCCTGGAGGAGGCGGACGGGGCGGCACAACCGCAACTGGCCACGTTCGAGGCGGAAGACCGCTTCTGCTCATACCGGCACCTGAAGGACATCCCGACCGCCTGCCCCAACATCATCTGCTGGGACATTCAGGGCCGCGGACGGCGCGTTCGCCTCGACAAGACGGGCAAGAAATACAAGTTCATCCTCAACGCCGAACAAGGCCAGGTGCCCGTTTATGTGATGAAACTAATGGACGGCCTTCGCGTGATGTCCACGCGGGAGCTCCATGAACATGGCATCTTCATCTAGTGGCTGGCGGCCACCACCCCGCCTGCGAGCGGATGCACCTGTTCTCCCCTGCTCGCGGCTCGGTGGCCACTCCCCTGCTCTTGCGACACGGCGTCAACACGAACAACGCGACAGTCGTCCTGCGCAGCACACGCAAGGATAACCGTGGATCAAGGCGCCAGCATTTCGCCGCCTACTTCTTGTCGCCATCGCCCTTCTTCGCCCCAGATTTCCGCTTGATTTCGGAAATGGTCGTGACTTGGACGTATCCACCGACCGCCGCGAGAATAATTGCGCAACCAATCGCGACATACACGCCGCTACCGGAAGTCTGCAGCCGTCCCAACACATCCTCGAAGGAATAACCAGCAATAAGAGCATACAAGCCAAAGACAAGCGCAAGAGCCCCGCTCACGGCCGTCGAAACAACGATGACTATTTTACGAAGAAGCAGCGCAAGAATACCGCTGATCAGCCCGACCACAGCCAATACGATCCAATATGTGTTGGTGGGCGAAGCCCCCATCGTGTAGTTCACAATCCCACCCCCGACGAGCGAACCAAGCGCGAAGACCGCGACCTGCTGGAGAAACAGAGAGAGAACTCCGCCCGCGACGCCGCCCGCGACCGCCCACACAACGATCACATCGGGATTCCACGGGTGCAACACGGCAACCACGACATCCTCAAATGTGCCAACCATCGCCAACGTCTCGGCAGTCGCGGTCTGGTGCCAGGCAACGTGCGCGGCGAGTGTGGCTCCTAAGACCAACCCGCCCAGAACCACAGCGAAGCGGAACAGCCGGTAACCAAAGAAACACAGAACCGCTCCGCAAAAAACCGCACCACAGAGTAGGATGGTTGACAGCATCCCCGATGCTATACCCAATACTGGCACGGCAACTCCCTCGATGGTTCTTATCGTTGCAGCCGCTCTGACCCTCACCAGAGCGCTCCTTGATTATACAGAGTCGTCTGACAGCATCGGTGCTTTTTTTCTTGACTCGCGCCAGCGCCACAATCTAGAATCCGGTTAGAAGAGTGACCGTCCGACGTTCCATCAAGCATATCGGTTGTGCGGGGGGTAGGCCGCATTGAACACCGCGTGCGTCCTTGTGGTCGATGACGACGAACTTATTCGCGCGCTCATGCAGGAGAAGCTGCCCGGCTGCGGCTTCGAGGTAGTAACCGCCGCGAGCGGCCCCGAGGCGCTCGACCGCCTCCGCGAAATTCCGTGCGATGTCGTGCTCCTAGACCAGTTGATGCCCGGAATGAACGGCATCGAAACGCTCCAAGCGATCCGTCAGTTGCCGGACCCGCCCGAGGTCGTTTTCCTCACGGCCTTCGGCTCCATCGAAACGGCCGTGGAAGCAATGAAGCTTGGCGCCAACGACTACCTCCAGAAGCCCTGCGACATGGCCGCGCTCGATATGCTTCTGAAACGCGCCTGCGAAAAACATCGGCTCACGCACGAAGTCTCGGCCCTTCGCGGGGCGCTCGGCCGCCGCTCGCTCCCTCCGCTCACGTGCCATTCGCCCGAAATGGCCGAGCTGATGCGCGTCATCCAGAAATGCGCCCCGACGGACTCTACCGTCTTGATTCAGGGCGAGACCGGGACGGGCAAGGAGCTGGTTGCGAACGAAATTTACCGCCGCAGCCGTCGCGCCGACAAGCCGTTCATCCCCGTAAACTGCGGCGCCCTCCAGGAGCAACTTCTCGAAAGCGAACTTTTCGGACACGAAAAGGGAGCGTTCACCGGCGCGACCACTATGCGACATGGCCTGTTCGAAGTGGCCGAAGGCGGCACTATCTTCCTCGACGAAATCGGCGAGATGCACCCGAACACGCAGGTCAAGCTGCTCCGCGTCCTGCAATCAGGCGAAGTCCGCCGTGTTGGCGGGAACCGCGTCACGCACGTGGACGTTCGCGTCATTGCATCAACGAACAAGGACCTCTCCAAAGAAACCCGCGAAGGCCGGTTCCGCGAGGACCTCTTCTACCGCCTCAGCGTGCTAACGCTCCATGTCCCTCCCCTCCGCGAGCGCAAGCAGGAGATCCCTCACTTGGTCGAATACTTCCTCGAGCAGTCCTGCGCCCGTCACCGCTGCGCCCCCAAAGAGGTCGCCGACGATGTCCTTGAGGTGCTCATGAGCCACAACTGGCCTGGCAATGTCCGAGAACTGGAAAACATTGTCGAGCTCGCGGTCGTGCTTTCCGACGGCCCCGTGATTCAGGTCGCCGACCTGCCGCCACACCTGCTGAGTCCGAACCCCGGCGCTGCCCGGACCGGGTCGGCTCTGTCGCTCGAAGAGGTCGAAACCGAACATTTACTCCGTGTGCTCCGGCTAAACGGCGGCAATAAGCGTAAGACCGCACGGGACCTTGGAATCGACACGAAGACACTCTATAACAAACTGCGCAAACTGAACCTTGCGGGCACATAAGCAAAAAGCACCTGGCGGAAAAACTCCACGCTGTGTAAAAACTCCCCCTCAAGCTCCCGCAGGCCAACGGGTTGCTTTTTGTGCCCCACAGGCATGAACAACATAACTGATTCCGCCACAATGAGTTAAGAGCAAGCCGTGAAAAGCGCCATCTCTCTTGAGTCGGCGGCACAACATGTGCTATAAGTGCTGCTGTGCGTAGCCCTTGCCCTGCGCTGGGGTCTTGTCGCATAGACGGTGTCATTGCAGATCAGGGCTGACATCGATGGAAGAGAACCATCGGTTGCGGGAGCTCTTCTCGAACAAGGTCGGACAAATGGCTGCCGACATTGAGCACATGATCCGCGACATGTCCCCCCAAGACCTCGGGAGCATTCCGACCGCGGCCTCGGAAAAAATCCGCGTCATCGCACACAGCTTGCACGGCGCGGGCACGATGTATGGCTTCAACTGCGTCAGCGAACTGGGGGCCAGCATGACAGCGCTGCTCGACGCCCTCCAAGCGCGCCGCATCCAACTCACAGCCGGGATAATCGACCTCTTCCGCGCCGCCGCCGAGCTTCTCCGCGAAATCGCGCGGCCCGGCCCGATGCCCGCCAGTGTGACCGACGCCATTTCCGGGCTAGCGTGGAAATACGAATGCGCCGTGCACGGGACTGCCTCCACCAACACCGCGGCCAGCCCCGCCCGCGCCGAAGCGCCTTCCCCTACGGCGTAAAGTCCTGCCCCGGTTCCATCGCAAGCACGGTCGCCGCAATCAGCTTCGCCGTGTTTTCCAAGTCCCTGAGCGAAATCAGCTCGACCGGCGTGTGCATGTACCGGTTTGGCACGCTGACCAGCGCCGCAGCGACGCCCGCCCGCGAAAGTTGAATCACGTTCGCATCCGTCCCCGTCGCACGCGGAGCGCCTTCCATCTGGTATGGGATGCGCTTCCGCCTCGCCGTCGCCACAAGCATCTTTCCGAGCACCGGGTTGATGTTCGGCCCTTTCGAGATGATCGGTCCCTTCCCGACGGAAACGTCGCCCACTTGGTTCTTATCAATAGTGGGATAGTCCGAGGCGAAACCAACGTCCACAGCGATTCCTGCGTGTGGGTCGATCCCGAAGGCGCTCGTCTTTGCCCCGCGCAGCCCAATTTCCTCCTGCGTGCTCGTTACGCCATACACGGCGACGCGGAGATGTTTCTTCTCCGCGGCCAGCAGCCGCATCGCCTCAGCAACCGCAAATGCGCCGCACCGGTCGTCGAACCCACGAGCAACCACAAGGTCGTTCCGCAGCATAAGGAAGCCCGCGACGAGCGTCGCGCTATCGCCGACGGCAACGAGCTTCTCCGCCTCTTTCTTGTCCTTCGCGCCGATATCGATCCAAAGCTCGTGCAGCTTCGGCGCCTTGCCGAGGTCCTCCTTTTCCATCAGGTGAATCGCCTTCTTCCCGATGACGCCGGGCACGTCGCCCCTTTCGTTGTGAATAACGACCCGCTGCCCGGCCAGCAGCCCGGGGTCCACCCCGCCGATAGAAGCGAAGTAGATAAACCCCTCCTTCGTGATATTCTTCACCATCAGCCCGATTTCGTCGCAGTGGCCGGAGAGCATCACCCGCGTCTCCGCGCCGGCATTCAGCACACCGATGACGTTGCCCATTACGTCGTGCTTCACCTCATCGCAGAACCCTCTCATCCGATCAGCGACGAGCTTCCTCACCGGCTGCTCAAAGCCCGAAGGGCTCGGCGCCTCAACAATACTCTTTAGAAAAGCCACAGAATCTGCATTCATGCTTGCGCCCTCAGCAACGAGATTTCATACACTAAGTCCACTTGCTCCCCGCTACTCGCCTTTCAGCAGCCGCGTCCCGCAACGTTCGGGCAGCCGCCGTATCGCCTTGACTTTAGCGCATGTCGTTTCGACATCATATTCGATACGGCGGAAGCGAACGACATCGCCGTCAAATATCACATAGCACGCTCGCGGATCGCGGTCGCGGGGCTGGCCGACGCTGCCGACATTGACAATCGCCTTGTCGCCTACCGGTAGCCGGAACTCGTTGCGAAGGTCTTCGGGCGTGTAGAAGCCGCCAGATTCCTGAAACACGCCGGGCAGGTGCGTATGGCCGATGAAGCAGAACCGCTCCACCAGCTTGAAGCACTCGGCCAGCTTGTCCGTAATCTCACCGAGGATGATGTCCGCATCCGCCGGAAAGACGTATTCGCCGACGGGGTCGCGGGGCGAGGCGTGAACGAGCAAGACGTTTCCTTCGACGTGCTTCGTCGGCAGCGTTTGCATGAACTCCCAGTTGGCGCATTTTGATCCGTCGCTGAAAATGTTCGGACGCAGGACCGAGCGGGTCCAGCGTGCGGCCTCGGCGGCGATGGGATTGAAGCCAATCGGTTCGTTCAGGACGGCCTCTTCGTGGTTGCCGAGGAGCGTCAGGTCGAGCTTACGCACAATCCGCAGACACTTGGCGGGGTCCGGGCCGTAGTTCACAACGTCGCCGAGGCAGATGATGCGGTCGGCGCGCATCGACTCGATGTCCGTCATGACAGCCAGCAGGGCCTCGAGGTTTGCATGGATGTCGGACACGAACGCGGTGATCATTTGGCTGGCCTTTCGCCTTTCTTCCCAGAGTTTACGGCCGAGTGGATGCGGAGGGCTGTTTCGAGGAGCGCGGGGAGTTCAGCAAGCGGAAGCATCGAGCCCGCGTCGCTTCGAGCATGTTCCGGCTCCACGTGCACTTCCAGAAACAGCGCATCCACCCCCACGGCGACGGCCGCCCGCGCGAGGACGGGGACCATCTCCCGCTGACCACCGGAGACCCCGCCTTGCCCCCCGGGAAGCTGGACGCTGTGTGTCGCATCGAAGGCGATCGGATAGCCGAAGCCGCGGAGAATCGGCAGCGACCGCAGGTCGCTCACGAGGTTGTTGTAGCCGAAGCACGTCCCCCGTTCGGTAAGAATGATCTTGAGGTTCCCTGTCGACTCGACCTTCGCTACGGCGTGGCGCATGTCCCACGGGGCAAGAAACTGGCCCTTCTTGATATTGACGGGCTTGCCGGTGCGGGCGGCAGCAACAAGCAGGTCGGTCTGGCGGCATAGAAACGCCGGAATTTGAAGAACGTCGAGCACTTCTGCCGCTCGGTCGGCCTGCGATGGTTCATGCACGTCCGAAAGCACCGGGCAGCCCACGTGGGACTTGACCCGCGCAAGCGTTTCCAGCCCCGCCTCAATGCCGGGGCCACGGAAAGAGTCGACGGACGTGCGGTTCGCCTTATCAAACGATGCCTTGAAGATGAAAGGGACATCAAGCCGGGCGCAGATGTCGGCGAGCCGCCGTGCGAGCCCAACCGTCGCCGCGTCGTCTTCGATGACGCACGGGCCGGCAATGAGCGCCAGTTTGCCGCCACCCACCAAGATGCCCGATATGTCCACAGCGCCCACGTCCCCCTCCTAGTGCCGCTTGAACTGCCGTTCGAGGTCCGCGAACGGCAAGAATATACACACAGGGCGCCCGTGCGGGCAAGTGTCTCGCTCCGCAATCGCACCCGCTCGGTCCAGCAACGAACGCATTTCGGATTGCGTCAGGCGCTCGCCGACCTTGATGGCCGCGTGGCAGGCGACGAGCTTCGCCATCGCATGCTTTTTCGCCTCGACCGGCGATTCTCGAACGTCTCCACCCAGCTCCGCGAGGACGCCGTGCACAATAGATTCCGGGTTCGTCGAACCGAGCAGCGCCGGCAGCGCATGAACTGCGACGGAATCCGGTCCGAATTCGGACAGGTCGATGCCAACGGCCGCCAAGCTCTCCCGCTCGGCCGTAAGCAGCGCCACTTCGGCACGGCCCAAGTTCACAACCGCGGGGATAAGCCGCCGCTGGCTTTCGAGCCGCGCTTTGCTCATTCGCCGCTGGATTTCGCTGAAGAGCACGCACTCGTGCAGCGCATGCTGATCGAAAATGGCGATCCCTGTTTCGCGCTCTTCGACAATGTAGGCGTCGGCGATCTGGAAGCACATGCGGCTCGGGCGCTCCGCCGCCGTTGGCTCGGCGGACACGGGGCGTGTGGCTTGTATCGACTCCGGCGGCGGCTCGCGGCGCGGCTGACACCTCGGCGCTGCCGATTTGGAGGCCGGCTCGGACGAAAGAAGATGCTGCTCCGGCCGCGGGGGCAAGGTCGCGCGCGGCGCTTCGCGCGGCGGCTCGAAGACCGGCGTGAGGTCGGCCCCGCGCAATGCCTCGCGGACGGCGCCGAGCACGGTCTTGTAGATAATCTGCCCCTGATGGAACCGCACCTCGATCTTCGTCGGGTGAACGTTGACGTCCACCTCGCGTGGATCCACTTGAAGGAAAAGGAAGACCACGGGAAAGCGGCCTCGGATGAGCATTCCCTCGTAGGCGGAGGCGATGGCGTGGCTCAGGCCCCGATCGCGAATGAAGCGACCATTGACATACGTGAACTGCATTTTCCGGCTGGCGCGACAATGCACCGGCGGCGCGACGAAGCCGGTCACACGCACCGGCCCGCTGCCGGAATCCACGGCGAACATCGCATCGGCCAGTTCGCGGCCGTAGAGGTCACCGAGCCGACGGCGTCGATCCTCTGCCGCGTGCAGGTTCATCACCTCGCGGCCGTTGTGGACAAGCCGAAACGCGATCCTCGGATGAGCAAGAGCGACCCTAGAAACAAGGTCAAGGATGTGGGCAAATTCGGTCGTCGCGCTGCGAAGAAACTTGCGCCGCGCAGGGACATTGTAGAAGAGGTCGGCGACTTCAACGGTGGTGCCTTCGGGTGCGCCCTTGGCGCGGGCCGGGCCGGGCGTGCCGCCGTCCATCTCGATTTCCGCACCCTCGTCGGCACCCCGTAGACGCGAGACAATCCGCGCGTGCGAGACGGCCCCAATGCTCGAAAGGGCCTCGCCGCGAAAGCCCATCGTCGTAATGAAAAAAAGGTCGTCGCCCGTCCGGAGCTTGCTTGTAGCGTGGCTCGCAAACGCGAGTGCCACGTCGTCCGGCGCCATCCCGAAGCCGTCGTCTATGACCCGCAGCAGCTTCTTCCCGCCGTCCTCGACCTCGACGGAGATGAACGTCGCTTGGGCGTCAAGCGAGTTCTCGACAAGTTCCTTGACGACGGACGCCGGCCGCTCGATGACTTCGCCTGCGGCGATCTTGTTGATGACGGAGAGGGGCAGAACATTGATAACACCCATAGCGGGATTCTACGCCCGTGTGCGCTTGGCGTCAAGCTCGGCGCCGCACGGCGGATGCGCCGGCGCGCGGCCTCTTCACGGCAGGTCGGTGCGCCCGGTGAGCTTGTGATAGGCGTCGAGGTACTTAGCAGCCGTCGCAGCGACGACATGGTCGGGCAGCGCTGGGGCAGGCGGCTCTTTGTTCCAGCCGGATTCCTTTTCGAGCCAGTCGCGAACGTATTGCTTGTCGAAGGACGGCTGCGGGCCGCCGGGCTTGTAGGATT
>CAZBRH010000064.1:0-6880 GCA_964494245.1 uncultured Planctomycetota bacterium | reverse complement strand
CGCAGATGATGATGCCGCGGCTGGCGGCATAGTCGGCGGCCTCCCGATATAACGCGATGCTGCGGTCGCGGAGCTCCGAGATGAGGTCGGCGCCGTGCAGCCCGCAGGCGCGCTCGAAGGAGATGTTTTCATCGTGGCCAGATTCGGCCTTGATGGCCGGGGTGAAGATGGGTTCGGGGAGGCGGCTGCTTTCGGCAAGGCCGGGAGGCAGCGGGATGCCGCAGACACTCTGCTTCTCGCGGTATTCCTTCCAGCCCGAACCGGCAAGATAGCCACGAACGACACACTCAACGGGGATGACCTGCGCTCGGCGGACAAGCATCGAACGCCCGCGAAGGACGTCGGCGTGCCGCCCGACGGCACTCCCCATCTCGTCCACGTCGGCGGTAATCAGGTGGTTTCTGCGTGCGGCCGCGAGGCGGTCGAACCAGAAGAGTGTGAGTGCGGTGAGCACTTGGCCCTTGAGCGGGATGCCGGTGCCGAGAACGAAGTCGAACGCAGAGATGCGGTCGCTGGCAACAATCAGGAGCGCGTCGCCCAGAGAATAGATGTCGCGCACCTTGCCGCGGCGCAGGAGTGTAAGTCCCTCAAGGTCGGTTTTCGTAACGGCGGGGGGCAGTCGCATACTCGCACCTAATTGCCAGCGATACGCTTCCGGAGGAGATCGATGGTCTTCATACGCGGACAGAGGCGTTTGGCCTGATCAAGGGCGGCGACGGCGGCCTCGCGCCGGCCGAGCTGGTTCTCGACGGCAGCGATCTTCTTATAGAGGATGGCCGCGTCGCGGTCCCCAATACCGAGAGCAAGCGCGCGGCGATAATTGCGCAGAACACCCTCCGGCTCAAGTCCGCGCACGAGCCGCTGCGAGAAGAGAACGCGAAGTCGGTCTTTCAAGTCCTCGAAGAAATAACGCTTCCTCGGACCGCTCTTCTCGCGTTCATACGCCTCCCAGTAGAACCGCGCGGCGGTGTGCCACTGTTCGCGGGCCTCGTAGGCCTCGCCAAGAAGAAAGAGAGCGTCGAGGTAATCGTATTCGTCCAGATGGTCGGCCAGTGAGAACGTGGTGCAGCGGAACGCGAGCTTCTCGTGAAGCTCGATGGCTTGGTCGAAGTCGCCGTGGACCAGGTAGTAGAGGACAAGCCGGGACTGCGCGCAGGGATCATCGGGACGGCTTTTCATTCGCTCGGCAAAGGACATAATGGAGCGGTTGGTGGACGCACGTTGGCGGTCGTAGGCGGCGCGGCGATGCTCGTCATTGAGCACCTCGTAAGCGCCAAGCAACTCGTGCATCTTCGACTCTGCCCAGCGGACGCGATGAGGGTTCTTGTCCGGGTGGTAGAGCTTGGCGAGGCGGCGGAACGCTGCATGCACCTCAGCGTGGGAGGCCCCGCGCCGGATTTGCAGCACTTCGTAGTAATCGCGTGTAGTCACAGTCGTCATGTCGAGATTCTCTGCGAGGCCGCTGAGGTCGTTCGTCGGAGTCGCTGCCGGGACCTTTTGTGATTATTATAGCCGCCTGTGGATGACCAATCAAGAATAAAGAAGGCAACAGCGCACGGGCTTGTGGTTGTCACAAACCGCGCTTGGTTTGCTTGACATGCAGCGCTTCTCGTGCTATATTCCATAAAAGGTTGCACGGCGTTATCTGCGCTGGACTTGCGGCGTTAGCTCGTCTTTCGCTTGCAGCGCGCAAAGGCCGATGTTGGCCATCAGACGTAACAGACGGCGCTTACGGAGCTTATGGCGTTTTGCGCCGACGCGGGGCGGCTCGCCAGGGAGTCCCTGACCGCCCCTTAACCTGGGTCAGAGCTCGCACTTGAGCAGGTTCATCCCCGAAGATATCATCAACCGGGTGCGGGATTCTATCGACATCGTTGACCTCATCTCCCGGCACCTATCGCTCAAGAAAGCAGGGGCAAACTACAAAGCCCTTTGCCCATTCCACAAGGAAAAAACACCTTCGTTCATCGTCTCGCCCGCCCGGCAAACGTTCCACTGCTTCGGCTGTGGCAAGGGCGGAAACGTCTTCCATTTCCTGATGGCCATCGACCGTATCTCCTTCCCGGAGGCCGTTCGATTGCTTGCGAGGGATGCGGGCATCGAAATCCCAGAAGCCCCCGAAGCCCGGCCGGACGAGGCAAGCCGTGCGGAGAACTCTCGGCTGTATGAGGCCAACCGGCGTGCGGCGGATTTTTTTGCCCGTATGCTGCGGACTTCGGCCGGTGCGGCTGCCCGCGAATACGTGCGCCGACGCGGCATTGCGGACGAGATGGTGGAACGTTGTTGTCTCGGCTACGCGCCGGACTCCTGGGACGCGCTACTGGTAGCCGCGGCCGCGGCTGACGTCCCCGCCGCCCTGCTTGTCCGAGCCGGCCTTGCGATCGCGCGTGAAGACGGATCGGGCTATTATGACCGCTTCCGCAACCGCCTCATGTTTCCGATTTTCGACACGCAGGACAGGGTTATCGGCTTCGGGGCACGCGCGATGGGCGACAACGAGGTAAAGTATCTGAACACGCCCGAAACGCCGCTCTTTAGCAAGGGACGAAACCTTTACGGGCTGAACTGGGCTCGCCGCGCAATCGTTGAGACAAAAAGAGTCGCTGTTGTCGAGGGCTACACGGACGTCATCATGGCCCATCAGCACGGCTGCGAAGCGGTCGTTGCCACGCTTGGAACGGCCCTGACCCGTGAGCACGTGCGGCTGCTGCGGCGGTTCGCCGAACGGATTGACGTCGTTTTCGACTCCGATCCCGCCGGCCAGCAGGCCGCCGAGCGCAGCATGGAGGTGTTCCTTGCCGAGGGTGCCGGCGAATTCGTGGCGGCGGGGTTTGACGTCCGCATCGCGGCCATCGAAGGCGGCAAGGACCCATGCGATCTCATTGCGGAACATGGACCGGAGCCGTTCCAGAAGGCAATAGACTCAGCCGTTGATGTGTATACCAAGAAAATCGAACTCGCAGCACAGAGGACCGACATCGACACGGTCGAGGGCAAGAGCCGCGCAATCGACGATGTGCTCGGCCTGATTGCCACGATCCCAAACGAGGTGGGACGGCAGTTGCAGGTCAACGCGGCGCTGCGGATGCTGGGCGATACGTTCGACGTCGATGATACGTTCCTGCTCGCGCGATTAGCTCAGGTCGAACGACGTCGCCGAAGCACGCGCTCCGATGAGGCGCCCACACGGCCTCCTACGGCGCCCGACCTTGCCGAGTGGGGTATCATTGAGTCGATCATCGCCGCGCCAACGACTGCGGCCCGAATCTTTGCCGAGCTGAGGGACGACGACTTCCAGCAGCCCGGCCTGCGGCAGCTTTTTGCCGCAGCGAAGTCGCTCTATGAAGAAGGTGGCACAGTAAACCCATCCCGCCTGCTGGCCGGGATGGAAGACCCGGGCATCGTCCACAGCGCTGCTCGGCCGGGCATCGAAGCCGCGGCCGAGGACTGTCTTCGTGAGCTACGACGGCGACGTGCGAAGGCGGCGATTCGGTTGCTCAAGAAGGAGATTCAACGCGCGCATGATGCCGGCGATAAGCAATTGGCGGACGACCTGAGCTCGCAATATCTGAAACTCCAGCGGGAGGTGCAAACACTTTGACCGGCCGGGAACAGGAGAGGATGGAGAAGAAGGAGACCCCGCGCAACAAGCCGTCTGCCCTGCCAGCGCGGCTCTCACCGCGGCTCCGCGAACTCGTCGAAAAAGGCCGCGCCCAGACCTTCCTCACTTATGAAGAGCTCAACGACGCTCTTCCAGAAGACGCGGTATCGCCAGAGAAAATCGACGAGATACTCGTGCTTCTTGACGATCAGGGGATTGACATCGTTGATGAGGCCGAGGCCGAGGAGCGCGTCCGCGAGGCACAGGAACGCGAGGAAGAAGAAGAGGAACCGGCCGAGCGGGTCGATGACCCCGTCCGAATGTATCTTACGCAGATGGGCGAGATTCCCCTGCTCTCCCGCGCCGAGGAAATCAGTCTTGCGATGCAGATTGAGGAAACGCGAGCCGCCTTCCGCGAGAAGGTCCTCGAATCCGACATCGCCATCATGATGACGCTCGAAACCCTCCAAGATGTCCAGCTGGGCAACGTCCCCTTCGACAAGACGCTGAAGACGGGCAGCCCGGAGATCGAGTTTGACAAGGACGAGATCATCCTTCGGCTGCCGGAGAATGTGAACACGCTCACCAAGATGTGCGAGCGAAACGCGGAGGATTTTGAGAAAGTCTGCTCCCCATCGCTCCCCAAGGCGGTGCGGGAGGAGGCCGCTCAGCGAATCGCCCAACGCCGCCGCAGAGCTGTCAAGCTTATCGAAGAGCTCAACATCCATACGAGCAAGATCAAGCCGATGATGGACCGGCTGGAGGAGGTGAACCAGCGCATTCAGTGGTGCGAGCGGTCGCTACGGGAGCTTTCCAAGAAGAAGACGAATACCGCCCGACTGCGCGAAGTGCAGGAGGAACTGCGCCGTCTCATTTTTGAAGCGCGGGAGCAGCCCGCCGAACTCAGGGCGCGCGTTCTAGAGATCCGCAAACGACATCACGAATATGAGCAAGCAAAACGGAAGCTATCCGGCGGAAACCTTCGGCTCGTCGTCAGCATCGCCAAAAAATACCGCAACCGAGGACTGAGTTTTCTCGACCTCATTCAAGAAGGCAATACGGGGCTGATGAAGGCCGTCGAAAAATACGAATACAAGCGCGGCTACAAGTTCAGCACCTACGCGACATGGTGGATTCGACAGGCAATCACCCGCAGCATCGCTGACCAAGCGCGCACCATTCGCATCCCCGTGCATATGATCGAGACAATGAGCCGCCTTCGGAACGTCCAGCGGCAACTCCTTCAACTCTACGGGCGAGAGCCGAGCATTGAGGAGATCGCCGAGGAAGCCGGCATCCCCGTCGAGGAAGCCAAGAGGGTGCTCAAGATCTCGCGGCCGCCGATCTCGCTCGACCGCCCCATCGGCGAAAGCGAGGATAGCTACTTTGGCGACTTCATCGAAGACGAAACTGCCGAGTCGCCGGTTTCGGCCGCCGCACACGAGATGCTGCGAGAAAAAATCCGAGAGGTCCTCGGCACACTCACCTATCGCGAGCGCGAGATCATGAAACTGCGCTATGGAATTGACGGCGGATATACGTATACTCTCGAAGAAGTCGGAAAGCGTTTCAAGGTGACGCGCGAACGCGTTCGGCAAATCGAGGCGAAGGCCTTGCGAAAACTCCAACACCCCATTCGGAGCAGGCGACTCGAAGGATTCCTCGAAGAACGATAACGGCGCACATCACCGCACCACCCGCGAACAGGAGGACTGAATGTCAGGGCAACTGGACGCGCTGAAGGAAGTCGCAGCGCTGGACGCCAAAATCCTCGACCTCGAAGCCCAAGCGAAAGAAATCCCCAAACAACTACGCAAGAAAGAAGAAGAGCTCGAACGGTCCCGTCTCATTCTGACCGCCAAACAGAACGAACTCAAAGAACTCAAGGCCAAGACCACATTCAAAGAGAAGGAATTTCACGAGGCGGAACAGGCCGTCATCAAGCTCCGCCAGCAGATCAATCAAGCCCGTTCCAATAAGGAATTCCAGGCCCTCCAACACGAAATCCTCTCAAAGGAAGCCGACAACGCTCGCATGGAAGAAGCCGTCCTCCAGCAGTTGCAAAAAGTAGACCGGCAGGCGGAGCTATGCGAGGCGCTCGCCAAAGACCTCAAGAAGGCCGAAGCCGCAGCCGCGCAGGAACGCACCCGCCTCGAAAAAGAACAGGAGCGCATCCAGAGGGAAGTTGAAAAGCTCCGAACCGAACGAAACGCCGCAGGAAAAAACGTGCATCCCGATATCTTCGCGAAATACGAACGCCTGATTGCCCGTCGCGGCCAAACCGCGATGGTCGCTGTCAGCGACGAAACCTGCCAGGGCTGCTTCATGAAACTCCGCCCAGAAACCATGGCACAACTCCGAAAGGCCACAGACCTCGTCACCTGCCACTCCTGCGGAAGAATCCTCTATTTGCAGGAGTAGCACCGCATGGCCACCATCGACCGTCCGACCGTTGAGCACGTCGCGAATCTCTCACGCCTTGCGCTTACCGACGACGAACTCCGACTGTTCCAAACGCAACTCAGCCGGATACTCGACTATATCGGTCAACTGAACGAACTCGATACGACCGACGTTCCTCCCCTATCGCATCCGCTCGGTCTCAAGAACGTCTTCCGCGAGGACGTCGTCGTCCCTTCCGTCCCGCGCGAAGAAGCCCTGGCAAACGCCCCGGCGAGAACCGAGGAAGCATACAAAGTCCCCGTCGTAGTCGATGAGTCATAACAGATGAACGATCTCCTCTCGCTCTCGGCCTACGACCTGCACGCGAAGGTGATTGCTCGAGAAGTCTCCGCCGTCGAAGTCGCCAATGCAGCTCTGGACCGCATACGCACTATCGACGACGGCATCCACGCCTATCACACGGTGATGGCTGATGTCGCGCTTCGCAAGGCCGAAGACATCGACGCGCGCCTTGCCGAGGGCAAGCCCGTCGGCCCGCTGGCCGGCGTGCCCGTCGCCATCAAGGACAACATGTGCACACGGGGCGTCCGGACCACGTGCTCGTCGCGCATTCTTGAGAATTTCGTACCGCCCTACGATGCCGCCGTCGTCGAGAAGCTCGACCGTGCGGACGCCATCCCACTCGGTAAAACGAACATGGACGAGTTCGCGATGGGCTCCTCGACCGAGAACTCCGGCTTTGGACCGACCCGGAACCCGTGGGACGTTTCGCGGGCGCCCGGCGGGTCGAGCGGCGGCTCGGCGGCGGCCGTCGCCGCCCGGGAGGCAACGCTCGCCCTCGGTTCCGACACCGGCGGCTCCATCCGCCAGCCCGCC
>CAZBRH010000063.1:7636-17534 GCA_964494245.1 uncultured Planctomycetota bacterium | reverse complement strand
ACAGTCCATTCTAGCAGGACCGGAGGAACGCCCGTCCTTTACGATATCAAAGAATGGCCTTTAGCGGTCATCAAGGAAGACGCGGACTATCCGAATCACGGACGGGAAGGACGTTCGAGTCGTCTGTGTCGGTTGCCCGATCAGGTCTTGTTCGGCGGAGCGGCGGGGGCTGCCGGCAGCCACGAAAAGTCATATGCCGGTCGCCAGTCGAGGCGCTGGCAGGTGTATTCCACGTCGTAGCGTTGCGCGGCTGCCGCCGTGCCCATCACGTAGAAGACCTCGTGGCCGAGGTCGGGCAGGTCGAGGCAACGGCAGACGACCTCGCCGACGTCGCGCCGCTCAATGAGCGCGTCGTTGCCGCCCTGCGAAATCGCCTTGCCATACTTGTTCCGCACCTCCTTCGTGGCGTCGTCCACGGAAACGACGTCGCCGACGCGGAGGACGGCGACGCGGATGCCGTGGGTGGCGTGGTAGAACTCGGCGATCTTTTCCTGGCATGCTTTCGTGAGCAGATAGACGTTGCCTTTCGGGCGTGCCTCCAAGTCTCTTGTGATGAGGTGTCCGGGCTTTTCGTAGGGGCGGATGACGCCGCTGGAGGAGATGAGGACGACGGTGCCGATGCCCTGGCGCCGCGCCTGATGGAAGAGGTTGGCAGCGCCCTTGACGTTCACGTCGAACGGGAGCGAGGGCTCGTCATACGCCTGCCGGTTCGTCGTGCGCGAGAGCATGTGAGCGATGACGAGCGCATCGACGCCGCTCGCGGCGCGTTCGCAATCGGCGGGGTCAACGACGCTGCCGACGAGGATTTCGCCGTCGGGGGCGTCGAAGGGCGCGACGTCCATGAGGCGCATTTCGGCCTTTCCGCGGAGGGCGTGGCGTATGCCCTGGCCGAGGAATCCCGCAGCGCCCGTAATCAGCACTTTCTGCATGCGTCCGGCTCCTCTCACGGGGCTTGAATGGGCACGATCTGCTCGACGTGGTAGGCGATCTTGAGGACGACGAGGCGTTCGCCGTAGTCGCAATACACGAGGTAGTTGTCCGTTCCGGCGATCTGGTCGGTGAAGCAGACGGTGATGCCGTCGTCTTCTGTGCGCGGTCGGCGGGTCGCCTTCAGGGCGTCGTCGAAATTTCCGTATCGCCCGAAGTGGAGGATGAGGTTTCCGTTCGTGTCGAGTGCGGCGAAGGATCGGCGATACATTTCGAGGACGAAGGAGCGTTTGAACCAATCGAGGTGCGGGCGGGTTTGGGGGCAAAGGCAGCCGCGGTCCGAGATGGGAGAGTAGCCGGCGTAAATCCATTCGGCTCCTTCGACCCAGACGCGGCCGATGTTGGCGAGGTCTTCGGAGCCGGAGTCCGGTTGGCCGTAGTCCCACCAGCCGGTGCAGCCGCCGATGCGTTCGCGGCTTTGGGACGGGCAGAGGTCGTGGTGTCGGTCGGGGATCTCGTGGTCTTCGAGCGGGAGGGCGGGGAGGTCTTCGTGGCGGGTGAAGAAGCGGACGTTGGAGCCGCGCGTTTTCATGTAGACGCCGGTCAGGGGGCTGCGATTGCCGGCGCAGGCCGCTTCGCCGCCGTAGTTGCCGCCGCGGCCGGCGAGGAACGGAGGCCCGTCGGCCGTCCGCGTGCCGCTCATCACGCGAACCCCGCTGCACGCGAAATAGACCTTGCCGTCCTCGTCGATGTTGACGCCGTGGATGGAGCAGGGCCCGCTGATGACGGCGTCCTTTTCTTTGAGTTGTCCGGTGTGGTCGAACGTCCAGATGGTCGGCCCCAGCAGGGGGATGCCGGGTCTTCGCGGAAGGTAATGGAGTTCTTCCTTCGCCACGAGGTCGTTCCACGTCATCGTGTAGGGCCGTTCAATCCTTCCCCTGAGGTGCAGGCCGTAGTATTGTTCGAGGGGTTCCAGTGAAACCGACTTGCCGAGTTCCATTTTGGGGAAGAAGCCGACGTAGGCGGCGGCGGCGATGTCTCCGGCCATGTTGACGCCGAAGCCGTGGTTCCACGGGCGGTAGCACTGTTGCGGGATTTCGAGCACGCCTCGCAGCCACGAGGTGGAAGCGGTCATGGTTCCGCCGGGGCGCGTTCCGCCCGGCGGGGTTCCGTAGTCGTAGGGGCACTCTGCGTATGCGGGCGACGGGCTTTTGGTGGGGTCGGTGACGCCGGAATGGAACCGGACGATGCCGCGCGACTTTCGCGCCTCGTTCAGGAAGGCGACGTGCATATACCCGCGCTTGCAGAAGCGGGCGTCCCAGAGCGCGAGGTCGCGGTAGTTGAACGGGGAAATCTGGGCGATGTCCGCTTCGTTCGCCAGAAAATACCCTGCGAGGGTGCCGGTGGGGAGATGGAAGACGTGCCGCAGCCGCCAGTAGAAATGCTCGCGCGTCGGGTCGCAGGCGAGGTTGTTCTGGTGGGTGTTTCCCTGCCAGGGGCTGACGAGGGCGGGGCCATCGTCAGCACGGGCGGCTGCGTCGAAATCGAGGAACTTCCGCAGGGTCTTGCCGTCCTCTTCCCAGACGATGAGGCGGCCGGGAAAGGGGTTCATCGCCAGCTCTCTGGTGGAGTCTTCGATTCCGCGTCCGAGCCAGAGACGCGGCCTTTCGCTCCACGAGTCCAGGGCGACGGCCATGATGGGGCTGGGCTCTGGGACCTTCGCGGAGTATTGGCGCTCCAGTGCGGGGAAGGCGGAGAACTTGCTCACTTGCATGCCGCTTGTTTCGGCGGCGGTAATCCTGTGGAGCACGTAAACGGCGCCCGTCTTCTTGTGCACGCCCACCCACATGGGAAACGCGACGGGGACGGTTTTCACGAACTTCCCTTCGGGCGTGAATATCTGGAGGCGTCGGTTCATGTAGTCGGCGACGTAAATCCGCCCTTGCGGGTCGCAGTCGAGTCCGCGCGGCCACATGAGTTGGCCTTCGGCCGTGCCGCCTTCGCCCCGCAGTTCGCCAATCAAGACCTCCGCGTGCCCGTCGCCGTCCGTGGCGCACCGCAGGACGGCCGGGAATCCATAGGCCTTTGCGGTCTTGCTGATGCCGGTGACCAGTTCGGTGGCGGTTCGGCAGACGCCGGTGATGTAGAGCCATTTTCCGTCGGGGGAGGTCGCCAGGCGATACGTGGGCAGGGGGAACCATTCGTTCTCGTTTTCCCTTCCCGAGACGGAGCCGCGGGGGCCGATGGGGCGGCCCATGTGGCCTTTGTAGTCTGTGGACCCGTCGGCGACGTTGAGGTAGTGCAGCGTCGGGGCGGCGCCTTGCGGCGAGCCGGTCTTGTGTCCGCCGCCCCTGAGAAAGCCGGCCGTCAGATAGTAGGTGCGCCCTGCGTGCACGGCGGGCTGCGGCATCAGATTCTGCGATGCCCGCTCGAACACGTGGTGCGTGCCGCCGGAAAGCTCCAGCGACGTCTCGTTGTGGAAGAAGCCGTAGCGCATGACGCTCCGATAGACGTTGGGGCCGTGCACTGTCCGCTTGCCCGGCTCGTATTCCACGTATCCGTATCCGCCGAGTTTTTCTTCCGGCAGGTCCGCCGACGGCGGAAGGAGCGTCCTCAGGTAGTTGCCGTCGTGGTCGAAGGCCCGGATGCGGAACGCATCGCGGCCGCGCCCAGTTCGCCCCTTGGTCCAGACGTAAACTCCGTTTTCATCCGCCGCGATGCCGGCGACCCAGCCGGCGAGGTTTCGCGGGCTCGTGCCGCCGAGGTGTCGTTCGAACTCGGGCTTCAGCCCCAAGCTCACCCGCACCTGAAGCTTCTGCGGGTCTCGGACGTAAACCTGCAAGTCGTCCTTGCCGTCCCAATAGAGGGTCTGCTTCGTGCTGTTTTTCTGAAAGGGCGGGGGGGCGTTCGGCCCCAAGACGCCCGACGCGAGGTGCCGGACGACGACGCCGCGGCCCTTCACCAGTTCCCTTGTGGGGTCGGGGTCGATGATGGCCACTGTGACGTCGCAATAGCCGCCGTCCGACGACCCGCCCTTTGAGGCGACGGCAAACGTGATTTCGTATTTGTCGTTTCCGAGGTTCTTGACGCGCGGCTGCTCTGCGAACTCGAAGACGTTTTCGCGTTCCACGCAGGGCGGGCTGTATGGCTTCCACCATGCCGGCTCGGCGGCTATTGCCTTCGGGGATGAACACGCCGCCAGCCAGGCGGCGAGCATGGCGAAAAGCCACAGCGCCGTGACGGTTGCCTGTGTGCTTTCTCTTTTTGTGGCGTGTTTCATGGAACCTCCCTTCCCGTCCCAGCCGGCGGCGGGGTCTTCGGCGTTGCCGTCCACACGGGATTCCCTCTTCTGCGGGAGCCATGCGGTCGGCGTGCGTATTTGCCTCTCGCTCGTGCTTACCGCGCGGGCACCTTCAGCACCTTGATCCAGGGCTCGTGTTCCCAATGGCCGCTCGGATAAGTCCAGAAAAGTTTGGACGGCGGCGTGCCGCAGTAGTGTTGGTTTCCGGGGATGGCCTTGCTGCGCGGCTCGCCCTGTTTTTTTTCTTCGGCGGCCTTTGTCAGGCACATGTAGGCGACGGGGACGAAGTCGTCGGGCGGGTATCGCGGCGCGGTGAACTGCTTGATCACGGTCTGTTCGGAAACGAGTTCTTCGGGGCCTTGCCAGGCGCCGTTCTGGTCGCGGCGCCAGCAGAGCAGCTTCTTGCCGCTTTCATCGCGTGCGATGAAGACGGGCGGCGGCCGCCGCACACGGCGACGAGGCCGCGGTCGTCCTTCGCTCGGCCGGGAACCGTGAACTCACGCCACGTCCGCCCGTCGAACCACCTCTCCGCGCCGCTGGGGGAAGAAAGCCAGATTTCGTCGCCGCAGGACACGGCGCCCCAGGGCACGGCGCCCGTGGTCTCCAGCGCGCTCCAGTCCTTCCCGTTGAACCAGCTCCACTGGTCGCCCGCGAGCACGGCCACCTGTCCGCGATAGGGGACGAGCTTGACGTATCGGCGGTCTCGTCGGTTGCTGCCGAAGGGCGGCACCACACCGTTGAACCCCGGGCCTCGCCAGCTCTGCCACGTCCGGCCGCCGTCAGCGGCACAATAGACGAGTATGGAATACGTCCTCGCGCTCTCGTATCCGTTCCGGTCAACCGATTCCCATCCCATCCAGATTCTGCCGGAGGGCGAGGCGACGACGTCGGCCCACCACATCCAGTGGCAGTGCCGCGGTTCGCCGGTGACGAAGTAGTTGGGGCTGAGCCACCAGGCGTCGCCCGTGAAGACGGATCGGATGAAGAACGCCCTGTCGACGGGATAGCCGACGTGGGCGCTGCGGATGGCGAGGCAGCCGAACGCGCCGCCCGCAACGATGTCCCCGCCCATGTCCCAGAGCCGCGGTGGGATTTTGCTCTGGTTGCCGCCAACGACCGTCGGCCAGTCCGTGCCGGTCAGCCCCTTCCACGTCCGCCCGCCGTCGGTCGTGGCGACAGCGACGGAGGCGTTGTTGCCGACGATGCGCTCGGCCGTAGCGCCCGCCCGCAGGGAGCCGGTGCCGTAGAGGTCGAAGCCGACGAGAATCCGGTCGGCGTCGAGCGCCGCCGCGCACGTCAGGCGGATGTTGCTGTGCGTCCAATCGTTTTGCGGTTCGTCCTTCAGGCATCCCTTCTTGATCATCTCGCGGATGGGGATGATTTCGGGCGGCTGGAGTCGGAGGGGGGCGGGCTTGAGCTTGACGCTGGCGGGGGCGGGCATCTCGGGGTCGGCGGCGTGGACAGTCGGATGGTAGAAGGCCCGGAACTCGGCGTCGGCGTTGAGGAAGTGGTCTTGGGCCGCGTAGCTTCGGGGCAGCTTTGTCGTGTAGGCGCTGCGCTCGCCCCGGAGCACGGGCGTCGCACACGGGGCGCCGGCCTTGCAAAGACGGATGTTGTCCACGTAGGCGGTCGTTCGGAGGGCTTCAAGCCCCGGCTTGTCTTGCGCCTTCCATAGCTCGCGCATCTTGCGGGTCTGCTCGCTGATGTCCTTTTGCTTCATCCGCACCCAGATGTTGTTCATCTTTGCGAGGTTCAGGCCGCGTGCCTTGACGGCCTGTGCGAGGTCCATTTCGAGCGTCACCCAGCGGCCGGGTTCGGGCATAGGATACGTCAGGGAAACGGGCGGCTCGACGAGGTCGTCTTCGACCTCCAGCATCAAGGATTCGGCTTGGGCGTTTTCGATGAAGACGTCCACGCGAAGCAGGTCCCAGCCCGTCCAGTCGCGTGGGAAGGCGACATCGAACCAGCCCGCGGTGTTCAGGAGTTCCGGCATCCGCAGGTTCGCTTGCGGCGTCTTCAGATAGACGTCCAACGCCAGAATCCCCGGCATCCGGAAGGTCGGATACTTATGGGCCTGCCAGTCGATGACCTCCGAAACCTTGCAGGCATAGCGGCCTGCGGAGGCCTTTTCCTGGACGCAGCGCATCGGCCGGATGGCATACATCTCCCGCTCGTGGTCTTCCGTCGGCGTGTGTCGGCGAAACGTGAAGTCGCCGTTCTCTTGCACTTGGACGGCGTTTTCCGGGTCGGTCAGCTTGAAGGCGCGCTCGACCTCTTCCCGCTCGAAGCCGAAGAGGGGCCTTTCGAGCTCCGCCGCACCGGCCTGTGCCGCGAGGGCCGCCAGGACGGAGATTCCGTAGAGGGCTGGCCTGCGTAGTTTCATGTCGCTCCTCCTTCGCATCGGGGTATGATCACCCTGTTCGGCGCCTCCGCCCTCAGCGGGCCGGCGCTTTCAGAACCTTGATCCATGGTTTGAGTTCGCGAACCGGATACCGCCCACTATGGCCGGCGGAGTCCGCCTTGCGGCTGTCGTCGCTCCAGCAGTTGTAGGCCACAGGGGCGAAGCTCGCCAGGCCGTAGCGCGGGGCGACGAGGTCTGCGATGGGGGTCTCCTCGGACACGAGCGTCTGGGGGCCTGCCCACGCGGCGCCGGACGGCTTCCGCCAGCAGAGAATCTTCTTGCCGCTTTTGTCCGGCTCGACGAAGAGGACGATGTCGCCGCAGACGACGAAGCTCTGCTGCGACCGCCATTCGGGCGCTCCGGGGCCTTGCGACCTCGACAGATAGAAGCGTTCGTAGTCCTCCCGGCCGGGCAGTTCGAGCGGCTTCCATTCGGCGCCGTCATAGAAGGCCAGCCGCCCGCCTAAGTCGATGGCATACACCTCCTTGCCGCAGGCGACGACCTGGACGGGCGTCCGAACGGGGCTGGCGGGCATCTCGGTCCATGCCTTGCCGTCAAACAGAACCCACTTCCCCCTCGGGGCGATCATCCCGACGTGCTCGCCGTAGGGGAAGAGCTCCGCGCGCAGTTCGCCCGGCAACTGCGGCACCGCCGCCGTGAAGCCGTCGCCGCGCCAACTGTGCCACGTGAAACCTTCGTCGTCCGAATATTTGGCGAAGACCTCGGCGGAGCCATAGCGTCCGCGGCCGCTGAACATGCACCAGAGCCGCCCCGATGGAAGCCGCAGGACGTTCTGGGCGGCGTGCGAGCACCAGCGCAAGTCGCCGGACACGAAAAACAGCGGGCTTTTCTTCCAGCCCTCGCCGGTGAACACGGTGCGCCAAAGGAATACCCGGTCTCCCGGATAGTATTCGAGCGCCGTGCGGAACGTGAGACAGCCGTCGTCGTGCAGGCCCATCACGTCGGCTCCTGCGTCGAACGCCGTTCCTTCCCAGACTTTGCGGCCTTTGTGGAGGAAGGAGGGGACTTCGCCGGGGCCGCCAAAGCCGCCCCATGTCTTGCCGCCGTCGGCGGTGACCACGGCGGCCATCGGGCTGTATTTCCACGCGAGGGGCTTGTCGAACTTCATCGACCCGGCGGCCGTGGGCATGGCGAAGGCGACGAGCATGTGCTTGCTGTCGGCCGCCGTCACCGTCTGGAGCTCCACGCGCTTGTGGAGGTCGTCCGCCGAGGCCCCCTTCGTGCCGCTCCGCGGGCTGAACCCCTTTTGGACGAGCGGCAGGATGTCGATGACGGCGGGCGGAGAGAGGTCGATTTTTTCTGTTTCCGCAGCCGGCTGCGCGGGCTTGAGCACGGGGTCCGGCGCGATGGCGACGCCGAGTTCGGGTTCTTCGCCCGTGCCGGGATCGCCCCAGACGAGTTCGGCGGCATAGGCGCGGGGCAGGGACTTGGTGTAGGCGCTCCGCTCGCCCTGCAAGAGCGGCGTCTTGCAGGCCGCATCCTTGCGGCAGAGCCGGATGTTGTCCATGTAGGCCGCCAGCCGCTCCAGCACGTCCTTGGGGCGGTTCCTGCCCGCCATCTCCGGCATGTCCTTCCGGCCGTCGAACCGGATGAAGATGTTGCACATCTTGGCCAGATTCAGCTTGCGCTCTTCGACGGCCCTGCGAAGGTCTAGCTCCAAGGTCACCCACTCGCCGGGCTTGACTCCGGCGTAGGTCTGCGAGACCGGCGGCTCCACCAGTTCGTCTTCGACTTCCAGAAGGATGGTCACCGGCCGGTTGTGCGCCACCTTCACGTCCACCCGAAGACAGTCCCATCCAGACCAGTCCGCCGGGAACACGCCTTTGTACCAGCTCTGCGTGTTGAAGAGCTCAGGGAGCCGGAGGTTGACCCGCGGGTCGAGGGCCAACGCGAGGTGTCCCTGCCGGGGATTTACGTAAAAGAAATGCCTGCCGGACACGCTTGGGTTCGTGCCCGCGCTCCGTCCCGGCCCGGGCACCTTCAGCGAATACTTGCCCTGCGAGGCCTCCGCCTGCACACACAGCATCGGCACGATGCCCGATATGACAAACGGATACTCGCAGCTCTGCGGCGGATCAAGGAGGAAGTCGCCGTTCTCGAGGACGCGGAATGCGTTCTTCGACCGGAACGTGGCCGCGGCCTTCTCGCATTCCTCCTGCTCGAAGCCGAAGAGGAGCTTCTCTCCTTCGCCAGCGATTGCGGAACCGCAGAACGATGCCACCAGGAGAACGCCGGCAAGGACAACCTTTTTCATGTTCACGCTCTTCTCCTTGTTTCTCTTTCACTTCCCCGGATTCGGCGCGGAAGTGCTCAGGTAGTAGAAGAAATACGGCCCGTTCCGCATCGTCAGTGCGAAATCCTTCTCCTTCGAGAAGTTCAGGCCCTCGGTCGCAGCGCCCTTTGCGCCGTCGGGCTGCTGGTCGCCCGTGTTGCGCAGGATGCAAGCCAGTGCGAGGTCGAGGTATTGCCGGTCGCCGGTTTTCCCGTAGAGGAATCCGAAGGCCTGGGCGGCGGTGTGCTGGAGCGTCTTGGTCTGCTGGAAAAAGGTCGCCCAGCGCTTGAGGTAGTCGATGACCTCGGGGTCCTGCGAAACCTCGTAGTAGCGGCGGGCGCCTTCCAGTTGGATGCCCTGCTGGAAGTTCGCCTTCCCGTTCTTCTCCTGCACGACGATGTCCTTGTTCTTGTCGAAGACCTCCTTGCCGCGCTTCAGGAAGAGCGGGTCGAGCGTGTGCTCGTAGAACTTGGCGAGGGTGATCAGCAGGTGGCCGGCGCCGCGCGGCTGCCCGCCCGAACGGTCGGCATCCTTGTATTCGGTCACCAGCCGCCGGTGCTCCGCGATGACGTCCAGCATCCGGTGGTCGCCGGTGAAATACCACCGCTCGAAAATCTCCTCGCTCTTGAAGTGATTGAACGTGTTGGAGATGTAAACGGGATAGTGCGGCGGCTCGTCGAACCGGACGTGCTCGCCCGGCGGGCAATAGCGGCTCGCGCCCGTCAGCTTCCCCACAGGGTCGTAGTGCGCCGTGTGCACGTCGGCCACGTGCAGCGCGTGGGCATCGAAGGTGTCGAAATACTCCTCCTTGCCCGTCCGCACAAACTGGAGCGCCATCATATGCGGATAGCCGTAGTAGTTCCCGTTCCACTCGAACATCTTCCCGAACGAGGCGTTCTTCGTGTAATGAAAGTTGTCGCCCCATTCGAGCATCCCGTAGTCGTCGTTCCGAGAGCCGCCGGCCACGCGGCCGTCC
>CAZBRH010000063.1:903-7589 GCA_964494245.1 uncultured Planctomycetota bacterium | reverse complement strand
CACGACAAGGTCGCGATACTCCTCCTTGTATTGCGCCGGGTCCGCCTCGACGATGTTGCCGTAGGCCTTCGCGTCGCGGCAGTAGTATTTCGGCGACGCGAAGGGACGGAGCGGCGATTCAAGCCCCGCGAACTGCCCAGCCAGCAGCGTCGCGTCCGTGGCCTCATGAAAGACTAACTGCACGTAGTGCGTCCGCGCCACGCCCGAGTAGATTTTCTCCGTCTTCCCCGCACGGGCTGGGAACAAGCCGACGCGCACCAGCCCGTCGGCCGTCAGCTCGACGGACTTCGGGTGCATCCAGAACCACCGGACGCCCGCGGCCACGCCCCTCTTGCCGTCGGACAGGTCTGCCCAGCCGATGTTCTTCGGCTTCGAACTCTTGGCCTTCGACGAGCCGCTGACCGCGCCGCCAAACGCGATCGTGTCTGAATCGGACGCCAGCACGAAGGCCTCGTCGGCCTGACCCGTCAGCTTGGCTGACTTCGCCCCGGCCTCGCTCCCGAACGTCGTCGTTGCAACGCCCTTGATTGTCGTCGGCAACTCCAAATGCAAGCCGCCCAGCGGAATGAAATCGTCCCGCTTTTGCCCCTGCGCCATAACGAACGTGTAAGCAATCCGCACGATGGGCGAGCCGTTGTAAGCATAGATTCGCGCGACGAAGTCGAGCTTCTTTTCCCCCGCGGCGTTCTTGTGCGCCCCCGTCGCCTTGATGACCACGTGCATCGGCCCCGACTCCTCGACCTCCACCTTTGCGCCCGAGTCCGCCGACGTCAGATACTCCGCCTTGTCCACGAGCACCACGCCGCCGCGCTTGTGCGGAGCGATCACCTGCTGCCCGTTGACCCACGCCGCATCCATCAGGTTGAACCCCTTTTTCTTCACGACGAACTTGAGCGGGCCGGTGGACACCGTGACGGCATCCGTCGCGTCGTCCACCTTCAGGACGCTCCGGGTGTCGGGCTTTGCCTGCGCCAGCGAGACGGACATCTTGCCGTTCGCCGCACAATCGCCCGCGAAATACAGGTGCACCCAGCGGACCGAGCCGTCCGGCCACCCGACAATCGGCCGCACCTCCGCCGGTATCACCTTGTCCCCCGACATCACCGCGAGCGCCTCGGCGTTCATCACCGCGCCCTGCGGCAGCGGAACGCCAATCGTAATCGGCTCCGCTGTTCGGGCGATCCCCAGCCGCTCCGTCGCCGTCAACGCAACGATCTCCCTAGCCACCGCAGCCGACCCCATCACGCAGACAAAGAGGACGGCCAGCGAAACCCCCCGCACCACCGACGCATCATGTGCCGACATGTCATTCTCCTTTTCAAGCAGGAACAAGAGACCCAGACGCCACGGCATTCGTATTTGGCGCCCCAAGCCCTCAAGCTCTGGCAAGGCCCGGCTGGGACGCCGTTCCCCTCGACTCGCTCAAGGCCGGGAGCGTGTCGAAAAACTGCTGCCCCGACACCTCAAATCATAGCCCGTCCCCCGCGCATGTCAAGCGGACGCGAGGGCGCACCCGGACGGCGTCTCTTTGGTTCGGGGAGTCAGCGTCTTCTTCGGCGGCGGCCGAAGGCGGCCTTTGGACTGCGGCGGCGGGACGCCGCTTTCGGAAGCCGCGGAGCGGCCAAAAGGCAACGGGGACAGATAACTCTTTCCGCAAGGCGAAAGAAAGTTATCCGTCCCCATTGCAAATCTGTCCCGCTGCTTCCGATGGCCGGTATAATGCGGTTGGCGCAGCTGAGAGGAACGCGAGGGACGCCATGCTCGACCGCTGGCTCGAAGACTTGGAAGACCGCATTGATGAGGGGACGGAGGATCGGCTCCACGCCGAGTGGCGGGCGTTCTGCGACGGCGAATTCCGGGGGGACATTTTTTGCCCGCAGCGCCCCGCCGCGCCGCCGCGAATCCCGTGGCCGTCCATCCGCGTCAACGAGGCGCTGAACGATTTCGACAAGATGGCGCTCCAGCAGTTCCGCACCTGCTCCGATATGCTCGAACGGGGAAGCGGCGGGCTGCTCTGCATCCGAAGCAACTACGGGACGGGCATCATCCCGTCGCTCTTCGGCGCGGAACTCTTCGTGATGGATGACGAGACGAACACGCTGCCGACGACGCGGCCGCTCGGGGGCGCGGACGCGATTCGGCGGGCGCTCGACGCGGGCATCCCCGACCTCGCCCGTTCGCTCGGCGGCAAGGTGCTCGATATGGCCGAACGGTTCGAGGCCATCCGCGCGAAATACCCGAAAATCCGCCGCTACGTCCATCATTATCACCCCGACCTCCAGGGGCCGATGGACCTCTGCGAACTGCTCTGGGGCAGCGGCCTCTTCCTCGACCTCGTCGACCAGCCGAACCTCGTGAAGGCGATGCTCGAACTTCTGACCGAGACCTACGCCGCCTTCCTGCGCCGCTGGCTCCGGATCGTCCCGTTCGAGCAGGGATACCAGGCGCACTGGCAAATGCTCCACAAGGGCTGCATCATGCTGCGCGACGACTCGGCGATGAACCTTGCGCCAGCGATGTTCGACGAGTTCGTCCGCCCGTATGACGAGCGGCTCTTGGCGGAGTTCGGCGGCGGGGCGGTGCATTTCTGCGGCCGGGGCGACCATTACATCGACCGCCTCCCGAAGATGCGCGGGGTCTTTGCTGTGGCCATGTCGCAGCCGGAATACAACAACATGGAGACGATATTCCGGCACACGGTGGACCGCGGAATCCATCTGCTGGGGCTGCGGCGCGACACGGCCGAGGCGGCGCTCGCCGCAGGCAGAAACCTCCACGGCCGCGTCCACTGCGCCGAGCGCGCGACCCGACAGCCGAAGGCCGGGGAGGCCGGACGCCGTTGACCCGGCCGCTGCCTAGGGAGGGAGCGGAAAAACCCCCAACGTACCCTGAGCAGGGGGGACGGGTAACTTTCCTTCGCCGAACGAAAAAAGTCATCTGTCCCTTGCTAATCTGTTCCCTTGCTTGTCTCCCTGCTCTTCGCCGGCAGCCGATGTTTGGCTAATCAAGGATGTCGAGCAGGATTAGCGACATATCGTCCGGCTCGATTTTCCCGGAAGCCCGGCTGGCTGCGGCGAGAATTTCGTCGGCGAGCTTTTGCGGCGGTGTTTCGTAATGTTGCTTGAGGATGCCGAGCAGCCCATCAAGCCCCAACATTTTTCCTTTAGAATCGTGTCCCTCGATGATCCCATCCGTGTAAAAGATAATGCGGTCGCTGGGGTGGACGTCGATGGTTTCCTGCCCTTCGCCGATGATGCAATCCTCGATTGCGCCCAGGATGATGTTCTGCGATGTCAATTCCTTCACGTTGTGCGCCGAGCAGCACTGAAGAATCGGCGGCGGATGGCCGGCGCCCGAATAGGTGAGCATCCCCCTGTCGCGGTCGATGTAGGCGATGAAGAAGCTCAAGAGTATTCCGAGGTGTTGGAATTCTTTGAAGAAAAGAGAGTTGAGGTCGCGCACGATCTGGACCGGCTCGACGTGCGGCGAGAAGACGCTGCTCATCTCTGCGCCCAGCAGCGGGCGGAGCCGCGAGCTGACCGCCTCGGCGACCAGCGCGGATGCGACGCCGTGCCCTGTTACGTCGCAAATCGTCACGTAGATTCGGCTTGGCGAAACAGGGAAGATGCCGGCATGATCCCCGCCCACCCCCGTGGTCGGGACATACCGCACCTCCGCCTGGAAATGCTCGGAACGAAAGCTTTTGGGGATGAACTGCTGCTGCACCAGAGTGGCGAGCGCCAGGTCGCGGGCGATCATTTGGTTCCTGGCTTCAAGGTTCTGATTGGCTTCGCTCAAGTGCCGCTGGCTTTCGCGGACGTATGCCGAGGCCTGCGCGGCAAGGCCGAGGTCGTAGGCATGCAGCACGCGGGCAACCATTTCCTCGGCGCTTTCCGGCGCCAGCGACCCCTCGCGGATCGCCCGCCATACCAACGCCAAAATGTTGTCCCGCAAAATCCCCATAACGACATTGGCGTCGGCGACGCTCAACCCCGCAGAAAAGTTGATCTCCCCCACTTCCTCGTGCCACTGCACCGCCGCGTTGCCGGGGTCCACGCGCAGCCCAAAAAGCGACACCGCCTCTCGAAGCCATTCGTCCGATTCCCGAATCCGCAATTGCTCCGCAAAAAGAGCCAACTCCGGCCGCTCGAGAATCTTCGCCCGGCAACGTTCCACGAGCTCCCGCCGGTTCTTATGGATGAGCCGCGCGAGCGTATCCGCAGGCAGCGGGTGCGGGACGCCCTCGGCTTCGTTCGGTGCGCTCATGCGTAGTGTCCCGCCTCAGGGATGCCCAGCAACATCGAGGATGAGCCACTCGCCGGACGGCTGCTGGCTCAAAAGAAACCGGACGTTTGGCACCCGGCGCGCCCGCCCGGCAGCGGTGGTCACGAGAAGGTCGCACAGCGCCGTCGCCGAGGCGCGGTCCTCGCGCACGGTAATCGGAACCGGCCCGAGCAGGTAAAGCGCGCGGACCGTTTCGGGCGTTTCGGCGGCCGCCAATCTTCGCCGCAGTTCCGCCGCGAAGGAAGTGTCGCTGACGAGGAGCCGCAGGATGCCTTCGACTTCGCTGCGATTGAACGCGGCCAGATACCACTGGACGACCCGGCGGATGCGGCTTTCGGTCGGCCGCGACGCCATGGATTCTTCCGCCAGTTCGCCGAGCGTGTTGAACGTTGCGTCGATCTCCCGCAAGCCCGCAAGCCCGTCCCCCTCGGCGGCGTTGTAGCGCTCCGACAATTGCTCCCGCCAGGCGCACAGTGTCGGCACAAGGTCGCCCTCTCTCGCCGCGGCGGCGGTTTCCACATACGTGACGGCGAGCCGCTTGAGAGCCGACAGCTCCCCGTCGCCCAGCGGGCCTTGCTCCTTCCTGAGCAGGGCGTCGATGCCCGCACGCGCCGCGGCCGCCGCCTCCCTGTGCTTCCCCTGCGTCTGAAGCGCCAAGGCCTTGATTTCGTGTCCCTCGCAGACAGAGAACAAAGAACCGCCGCGGTCGATGACGCTCTCGGCCAAGCGGATCGCTTCGCCGTAGTTGGGCGGGGATGGGCCGTAGAGGTTTTGACGGGCGCGGGAAAGCGCCGCACGCGCCTCCATGACGGACATCTTGGGCGGCTCGTCCCTTGTGTTGCCAAGCTCCCTCGCAACGTCAACACAGCCCGGCAGCCCGGCAATCAGCACCGCCGCCCAAAGCCATCCAGCGTGGCCCCGCCTGCCCGCGTTCATCTACCTGCCGCCCTTCTTTCCCTCACACCGCCTCGTCGGGCCGCCGATTGCCGACCCAACATACCAGCCGATATACAGCCCAAAGCCGTAGCGGAGGAACTTCGGCCACACGGTCCAATCCGCGAGCGGCCCGTCGCTTCCGCGCCAGCCGAGTTCCGCGAACATCCGCCCCGCCGCTTGCCACCACGCGCCGTGCGGCGTGTGCGCAAGCGTCCAGAAAAAATCCCCCAAGAGCATCGCGGCGAGGGCGGCGCCCATCGCCAGCCAGACGTCCCGCGCCCCGCGCTGCGCGCCAAACCACCACGCGCCGAGAGCGCCGAGCAGCGCCGCTGCCGGCTCGTAGGCGCCCACCGACCAGCCCACGCGGACATGAATATGTGCGAGCAGCGCCACGAGAAAGCCGCCCATCGCGATGCCGACGAGCGCGCCCGCGGCCGCCCGCCGTGCCGCATCAGGGGACTGGCCGGAAGCCCGCGGACCCGAGCCCTCGTCGCCGGGCGTCTGCTCCGCAGCGCGCGGCTCGCCTTCCGGCCCAGTGTCGGTGCTCACGGCTCGCCTTTCTTCTTGAGCAGATCAAGCGGTTGACCCAAGAAGATGTCGAGGTCGCCCTGCGGCCCCTTCAGGAGCCGTTCCGCCGTCTGGTCTGCGTGCAGCAGGGTCTTGATGCGGACGAGCCGCTCGGCGCGCTCGCGGAGTTCCGCCGCGGTCGCCGCTTGCTCGTCCCGAAGTTGCGCGGCGGTGCTCTTCAGGAGCTCGATGAGCGCCGCGTGGTTGGGCGTTTGCGGGTCCGGCTTCTGGCGGCGCTGGACGGCCTCTTGCACGGCCTTCACCCAGTCGCGGCTCAGGTCGAGCGCCGGCCACTCGTGAGCCACCGCATCGATCTTCGCAAAGTCCGAGTTGTCGAGCAGCCGCGTCTGAATGTCGAACGCGACGGCGGCGGCGTAGTCCGGCCACCGGCGCCGTTCGAGCGAGCGGAGGATGTAGAGCGCGAGCGCCTGCGGCCCGGGGAGCCAGAGGCGGCGGGCGACGAGCGACGCGGTGTAGACCTCGGCCTCGCGGTGCCCGGCCCGCACAAGGTCGTCGTAAAGCCCGGCCATGCGGTTGGTCGCCGCCTTGATGGACTCCGCCTGCTCGGCGTCCGTGCCCGCATCCGCAGGCCAATAAACCGTCTCCGTCATCAGCCGCCAAATCGCAACGGCGCAGACCTCGCCGCGCCCAGCACGGGATTTTTCCAGAAGGTATTCCGCCGCGGCCTCCGTCAGCGGCCCCGGAAAACGCTGGATCGCCGCGACGCAGAACGCCGCGTCCGACGCATGGGCCTTGCAGGCCTCGACCAGCACATCGAGCACCGGCCCGACGTCCGCGCCCCGATACGTCTCGATCGAGAAATCCTCCAGCGCCCACATCCGCGTCCTCGCGTCGGCGCTCAACAGCCACTGCCGAAGCTGCGCCGGCGTCGCCGGCCA
>CAZBRH010000063.1:0-893 GCA_964494245.1 uncultured Planctomycetota bacterium | reverse complement strand
GGCTTCGCGAGGAACACCGACCGCGCCGCAAACTGCAGCCCGAACTTGATGGGCGTCAGCGCGAGCCGCACCGGCAAGACCGCACACTCCGTGACAAAGCCCCGGCCAGTTGGCCCCCAAAGCGCCGCCTCCGTGTCGAACCACGCATCATCCACAACGTGCAGCGGATGCACAACGACCGCGTCGAGCACCCCGGCCAAAAGACACGTGGGCAGGACGACGGGCGCCGTCAGCACCTGCGCCGTCGTGCTCTCCGGCACAAGGTGCCGCGTGCAATAGTTCATCAGCCGCCGGTTCCGCTCGCTCATGACCGCGCACGAACAACAGAGCAGCGAAAGAACCACCAGGGTTGCCGAGCGCCTCATTTCGCCTCCTTCTGCTCTTCGGCGCGCAGGTCAAACATCGTCTCGCCCAGCCAGTGCCCGCCGAACACAAGCGGCGTCAGGATCACCTTGGGGACAAAGAGGAGCGCGCGCTCGCCGAACGTCGCCTCCGGCGTCACCCACAAGTCCCGCCACGTCCGGCCCGCAGCGAGATAAACCGCGTGGGCTGGGTGAACCACCGCGACGTCCAGCACGCCGCATACGGCGCCGACGGGGACAAAAACGACGCCGAGCGAAATCTTCCCCCACGTCGTTTCCGGTTTGACGACGCCGTCGAGCGCCGTGAGGAGCGGCGTCTTCGCTGGGTCATTGAACGCACAGCCGCCCGCCGACAGCGCGAGCAGCCCCAAAACGAGCGCGCCCATCCGCATCGAAAACTCCTTTGTTCCCGCTGGTGCCCTACATCGTATCACCGCACCGAGACCAGGTCAAGCAACCACGCATGTTCCCCCGCCTTCGGCGCTTCTTCGTCCGCCCGCCTTCGGCGGGCTTTGATATCGTAAAGGACGG
>CAZBRH010000062.1:11841-17565 GCA_964494245.1 uncultured Planctomycetota bacterium | reverse complement strand
GCCTCATGCACGAAGTATACCTGAGCGACGATTCCCAGCAAGCCCCAGCACCCATCTCCCAGCAGCGCGAGATTACGCGAGTATACCTGAGCGACGATTCCCAGCAAGCCCCAGCTAGATCTCGAACCGGCACCGCGGCTGCAACAGTATACCTGAGCGACGATTCCCAGCAAGCCCCAGCTTAGGGGCGAGTCTTCATGCAAGGGAACGAAGTATACCTGAGCGACGATTCCCAGCAAGCCCCAGCGGCTACCTGGACGACAGCGCCAACCTCGACAGTATACCTGAGCGACGATTCCCAGCAAGCCCCAGCCGAAGAGAACCGCTCGACATGTGGCGCCTCAGTATACCTGAGCGACGATTCCCAGCAAGCCCCAGCAAAACGAAGTTCCGCACGACGGCGACGACGAGTATACCTGAGCGACGGTTCCCAGCAAGCCCCAGCAGGGCGGCGGCGGGGGGGGGGTGGGGGGGGGGGGGGACGCATGGGTTGACGTAGTGGCTGCGCCGCCTACAATATGGGCGGTCGGGTGTGTTTGGGCTTCTCTGTGTCGAAGGAGGGTTCCAATGCCAGAGTTCGGTTCGCCGTTTTCAGTCCTCGCAAATGGCAGAAAGCTGACGGATGCGGAGCTTGTCCGCGCGGTCCGGTTTATGGTGGCCGCCGAGTATGAGGCGGTGCAGATGTATATGCAACTCGCGGAATCCACAAGCAACAAGCTGGCCCGCGAGGTGCTCGAGGACATTGCGGACGAGGAGCGTGTGCACGCGGGGGAATTTCTCCGGTTGCTCAAGGAGTTGGCCCCTGACGAGGAAGCGCTCTATGCCGAGGGCGCGGCGGAAGTGGAGGAAGAAATCAAGAAGCTGCGGAAGTGAGGCGCGAAGAGGGTGCCAGCAGGGCAGGCGAGCAGGATGGCCGACAGAACTGAGACCGCGGTTTTCGGTTGTTCCACGCAGCCAGAACCCGTCGCGGCAGCGAAGATGCTTCACACCGACCGCGGCGAAGGGCGGCGCGCTCTTCGCGGCTTTTCGGCGCCTGCCCACAAACATCAGTAGTCGTTGCGCTCAGGCGCAGGAGAATTAGCGATGTTGAGCGACCTTGAGATCGCACAAGCGGCGCAGGCGAAGCCCATTTCGGAAATCGCGGCCAAACTCGGCATTCACCGGACAGACCTTGAACTCTATGGGGATTTCAAGGCGAAGGTGAAGCTCGACGTTCTGGAAAAGAGCCAAGGGCGGTCGGACGGGAAATACATCGACGTGACGGCCATCACGCCGACACCGCTGGGCGAAGGGAAGACGGTCACGACCATCGGGCTTTCACAGGCGCTTCAGTATATCGGCAAGAAGGTCTGCACGTGTATCCGCCAGCCCTCGCAGGGGCCGACGTTTGGGATCAAGGGCGGCGCGGCCGGCGGCGGATACGCCCAGGTGATCCCGATGGAGGATTTCAACCTTCACCTGACGGGCGACATCCACGCCGTTGGCGCGGCGCACAACCTGCTCGCCGCGGCCATCGACGCCCGCATGCTGCACGAAGATTCGCTCAGCGACAAGGCGCTTGCGAAGCGCGGCCTGAAGCGGCTCGACATCGACCCTTACAGCATCACGTGGAACCGCGTCGTTGACGTGAGCGACCGGGCGCTGCGGAACGTCGTCATTGGGCTTGGCACGAAGGACGATGGCCGCCCGCGCCAAAGTGGATTCGACATCACGGTCGCCAGCGAAGTGATGGCGATCCTTGCGTTGGCGAAGGACCTGCCCGACCTGCGCCAAAGGATCGGGCGTATCGTCATCGGAACGAGCAAGTCGAGGGAGCCGATTACCGCCGAGGACCTCGGCGTCGCCGGAGCGATGGCCGTCTTGATGAAGGACGCCATCAAGCCGAACTTGATGCAGACGCTGGAGCACTCGCCAGCGTTTGTTCACGCCGGCCCCTTTGCGAACATTGCGCACGGCAATAGCTCCATCATTGCCGACCGGATTGCGTTGAGGAGCGCGGATTACGTTGTGACGGAGAGCGGCTTCGGCGCGGATTGCGGGATGGAGAAGTTTTTCAACATCAAGTGCCGGTTGTCGGGGTTGGCGCCGCACTGCGTGGTCATCGTGGCGTCGGTTCGGGCGCTGAAGATGCACGGCGGCGGGCCGAAGGTCGTGCCGGGGAAGCCGCTGGACAGCGCCTACACGAGAGAAGATGTGGAGTTGGTTCGGAGGGGCTGCTGCAATTTGGCGCGGCACATTGCGAACGCGAAAAAGTTCGGCGTCAACGTTGTCGTTGCCGTCAATCGCTTTGCGACGGACACGGGGGCGGAGATTGAGGCGGTGAAGGAAGCGGCGGTTCGTGCCGGCGCCGAGGGGGCCTATCTGTCGGACGTTTGGGCGAGGGGAGGGGAGGGCGGGGCGGAGCTTGCCGAGGCGGTCGTCGTCGCGTGCGAAAAGCCCTCGAAGTTCCGTTTGCTTTACCCGGACAACGCTTCAATCAAGGAGAAAATCGAGGCAATCGCGACGGAGATATATGGGGCGGATGGTGTGGATTATGCGCCCGCGGCGGAGGAGAAGATCGCCCTTTACGCGGAAATGGGTTTGGGCGGGTTGCCGATATGCATGGCGAAGACGCACCTTTCATTCTCGCATAACCCCGCGCTCAAGGGCGCACCGAGGGGTTGGACGCTCCCGGTCCGTGATGTCCGCGCGGCAGCGGGCGCCGGGTTTCTCTATCCATTGTGTGGCGAGATGCGGACGATGCCCGGCCTTCCGGTCACGCCCGCCTTCCTCGGCGTCGATCTCACGCCTGATGGGAAGGTGAGAGGGCTTTTCTGACGGTTGCGCTGCGGTCTTCGTGGTGAGAAAAGCGCTCAGCCGAGTCCTGCCGCCTGAATCGCTGCGACGGCGGGCTTGGACCAGCCGAGCGGCATCAGGTGGAAGCCCTTGCACATCCCCTTCATTTCGCGCATCAGCCGAGCGGCGATGTCCGCGCTGACCTTTTCCTCGTCGCCCTTCGGCGCGGCGGCTATCTCGTTCATCACGTCGTCGGGCACGAAGACGCCTGCGACGTTCTCGTTCATGAACTTCGCCATGCCGACGTTTTTGAGCATTACGATTCCGGCAAGAATCGGAACATCAACGTGTGCGGCCGCCTTCATGAACTTTTCGAGCTGCCTTGCGTCGTAAACGGCCTGCGTCTGGATGAACTTTGCCCCTGCCTCGACCTTCTTTTCGAGCTTGATGATCTGCGGTTCAAGCGGGTCGGCGCACGGAGTGACCACGGCGCCGGGGAAAAACTTCGGGCACTTTTCGAGGACAGGACCTTCGTATTTGAACTTTGGTTTGGCTTTTTGCGCCTTCTCTTCTTCGGTTTGCGGGAGGCGAATGCGCTTCCAAGCCCTGTCGAGGCGGTTCCCTGCGAGGTCTTTGCCGGCCATCAGCGCTTGAATGGCGCGCAGAAGCGACACGGAGTCGAGGTCGTGCACGGGCTTGCTGTGCGGGTGGTCTCCCATCGCAACGTGGTCGCCGGTGAGCGCGAGGACATTTTGGATGCCCCAGATTGCTGCGCCGAGGAGGTCGGCTTGGAGTGCGAGACGGTTTCGATCTCGGCAGACCATCTGGAGCACGGGTTCGATGCCCATCTGCTTTAGCTTGATGCAGACGGCGAGGGAACTGACGCGCATAACGGCGCTTTGGATGTCGGTGACGTTGACGGCGGCGACATGGCCGCGAAAGTCTTCCGCTTCCTCCCAAAGTTCGTGGCAGTCGATGCCCTTGGGCGGGCCGATCTCGCCGGTGATTACGATGCCTTCACGCGATAGTGCCTCTTCGAGCGTCATTCCTCGCTTCCTGTGGGGACCTGTTTCTTGGGCCGCTCCCAGACGAGCCGCCGGGGATGGTGCAGGCCGGAATGGTCTTTGGGTTCGTGGATTTTGCGGAGTTTTTCGAGGTGGCCGCGTGCCTTCAGCCGCTCGTAGATGAGCACCCACGCACACTCCTTTTCCGGGTCCACCTCGCACTTGCCGTTTCGGTATCCGCCGCAGGGGCCGTTCAGGAGGCCTTTTGCGCACCGGGTGACCGGGCAGATGCCGTCGGTTAGTGCGAGGATGCACTTGCCGCACGCTTGGCATTTCTCCTCGTATTTGCCGGCGCGGATGACCTCGCCGATGAAGAGTGGTTCAACGCCGGGCACGACCGGCTTCGGGTCGAGGTGGTCGCCGAGCGTCTGGACGCCGCTGCCGCAGGCGAGGACGAGGATGACGTCGGCGGCGTCGATTGCTGCCTGATTTGCGGCGACCTTTTGACGCACCTCGCCCAGCAGACACGCAGTGTCGAATACGACGGAACCGGTGACCGTCTTGCCGACGGACTCGAGCCGTGTTTTCATTTCGGCGAGTTCTTCTTCGCCGCCGGTTTTGCAGGCCGTCGCACAGTCGGCACAGCCCGCGAGGAACACTTTGTCGTAGCCCTTCAAGCTCTCAACGATTTCCTCGAAGGACTTTTGCTTTTGGATGATCATGGTTGAGCGCTCACTTTCTCTTCGCCGCTTCGACGGTGTTCCGAAGCAGCATGACAACGGTCATCGGGCCGACTCCGCCGGGGACCGGGGTGATGTAGCCGGCGCGCTCGGCGGCCACCTCGAACTCGACGTCGCCGACGGTCTTCATCGTCGGCTTGCCCTGCCTGTTCAGCACCGGTTTGCCGTTCGCATCAAGCACTTTGACGCGGTTGATGCCGACGTCGATGACGATGGCTCCTTCCTTGATCCACTCGCCCTTGATGAGGCCTGGCACGCCAGCGGCGGCGACCACAATGTCGGAGCGCTTCACGTGTGATGCGAGGTCTCTTGTGGCGATGTGGCAAACCGTCGTCGTGCAGAAGTGCGCCATCAGGAGCAGTGCCGTCGGCTTGCCGACGATCTCGGAGTGTCCGATGACAACCGCCTCCATGCCGTAGAGGTCGATATTCAACGACCGGAGCAGCGTGATAACGCCGACGGGCGTGCAGGGTGCGGGCGACGGGAGCGGCCAGCCCAGCGACGCCTCAAGCCAGTTGTCATAGCCCGGCTCGCCCTCCTTCGGCTTCCTATAGAACGGCTGTGGCGCATAGATGACCATCCCCTGGTTTGCCGGATTCATCCCCTCGACGTCCTTGTCGGGAGCGATCATCCGCTGGAGCCGCCGCGCGTCCACGCCGTCCGGCAACGGCATCTGCACGATAATGCCGGTTACGGTCGGGTCGGCGTTCAGTTCTTGAATGCGTGCGCCGATGGCCGCTTCGCTGGAATCCGGCGGCAATTCGGCCAGCACGTAGGCGATGCCGACTTCGGCGCAGGCCTTCTCCTGGCGCGACGCATAAATGTGGGCGCCCTTGTTCTCGGTGGCAATCACGGCGACTAGCTTCACCGGGCGACCAAGCGCGGCCACATCCTTCTTCAGCTGCTCTCGGATTCCGGCGGCCACGGCCTCGCCGTCTATTATCTTCGCAGACACGTTGGCGACCCTCCTAGCACGAAGCGCGGCCAGCGCCCAAGGCGTGGGACGCAGCCCGCGCGAGCATATGATAGCCACGCGACATGCTCGCTTCAAGAATGCTGCCGGAAAATCATCGCGTGGTTGTGTGCCCGCAAAGCCATCGTTCGCCAACCTTGCGGCCAGTCTCCGTGAAAGCCCCGCGCCGGAGTGCTTCAAGCGCTTCATCGAGCGGCTGATCTTTGAGGTTGACAATCAGGTCGGCGTCCCA
>CAZBRH010000062.1:6752-11808 GCA_964494245.1 uncultured Planctomycetota bacterium | reverse complement strand
GTGGTGGTGCGCGATAATGTGCGTGATCGCGTCAATGACGGATGCCGGGAATCGGAGTTCGCGCAGGATTGCGGCGGCGCGCGGTGCGCCGAGCGCCCCGTGGGTCTCGCTCAACGGCGGCCCGGGGTCTGGCGGCGACCCCGCAAGGCCGATGTCGTGCAGCAGCGCAGCCGGCACGACGACGAGCGGGTCCGCTCCCTCCGCCCGGCCGATCTCCTCGCCGAGCGCGAGGACCTGTTCGGCGTGCGCGATGCGCCGCGGATCATCGCCGAACACGCTGCGCAACTGTTCCGAGAGCTCGGCGCGGACGGGCTTCGCCGCGTCCTCGCGCGCTTCGCGCACGCGGTCGAGGCACTCGGCGGCCATCGCACACCATTCGAGGCAGCCCACGTGGAACTTTGGATTGGAGACGCGGCGGCCGCACCCCGGACACTGTCGGAGAATCTCATCCGGCCAGAACTCGATCCGCCGACTGCATACGGGGCACTCGACCTCAGCGACATGTGAGGGGCGCCACCTGCTGCGATCCTGTCCCGGACACCGAGGCGATGACATGCGTCCTCTGTTTGGCTGCATAACCTGGTTGGGGTTGCCACGTTCCTCCCCGGACGGGCAAGCGGAACTCTTCTGCTCAGGTAATTATATCATGTCATGCTTGAGGACTCAAGGATGGACGAAACAAACAAGATGGGAATATTGCGTAAGTGCTTATTAGCTAAAGAAAAGTGTCGGCTTTGCAACGTCTCAACAATGCCAATCTGGGCGACGGCCTTCGGCCCGGAGGGCCTTCAGGCCGTCGCCACGAATCGACCAGCGGCATCGTCGCGTTGGCTTTCTTGCTTATGGCGTTGTTTCGTCACCTCTTTACGACGGTGTCGGAAATCCGTCTCGGGTTGACCGTGCTGCTGCCGCCACTAAGTGATCGCCTTCCTCACGGTCTCGCGGCTCGTTCTGAACCGCTTGGCGATTTCCTCGAGGAGCAGCAGCGGCTCTTCGGCGAGCCGAGCGGCCTCCTCGGCAATTGACTGGTACTTGGGCAGCCCATGCTGCTTTAGACGGCTTCGCAATGAGCGATAGTCCAGCGGGGCCAGCCCACGCGACACATGCCAGTGCTGGAGGGCCTTTGTGATAGTGCCCTTCCCGACATGGAAGTTCTTTGCGATGGTGGCCAAGGGCACGCCTCGGTCGGCCAAGTCCTTGACCTGGTCCGCGATCTCTTCGTGTTTGGGCAGGCGGCGGAGATCGATGGAGAGTTCCTTACCGCCATCGTTGTCTGAGGGGACACCGAATTGTCGAAGCAAATAGGTCAGGAGCTTCGACCGCATCTTGAGCCGTAGCCACCCCCGCTGGCGCCTTTTCTCACCTGCCTGCGACACAAGGATCACGCCATCGGTCAACACGGTTACGACGTCTTGAACAGCCGCGACGTCTTCCGGCTGGTCGCTGGTTGTACCGCGTGAAAGGACCCCGGTGAGATCGTCCATAAGGGCTCGCACTTCGCCGACAGTGGGAACCCGGGCCGGATGTCCCATCTGGTTCCGCAACGTTGCGATCTCAAGCTCGATTTGGGCGCGTCGAGCACGGGCATCCTGCAGAGCTCGGCTGCTCTCGGCACGGTCTCTCTCTGTATCGCCAGGGTTGGCCAGCACGAACGCGATGTGCTGATCCAACTTTCGCTGCCTCCGTTCCAGCTCCTCCAGCGCTGAGCTGTCTGGTTTCTGCATCTCCTCCGCTTGGGCGCGGCACTCCGCGACGACCTGTTCCGCGAGCTCGGTGCTGCTCCGAGTGACACGGGCGAGCTCTTGGCAGACCATTCGATGAGCCCGTTCTCGATGTAGCATGGAAAGCAGAGATGGCTCCCGTTCCCTCCGGCAGACCGGGCAGGCTTGGTATATCCCGTTGGTGCCCGTAACAGTCATCGGTACGTTGTGCACCTCGCAGGTGTATAGCCGGCTTAGCCCCCTCGGGTTTTTCTTACGGTTCCCATCCTTTGGCTTCCGGCCCGCCCTTTCGTGATACTTGGCGAGTCGTTGCTGCACCTTCGCCCATAGAACGTCGTCGATGATGCGGAGCTGCTCAATCTGCATCGTCCGAAGCGGCTGCTCGCGTGGCACGCCGCGCTTGTACCGCCGCTCCACGATGACCGTCTTATTGCGGCCGTAGCTCCACCGTCCGATGTATCTGGCGTTGGCGAGCATGTGCCGGATAATGGTGTAGGTCCAGCAGCGCGTCCTCTTGTTTCCGCGTAGCAAAGCATGGCGGTTGTTCAATTCGCGCACAATACTCGCGATTGACCACTGTTCGATGCCGAACCACTGGAAAACCATCCCTACTTATGTCGCTTCCTCCTGGCAGATCGCAATCTGACACCGCGGTCGACCGCGCTTCGTTTCAGGTCCCGCTACGGGCACCCCACAATAACCGTATGTCAGAGTTCCAAAAACAAAGTTACCCAGGAAGAGCGTTTCTTGTGCCGTGTGGATGTGGTTCCCCAAGCTCCGCGCGTACCACTCATCGATCATCGATCGAAGCTGGAAAAACTGCTCGGACCGGTCGTCGTCGCGCAGCTCTTGGTTCTCGGCCGCAAGGATGAGCAACACACTGTGCTGACACACCAAGTCCCAAAACGCGAGCCCCTCCTGAAGGCTGCGGAACATGCGAGACAGACTGTAGCCGATGACGGCCTTGACCCTGCCGGACCTAACCAATTGCTTCACTGCCTCCCAGCCGGGGCGGTTGGCCAGTTGCCCGGTATCGTTGTCGGAAAAGATGTGCTCATCGAGGAGCACCAACCCTCGCTTCGCTGCGGCCTCGCGGCAGACGCGCTCTTGGTCGTCATTGCTGCTCTGCACTTCGGTAGACTGCCGGAGATAAGCCAGTGTGAGGCCGACCGAGGCACTCGGCGAGGTTCGGATGATGGCCTCGCGCGAACCCGATGACGGCGACTGTGGGCTCGCGGCCCCGGCCGCAGCTTTGTCCTTATTTTGTCCTTGTTCGGATGCGAAGTTTCCGGTATGATCCGGAAGCGTTCGGAAACAACCGGAAATGCCATCTCCTTGCGTCTCCGGAACTTGCGTCCCAACCTGCTGCTGTGCAGCGGGTTCCGGCGGAGTGGCTGAACGAATGCCGCCCTCTCCGCCAGAGGGAAATCCTAGTGGGGGGATAAGCCCGGCCATGTCCGCCGAGCAAAGGCCTTTATTGACGTTTGCGTGTGAGAAAAAAGCGGGCGCGAGGCATGTAGAGCCCCTTTGCTTCGCTGAGGGGGAACAGAACTCAAAGAGATGCAGCGGACCATGTCATTCTGAGGCGTAGCGAAGAATCTCTGCGAAGCCACCATGTCGCTTCATTATCAATGCACACCTCAATAGAAGCGTCTCGATGCGAGGGTATTGGCGTTGTGGGCGAGCGCGGTCAGGTCAGGTGTTCAGGTCTTGGGCTTGGCTGCCGTCCTCGCAATGCGACTCTCATAAGAGAAGAAACGGGACTGAAGAACGGTTGCGAGTCGGGTTTCGTGAGCCACCGTATCTCGTCTCTGGTGCTGTTGTAAGGCGGTCCCTTCCAGAGTTTCCCGCCGTTCGCGTCGAGCAGCAATAGCCACGGCCCGTCCTCGGTTGCGAACAGCCAGGCGCGCGATTTCCTGTTTGCGTCTTCTAGAACGAACTGGTCCGCGCGGACGACTCGGGGTGCGTCGCCACATGCATCTGCCGCGTGAGCCGTGTGCATTGCTCCGCCGAACGCCCACAGCAGAGGTGCCGCCGCAAGGCGCGGTCGCGCGTCCGGCTGGGCGTCAAGATCGAACGTGCTATGCGATTCTACTGTCCCGCCGTTATGCTCCTGTTGCACTCCCGGAATGGAAAACGGCTGTCCGGTGGTTGTCCGGGCGGTGTCCCGTTTGCGAGTCTGTGTGTGGGGGGGAGCAAGTCCTTGCAGGTATCCGGCTTGTGTCGTCTGTTGTCCCTGATTGTCCGCGTTGTTTACGGTGTTCGTTTCGGTCGAAATGGCCGGGGCGAGTGGCGCTCGTTTGAAGCGTCCCCCTAACTCATCGCGCCCATCGTGACCGTTTTCGATGGCCCAGCCATGCCGTTAGTTGCCACCGTCGCGCGCCTTCTGCGCGCTTGCGCCTGAATCCGGCCCCCGGGCGGGCAGATTCACCCACGCTCACTCGGAAGATCACGCGCTTGACGGATGTCATTACATTGGATATACATTGTGCCATCTTCAACAGGAGAAGAGCCATGATCAAGACCCTGACGAAGCACGGAAACAGCTATGCGATGGTGATCGACAAGCCGATTTTGGAGCTGTTGCACACCACGCCGGACACGCCATTCGAGATCATGTCGGACGGCCGCTCGCTGGTCCTGACGCCTGTGCGCTCCAGCGAGGAGTCAAAAAAGTTCGACGAGGCGGTAGCCATGGTCCACAAGCGATTTGGCAAAGCCATGAAACGGCTGGCGGAGTAGGCCATGCCGACTCCCCTGTTCCTGGACCTGAGGCAGGTCATGCGGCTTCACGCCAGCATGATCGAGCGGTATGGAGGAACGGAAGGAACGCGCGATATCGGGTTGCTGCAATCGGCAGTCGCCATGCCGCAGATGGCCTATGGCGGAGAATCCCTGCATGCCGACATCTTCGAGATGGCGGCCGCCTACTTGTACCACATTGTGCAGAACCATCCGTTTCTCGACGGGAACAAGAGAACGGGCGCGGCTGCGGCTATCGTGTTTCTAGCCATGAACGACATTCAGATCGAGGCAGACGAAGATGGGCTCGTCGATCTCACCCTGTCGGTTTCTCGGGAATCAGGAAAACCGGAAATCGCGGAATTCTTTCGTAGTCGTGCGCGTTGATCCTTCGCTGCCTTGCCCCCCGGTTCCGTCCCCAGTCCTCTCGTGGGCTGCCTTGCTGCAACGGCACGGTTCGCAAGTCCCGTCGCCTCTCCACCCGGTTTGAACCGTACCGTTGACCGTCGACCGCGCAACCACTTGCGAATGAAGGAGAAAGAGAGTGATCTTCTCGCCGAACGGCCGTATAAGAAAAATGGTCGGGGTGAGTG
>CAZBRH010000062.1:0-6701 GCA_964494245.1 uncultured Planctomycetota bacterium | reverse complement strand
TACCCAAACTGAGCTACACCCCGGACGCAAAGAGAACCGCAACGGCAGACTTCCGACGCAACGGGACTCCCTCGAGTGCATGCGCGCGTCAGCGGATTCTCTTCTTGTGGCGATTGGCCTTTCGGCGCTTCTTCCGCTTGTGTGTAGTGATTTTGCGTTTCCGGCGCTTCCTACCGCACGGCACCGCTTTGGCTCCTACTCGGTCTCGTACTGGACGTCGCCCAGACGGGAATACCTGCTCGCTAACTCCACGTCGTCGAACAGGGGTTCCTCGTCCCAGTCGTCAAGCAGAGCATACTCGATTCGTCTGCGGGGTTCAAGTATCAACTTGCGATGCCGCTGCCGGATCAACTCGATCCGGGCCCTCTTGGAATCCATGACCTTTCCCTCAAGCAACAAGCACATCCGGTCAACGCTGACGCGGGGAACACGGCATTATATGAGTCGCCGCCCTGTGGTCAATAAGTTTGTTGCGTTTTTTTGCAATTTTTTTCTGGGGTTCCAACGCCGGGCGTTTGCGGGCTTGCTGCGGCTAGGTGCGGGAGGGCGCAGTCCTGCTCTCGTCAGCGGTATCGTCCGTATTCGTGCGCGGCCTGATACATTGCCACGACGTTTTCGGTGGGGGAGTTGTCCTGGAGCTGATGCGTCGGTGCAAGACAATAACCGCCGGCTGGCATCATGATTTCAAGGGTTCTGCGCACGTCCGTGATGACATCGCCAACTGTTCCGCAGGCGACGGGGCCGGCGGTCGAGATGCAGCCGTGGAAGGCAAGGTGGCTGCCGTAGCGCGCCTTGAGGTAGGCGGGCGCCATGTTCTTTGCTTCCGGCTGGAGCGTGTCGACGGCGTCGATGCCCATCTCGATGAAATCGTCGAATGCCCAACTGCTCGACCCGCAGCAATGGATCATGACGGGGAGGCCGAACGATTTGGCGACATCGACGAGACGTTGGTGTCGTGGCCGGATGTGCTTACGGAAGAGGGCAGGGCTGATCATCGGGGAGGTTTGTGTGCCGAGGTCTTCGCCGATCCAGACGAAATCGATTCCGCCGCGGGCGGCTTCGAGCGAGCGTCGCAGGATTTCGATCTGGATATCGAGCCGACGGTCGATCAGCCGTAGTCCCGCTGGGTCGTCGGTCGCGAGGTCGATCAGCACCTGCTCCATCGAGCGGATTCGGCCGGCGCTGTTGATGATGTCGCCGACGCCCGCGTGGCCGAGGTAAACGGCGAACTCTCGGTGTCGCGCGCAGGCCGCTGGGATGCGGCCGTAGGCGTAGTGGTCCGGCGACGGCATCGGCCAGTTGGCAACGGCTTCTTCGTCCGCCTCGCGCAGCGGGAACTCACAGCAATCCCAGTAGCCGCCTGTTTCGTGTTGGATCCAGCGCGTGCGGACGCCCCATTCGGGATCGACGTGGCGGGCGGGCAGTTCCGGGTGAAGCCGGGGGCCAACATAGGCCGGCCAGACGCCGCGGAAATCCACGCCGAGCGCGCGCCGCAGCCCCTCGTCGTCTTTGGGGCCGAGGCCGAAGTGTGCTTTGAGGCGCGCGTCGATGCCTGGATTGGCGCCGTAGTTGACGGGGACGCGGTCGGGCTCTTGGCGTGCGAGCGCAGTCAGCACGCGCTCTTTTGAAGTCACTCAGCCAAACTCCTGCCGCATGCGGTCGGTGTAATAGCGGACGAGGTCCCACTTGGCATCGGGGGCGATGCGGTGGTCGGGGCAGGGGATGTAGCCGCCGAGTGCGACGAGCGGCTTGAGCCGCTCGATTTCCTTGTCGATGGCGGCGCGGTCCCGGGCAAAGACCCGCTTGTCCATCCCGCCGACGCCGCGGAGCTCGCGGCCATACTGCTCGCGCCAGGGCGCGATGCTCGCGCCCCACGTGCCGACCTCGATGGGGAACATCGTGTTGACGCCGTTTTCGAGCCAGATGGGGACGAGCGCGTCGATCTTGCCGTCGCAGTCGAGTGAGACAATGTCCGTTCCGTGTGCGCGGAGGAGGTCGGTGATCCGCTTGTAGTGCGGGCCGACCTTTTCGGCGAAGACCCGGGGTGAAACGAGCGGGCCGCTTCGGAAGCAGATGTCTTCCCAGAAATGGCCGAAGTCGAACCTCGCGCCAGAGTCGAGCGTGAACTTGACGACCCGGTAGCTGAGATCGGCGATGGTGTCGATGATCTCCGTGAAAAGCTCTTCGTCGTCGGCCAGCAGGTAGCAGGCGCCCTCGATGCCCATCATGTCGCGGACCCGGCCGTAGAGACTGCCACAGAAGAGGCCGCAGGGTATCTGGCGGTCAGCGGAGCGGAGCAGATCGATCCCGCCGCGGTCAAACCGCGCGACCTGGTCGCCGATGCGGACATTGGCCTTCGCGACCCGCTCCTCGTTGAACTGGAAACGCCAGCGGTAGTGCTCTTCCCAGGATGTGCGGTCGGTCAGCGTGTGGCCGACGTGGGGAGGAATCGACCCGGCCCCGGGCTTTTCGAGCAGGATCGCTCCGACGGCATTTCGGACGTGGCGAGAGCCGTCGGGGAACTCTTTGATGACCTGCGGCTCAAAGTTCGGCTGGAGGCCAACGTTCGGGCTGAACGACGGAGACCAATTGAAATCGAAGCCGAGGCGGCCTGCGATGGCGCGGTCCACGGCGTTCCCGTCGCCCCAGTCGCGCGCTTCCTCAGCGGTGATGTGCCCCTCGGCCGCCCATTTCGCCAGCGTTCCGTCGGGGCTTTTCCAAAACCCGAAATGCACGAGCGGCAGGCGGTCGTATGGCTGGTAGTGCAACACAGCCAGTGCGCGTTCACGATTTGTCATAGGTCCCCTTTGCCTCCTTGTCTCTGACGGCAAACCGACGGCAACAGCATAGGCCCGCAGAGGTGGATGTCAAGCACATCGCGACCGCGTGTTGACGGCGCTGCGAGGCGGGCATAGAATCGCCTTCATGGGGCGCTACTGGCTGACGCCGGAACTTGCGGGGCGGCTTCTCGCCACCATACGCGGGGGTGGGGGCGAGGTGCTCTGCTCGCTCGACCTCGGCCTCTCGCAGAGCCGCGTGGCCGCCACGCCGGGCGGCGCACAACTGGGCACGGCCGATCCGAGCGCCGTGCTGGGTGTTGCGGAACTCACCTTGATCGCCGAATCGGCGCGCGGCTGCTTTGTCATCGAATCGCCGGAGTCCGGCGGGGGCGCGCTTTGCGTTCGGGGAGTGCACATTGCCGCCCATCCGTTCTTTTACAAGCTGATCCCGACGGACGAGGCCCCGACCATCGAGATCAGCGGCATCCAGATGCACCGCACGACTGGGACGGCGCCGTTCGAGAACGCGATGAACTCGGCCCGCTCGGTCGTCCGCAAGGGCATGCGGGTGCTCGATACCTGTGGGGGCTTGGGATACACGGCGATCGCCGCGGCGCGGTTGGGAGCGGCCTCCGTCGTCTCCGTCGAGGTGGACCCAAACGTCCGGGCCATCGCCCGGCAGAACCCGTGGTCCGTTGAGTACTTCACGAACCCGGTAATCACGCTGGTGCTAGCCGACGCTGCTGCGTTCGTGGCCTCGCAGGCGGACGGCGTTTTCGACTGTGTAATCCACGACCCGCCGCGCTTCTCTCGTGCGGGAGCGCTCTATGGCAGCGCGTTCTATATGGAGCTGGCGCGGGTGCTGCGGCCGGGTGGGACGCTCTTTCACTACACAGGCGAGCCGTATTCGCGGGGGCGGGGGAGGGCGTTCGTGTTGGGGGTTGCCCGACGGCTGACCGGAGCGGGATTCGACGTGCGGCGCGCTGATGCGCTGCAAGGGCTTATCGGGCGGCTCCGGCGGCGGGGAAGCGCGGGCCGGCGGCCGCCTCGGGGCGAACGTAAAGAAGTGTAAACCCTTGGCAGTTTTTACCTTTTCAAACAAAACTCCTGTTGTGGTTGTAGTATAATTCCTGTGGGAGGAAGAAGGAGCCCGACGCGTGAGCGAGCTGAAGCCAGGCGAGCGAGGGCAGACGGCCGTTGAGTATGCGTTGGTTGCGACACTGTGCGTGCTTGTGCTCATCGGCGCGACCATCGCTGTTCTCGATGCGGCGTCGAGCTTCTATTCGGACCTGACACGGCTGATTTGTTTTCCGCTTCCGTAGGGGCGGAGTGTGGTGGTTCCGTTTAGGAGGACGGTGAGATGTTGGGAGCATTTGGGAAGCTGCTTTGGCGGCGGAAGAAGTCGCTGGGACAGACGGTCGCCGAGTATGCCCTGATTGTGGCGCTCGTCGCCATCGCGAGCATCGGCATTCTGAAGCTGTTCGGCACACAGCTTCGGAGCTTGTATGCGGCGATGACGAAGCAGATCGCCGGCCATTCGTCTGCGGAGCAGCAGGACCGCAGCGGCGCGGCCGACGGCCTGATTGACCGCGACCTACGCCATTTGGGCGAGTAGGTCCCGCACCTAAGTCCAAGGGTAATGCCTGATGAGCAGCGCCGACGCCATCGCCCTTGTGCGCGATTGCGTCCTGCTCGTGGCGCTCGGTGTTGCGCTCTTCACCGACCTCACGCGCGGGAAGGTGCATAACTGGTGCACACTGCCGGCCATCGGGCTCGGGCTGCTGATCAACTATGTTGCGGGCGCCACGGAAGGGGCGCAGGGGACGGCGCCCGCGACGGCGCTTGGCGAACCGCTCATCGGCGCTGTGTTCGGGCTGGCGCTGGCCGTTGGCATTTTTGGCCTCGCGTTTCTGATGGGCATGCTGGGGGGCGGCGACGTCAAGCTGATGTGTGTCGTCGGGGCCCTCAAGGGCTGGCGATTCTTTCTGGACGCCGCGGTGTTTACCGCGTGTGTTGGAGCCGTGATCGCGATTGCAGTTCTCATCTGGCGCGGACGGCTGAAGGAGGGCCTGAAGGGCAGCGTGCTGGCGCTCTTTGCGCCGCGCCGGTTTCGAAAGGAGCGCGAGGCGCGGCCCGACGCTGCTGAAATGACCGAGATTCCGTATGTTTCGGCTATCGTCATCGGGACGCTTGCCGCATGGGTGTTGACGGTATGACGCGAAGGCACGGACAATCGGGGCAGATGATTTCCGTTCGCTCGAGGGCGAAACGTGTCATTTGTCCGCGTTTTTGGCGCGAGCGTGGTGTGGCCATCGCTGAGTTTGCCATCGTGTTTCCGGTGCTCTTGATGCTCGTGTTGGGAGTCATTCAGATTTCGCTCTTTTTGGTCGCGCGAACGGTCGTCGATTATGCAGCGTTTGCTGCCGCCCGTGCAGAGTTAGTGGGCGAGGACCCCGAGCGCGCGGCCGAGATGGTATGCAGCTCCATCGCGGGCCAGTCGTTCACGGCGGGCACTGGGCAGCCGATCACGGTCCCGGGCTGGGGCGTCCTGCCGCGGTCGGAGGCGGCGTCCGTCAAGACCAGTGTCAACGTGCTCGACCCTATCGGGAACGGCAGCGGCGCGGTGTCGGTCGAGGTGACGCACCTCTACGAGATGGTTGTGCCGTTCGTCAGTATGATTTTCAAGCCCATCTCGCGTCCGGTCGAGCCGGGCGACGAGCCGGAGGGGCTGTTTGTTATGATGAACGACGCCCCGCACTTTGTGCTCAAGAGTCGATACACGCGCCCGGTTCCCTGGGACGAGGAACTCCGAGCCGCTGAAGGACATCCGGTGATTCCGGACCCGTGATTGAGGAGAATGCGATGAGCGCGACACGCGACACGCGCGCTGCTGAGCGAGGGGCAACCCTCGCCCGGCGGTTACTCATCGTGGACACCCGCGGGCAGGTGATGGTTTTTGGCGCAATCTCGATGTTTCTCCTTGTGACCTTTACGGCGATGGTGTTCAACGTCGGGCAGGTCGTCTCGCACCGTGTCGAGATGCAGAACGCGGCGGACGCCGCCGCACGGAGTGGCGCGCTCACCGAGGCCAATCTCGTCTCGACTATCGCGTTCCTGAACGACGGGATGGCCTATCTCTACTACAACGCGATACGGTATGCGACGAACGTGGTCGTCTTCGGCACGCTGGCAGAACTGAAGGAGACGGGCCCACCCTATCCGTCCGATGAAGTAGTCGGCGTCGCCGATCCGGTTGGTCGCTACAACGAGGCGCTCGCCGAGGCGGACGAATGGATTCCGCGTTGCTACACGTGGTTGGAGATCCTTGGGCGGGTAGAGCGGGCGATCGCCGTGAGCGGGAATGCGCTGGTGAAGCGCGAGATGCGCCGGAGCGCCGTGGCCAACGCCCGGCACACGGTGGGCGGTGTCGAGAAGGGCGTTGAGGCGATGGCGCTGTTCCCCGATTTCTCGTTCATGCCGTGCCTCGGCGGCTACTTGCGGCTCGATATCGACCAGATCGACCCGAACCTCGGCTGGCACATTGTCTCAAACATCGGCTACATGATCGAAATTCGTCGCGTCGGGCCGTTCGACTGGCTCATCACAAGCACGGACGGCGTCCAGATACAGGTCACGCGCGTCGGCGTGAATCACTACGTGTTGACGACTGGGAATCAGGTTCTGGACATTGACCGCCCAAGTGACGATCACGTCATCATCAGGGTTACGGGGGAGACGCCGACGCACATCGACTGCCGCTACCTCGCTGGTGTTGGCTGGGCGATCAACGCCGTGTCAGATCGGGTTAGTGTGGAATACCAGCCATTCCGCGATGGCGGCTACATGATCAACGTCGTTCCGGGCGGTTCGGTCGGAGTGCGTCGCGGCCCCGACGGCAAGCTTCAGATGTGGGACGGGATG
>CAZBRH010000061.1:9544-17898 GCA_964494245.1 uncultured Planctomycetota bacterium | reverse complement strand
GTCGATGTCTTCGACGGGACCGGTCCCGACGGCGAGAAATGCCGTGACGCCGCGAAGCTCGAGGCCGCGCGGCGTCGCCTGTTGGAAGTCATTGACTCTCGGCCCGATGCTCGGCCGGAACACCCCGCCGATCGGCATTGACTCTCCGTCGGCGGTTTCGAGGCTGCGTCAGAACGCCCCGCCCGATCCCGACCGGGGCGGCGTCCGCGGACGGAAGATATCGCTCACGTTGCCGGTCGAGGTCCGTGCGCCCTCGGGGGCCTTCGCTTTGAAGTCGGCCGGATTGGCGCCCGCCCCGTAGCGGACCACCGGAGTTTGGTTCTTCCAGCCCATCCGCTGCAACAGGTCGGGCAACGGGATCTTCTGGATGCCGAGTTTTTCGGCGCTGGTCACCATCTTGGTGAACCCGGCGATCGTGCCGGCCGCGCCGCGATCTCCCGGCTGATCTCCGAGCACGAGATAACGGGTGTTGATGCTGATCTCGCCTTGAATTTCGCCCTTGTCATCGGTCCACGCATCGATGATCCCGCCGTTCAATTCGATCAACTGCCGCACCTGCTCGATGTCGCTGCGGCCGTCGCCGTCGAGGTCGCAGAAGCCGGTGATGGCGAATCGCTTCTTCTCCTTGCCGGTCAACGCGTCCAGCACGACCATTGTAGCATCGCCCTCGTACCGGTCGGCTCGTTCACGGTAGCTCGGATTCCCCCCGATGTACTTGGCCTGGCGCACATAGAGAACCTCGTTGACGCCGTCGTTGTCCCAATCATAGAGCTGCACGGGGAGATCGGAATAGGGGGCGTGTGCGTTCCGGGCGGACGGCTCGCCGGTTTGCCAGATCACCTTGCCCTCAAGCGTCAAGGCCGTCAGGCAGGTAATCTCCCGCGTTTCATAGACGGCTTGGACGACCAGCAGGTCGGGCGCCCCATCGCCGTTCAGGTCGCCGATCCGCAGCACTCCGGGACCGAAGTCCTTCGTGTCGGTGACGCCGACCGGATGTGTCGTCATTCGCTTGCCTCTTGGCGGATTCTGATCTTCCGAGGAGCTTTCTTCGCCGATGGCGCAAGTTCCGGCGCACACGGTCAGAATAGCGGCGACCAGCGCTCGTGAAATCAGTCTCACCTTGGACCTCCTTCGCTCACTGGACGTCGAGCGGCATACCTTCCGCCGGTTGCGGCAGACCGCGGCGTGATTACGGGTTGGGCGCCGTGTAGTAGCGCCGGGCGTGAGTCCAGATGACGAGGTGGGGGCCTTGCCAGACGGCCGAGACGTCGCCGTACTCGCCCAGCCGTCCGTGTCCGGTCACGCTGAGCTTTTGCACCAGCTTCTCCGCAGCCACGTCGACCTGCCATACCTCGTAGCGGTTCGCCGCCTGCACTCGAACGACGACGCAGTTTTCGCTCGCGCTCGGCTCCACGTAGGCCTCCGGGTCTTCGTACCCCTTTTGCTCCACCCGCATCAACTCGTTCCCGGTTTCGGGGTCCATCCCAACGAGAGCCACTGTGGACGAGCCCATCTCGTAGCGGATGCCATACACCTTGCCACCGACGAACACCATCGAACCCAGCACGCCCGTCAGTTCCTTCCCTTCGACCTTCTCGATCATTCCTTCGACTTTTTTGAGCTTCTCATCGGCCCTTTTTCCGCCTTCCCGCCGCCGCCACAGCAAGTCCCCGCTGGCGACCTCAAACACGGCGTTCTCGAGGACAGCGTAATAGGGCTTCAGGACGAACAGGCGGCCGCCGTGCAGCCAAAGGCGGAACGACGGGTCCATCGCCGGGTCGAGCTTCGTCACCGGCGTAGACCATTCGCGTTCCTGCGTTGCGACGTCAATCAGGTGGTAGTTGCGCCCGTCCACCACGGCGAGCTTTCCGTCGGCGAAGGCGACGGGATAGGCCTCGGCGGCTTGAGCGGCGGCGGGGTTCGCCGTGCCCGCCTCGGCCATGTAGAGCGGGTGCTTCCGGTTCGTCGTCAGTCCGGGAAGCCGGAGGCAGCTCAGGAGCCGCCCGCTGCTGAGGCGGCGGAATGACACGGCCGCGGGGCTGTTTCTCACCGTCAGCACCGTGCCTTCGTGGAAGAACGGCCCGGCGTAGTATTCGCCTTCTTCGGGTGCGTCCCAGATGATTTCGCCGGTCTCCGCCCAGAGCGCCACCGTGCCGCGCCGCCCGCACAACACAATTACGGAACCCTGCATTCCGGCGTTCAGGATTTCAAAGCCAAGCGGCGTGCGGAAATGCCAGGCCTTCTCCTTTCGCCCGGCGCTGTCGAGGTCGCGGTCCGCCGCCCAGCGCATGGCGATCACATCGTAGCGGCCGTGAACGATGGCGAGCTCTCCGTGGGTCCATATTTCTTCGAAGCCCGTCTCGTAGCCCTCCTCGGCCATCCTCTTGCCGTAGAGGAGGATTTCGCGGGTTTCCCAGAGTTTCCGCCCGGTTCGCATGTCCCAGCAGCCGACGGTGAAGCGGTTTCCGTAGGCGCTTCTCTTCCGTCCGCCGACGAACAGGAGATGCGCGGTGTCGGCTCCGCCGTTGCGCTGCGGGAGCGCGAGCCGGACGATGTCCGGCTCGCCGTTGGCTTCTTCCCTCGCCGTCCAGCCCTCGCCCGTCGGCAGGCCGGGCGGCGGTGCAGCGGGAGCAGGCGGGGCGGCTGCCTTCAGTCCGCACGCTTCAGCGAGGTCGTCCAGTTTTCCGGTCTGGATGACCTTATCGACCCCCGTGGCCGCCTCTGCCTTTGCGTAAAGTTCGGCGAGTTTGGCGCGGCCCGCTGCCGAGCCCGGCCAGCACCAAAGCAGCCGCTCGCCCACGTCCAGTCCGGTCAGCGCCTTGAGTTCCGCCGCCGCTTGTTCCTCATATCGCTTGCGAAATGCTTCGGGGCTTCGGTCTAGCAGCGCAAGCAGTCGTCGGGCCACGAGACCTCGCGTTTCGACCACGCGGTCTTCGTCAACGTCCGCGACGGCGAGGAAGTAGTCCGGCAGACGGGCCTTTTCGCGGGCGGCCATCTCGCTGGCGACGTTGGCGTAAACCGCGGGCACTTCGGCCTGGAGGTTAGCGAGGGCCTTTTCTGCGGTGGCCAGGCGTTCGGCCCGGTTCCCGGTTTCGAGGCCGGAGGTCATCAGCGGCTCGCGCCAGTAGTGTCGGGAGGCGTTTCGGAGGACGGCCGCCGCGCGCTCCCAGTCGCCGCGGCGTTCGTGCAGTTCTGAAAAGGCGAGCAGCGCTCGGATTTCCTGCGATGGATTGGACGCCGATGCGCCCATCTGCTTGCAGGCCCACTCCACACGGTCTAGGTCGCCCGACTGATACCCCCATCGGGCGAGCGTCATGTAGAGCGGGTAGAGCCGCAGGTTGATGTTTCCGCGCATGTCCTGCTCTTCCGACGGCAGGCGGTTCTTGCATGCCTCGAACAGACGGATGCTTTCGGAGATCTCCCCGTTTTTCCGAGCAATCTCCGCCTTGGCGAAGAGTGTGGGCAGGTCATCCCGCTTTGCCAGTTCGGCTTCGAGCTTCTTTCGGTCGTATCGTGCGACAATGTGCGTTGTGGTCACGTCGATCTCGAACGGGACGCCCCACCGGGTGAAAGTCATCCGCTGCGATGGGAGAAAGGGCTCCGGTTCCTCGTTGACCACCTGCTTCGCCACGGGCAGGTTGTTGTGGATGCCCTGAAACCATCTTCTTTGGTGCGTAAGATTGCGATCTTTCAACTCCAGGCAGTAGTCCGAATAGAGCAGCCCACCGGAGTTGTTGTCGTATGACCTCATCGAGAAGTAGATTTTTCCGTCGCGGGTGAGCGAAGGGGCGCTGGCGATCACACCGAGGAACCACCAGTAGTCGTCGCCTTCGCCGTTGATTGCGGGGGTCAGCCCCTTGGGCGGCGTTCCGACGAGCTTGAGCACTTTTCCTCGTGGGTCGCCGCCTTCCAGCCAATCTCCGGAGGACATGCGGGCGCGCCAGGCCATGCGGCCCGTCTCCGGGTCGAGGAACACGAGGTCGCTCCAGGACAGCGCCAGCAGGCCTTCGGCAGTGAAGCCGACCATGCGCTTCACTTGTGGGTACCATTGCTGCCCGCCGCCGTGCCCTCGCCACCAGTTCGCGTCCCAGGACTGCGTGGCTGTCCAGAGAATCCGCCCCGTTTCCGTGTCGAGGCACAGGAGAAGGTCGGAGTCCACGGGGGTCACGTAGAGCCGGTTGCCGCGGAGTATGGGGGGATTGTTGTGCCATATTCGCCCGGTGCTTTCGAGGTTGTCCAGCACGTTCTTTTTCTGCGGATACCGCGTCAGCCACCGAATATCGCCCGTCCGAGCGTCCACGGCCGCCACAACGCCGGCATTGGTGACGTGATAGACGATGTTGTTCGAGATGAGGGGGCGAGTGGAGAGGATACGGATTTTTCGCGGATACCGGCTTTGCGTGATTTTGAGCGGATTGATGCGGGAGAGAGTTGTCCGCCAAAGGAGTTGGCCTGTTCTTGTCTCGAACGCAGCGAGGTCGGCGCTCGACGAAATATGAGCGAGGCCGCGGATATCATCGTGAACCACGGGTGCGACGATCATCCCGCGCCCCGCGGCTGGCGCGGCCTGATAGCGGTCGAGCCATTCATCCTCGGTCATCGCGGCTATCGGCCCTTTGGCCCAGAGCAGCCGGCCGGTGTATTCGTCCACGGCGACGAGGGATGGCCCATAGACGAACATGCTGGCAAGGACGACGCCATCGTGGACCAAGATCGACTGTTCTGGATAGAAGTCCGGGCCGCAGATGCCGCCCCATGCGCCGCCGGGGTTGTAATCCCAATCGGGGCTCGAACCGCCCGGCCCGAACGCCCAGTTGAGTTCGCCCGTCAGGAGAGAACGGCTGTAGAGGACGTTCAGGTCTTTGTAGATCAGGTCGGTGTCGGTCGCCCACGGGAGGGCCTCGGGCTCGAGCGCCCAGTCCCGCCGCCCGAGCGCGGCGGTCCATTCGCCCCGGTTCGCTGCGAAGGGGTAGGGCATGGGCTGCGAAAGAGACCGGTCGTCCATTGCGTCGTAGCGTGCGCTGCGTCGCCCCTCGGCCTGTCGGGCCGCGGACTCGTCATACCGAAATTGGTCAAGTTGTTTCAGGAGCCGGGCAATTGTCGGCTCGGAGCGGTTGGCGATCCGTTGGACAGCTTCCTTGTATTCCGCCTCGCGCCCCAGGTGGCGGTAGCAGATGGCGAGCCGCGCCCAGACCTGGTCCCGATCCAGCGTGACGTCATCGCTGTCGTCATCCGCCGCCCCGTGGTATTTGACGATTTGCTCATATTGACGGCGGGCCTCGTCGTAGTGGGCAGCGTCCAGGGCGGCGTTTCCCAACGCGAACAAGGCGTCGTCGCCGTAGGACGTTGCAAGGTGCCGCTTCGCAAGTTCCTTGTAATCGAAGATGGAGTATCGTTTGACTGCGAGCTGGTAGATATCCCTCGCTGCGGGGTCGTACATGACGCGGTAATACTCGAGCTCCTTCTTCGGGTATGCGAGAATCCGCCGCTGGACGTAGAGCGACGCGGGGATGAATATGCCTTCCTCGGCAATCGGATAGAGGTCGTCGCCAAACTCCTCGAGCACCGTTCGGTAGAGCGGCGTGGCCTTGCGATATTCGCCTTTCGCCACCAGCTCGTTGGCCTTTTTGATGAGCGGCGGAACTTGGGCGTCCACCTGGACGTCGGCCATGCTCGCATAATGGTTCTGCCGGGAGAAGCGCAGCGACTCCCTCAGTCCGGCGTCCGATGCGATCCTCTGCCGATTCACCTGGCTGAACCCGGGCTCGTATCCCTGGTAGATTTGCTCCAACGTCGGCGCTGCGGATGCGGCGTCGCCTTTGGGGGACGTGGACGGCATCGGGACCGGCTCCCCACCAAGCGCACGAAGCGCCGCACACAGCCCCAGGCCAACGCTGAAGAGAAAGATGCAGCGTCGCACTCGCATGACCTCACTCGGTTTGAGGGGCCGGTATCGACTTCATGAACCGCATCCCGCGCCCGCCGTGCTCCACGGGCCAGGCGGTGAAGATGCCGGGGACTCCCCGAACGACGCCGGTATCGACAACCTCGTCCATAATCAGTTGCAGCATCGCCGACGGCGCATGCGATATGCCCCGTCCGTCCACCTTGAAGAGCGTTACCCGATTGCGGTCGGCCGTCAGGTTCCAGAGCATGTCCTTCGGCTCTTCGAACTCCTCAATCGGGGCAACCAACACAATCGAAAGCCGCAGGTCTTGAATCATGTCCAGAAAAATCGGCAGGACTCGAAGGAACTTCTCTCGGTCCGCCGGCGACATAACGGGCTGCGCCATCGGCGGCGGCGTCGGGGCCTGCACCTGAACCGTTTCCCGCCAAATCCGGCCCCACGCCACGTATTCCGGCTGGAACGACAGCCGCAGCGCGCCGTCCAAAGCCGTGCGCACGTTTGTGCCGACCTTCAACTTGTAGCTCAGCGTGGGAACGACCCACAGCCGCACCTTGTTCAGATTCTTGAAGGTATATGTTGCCTGAATCTGCGTTCTGCCGTCCGGCAGCTTCACTTGCTTGCGGCTTTCCAGCGTGACTTCTCCCATGGACTTCAGCCGCTCTTGGAAGCACTCCTCAGAAAACAGTGCGGACTCTTCGGCGGCACGGCCCGCCTGTCGGGCGGCCCCTGCCAGCATGCGCGCCCCTCGTGGCGACAGGGCGATCTTCTCCACGATCCGGCCGGAACCATCGTGGTTCACGTGGATTTCCTGCTCGATCTCCACGCAGCCCAGGCATACCGCAACGAGCATCAGCATCGCCGGCCTGCCCATCTGTCTGCCCTTCTTTTCTGTCCCAACGTTCACAATTGTCCCCTCCTTGCCCTTGTTGGCGGAGGCGCCTACTCAATCCGAACCGTTTCTTCCGCCTGGTAGTGGAGCCGCAGGACCACGAGTCGCTCGCCCCAATCCTGGAAGCAGAGATAGTTATCGGTACCGGATATCATCCGGGGCACGAACAGTCCGATCCCGTCGCCCCCCACGGGAATTCGGCTCGCCGGCCCGTGCCAACTGTCGTAGTTGCCGTATTGGCCGATGTGCATGATGAGGTTGCCGTTCGTGTCCAAAACGCCGATGGAGTGCCGATATGCCTCGCTCAGGAACGTCCGCTTGAACCAATCCAGATGCGGCCTCATCGTGGGACAGGTGCAGCCGCCCGCAACAATCGGCGAGGCGCCGGCATATACCCACAGTGCTCCCTCGATCCAACCGCCCGCCACATCGAAGGGGCGAGGCGGCGTTTCGTCCATCGGAACAATCGCCGCCTTCGAGAGGAACGCCACGTCAGCGCCTCGGCTCTTGACGAAAGAGCCGGTGAAGGGAGCGGCGTCCGGCTTGCCCGGCCCCGCGCCGAACGTCCCCGTTCGCCCCGCCAAGAAGGGCCGGCCGCCAATATGCCGCGGCCGCGCGGTCACGAAATACAGGTGGCCGTCCTCGTCGATCTGGACGCCTGCAATGTGCATTCCAATCACCGCCGCGGACTTCGCCCGCAGTTCGCCGCTTCGGTCGAACGTCCAGACCGTTGCACCCGCCGCGGGGAATCCCGGCCGCCGCGGAATCGAGTAAATGTCCTCGCCTCGCTTGGCCCAGTCCTGGAGTTTCCGCTCGAACTCCGCGTATTTGTTGCCGATGGATGAGTTGTATTCGTTCCGTGCCCGCATGTCGTTGATGGCGGTGGACGAAAGCGCGGCGTCGCGCGTCAGGTCGTCGAACTTCGGCACGTAGTAGATGTTGCTGTTGACCGCGACGTCGCCGACCATGTTGACACCGATGCCGTCCTGAAAGAACTTCGCCCCCGGCTGGTCCTTGACCGGCAACGCTCCCTTGCGGGGCGCGCTGTAATGTCCGGGGATTTCCTGCCCGTAGTCGTAGGGGACTTCGGGATAGACGAACACGCCGGCATCCTTTTGGAACGTCCGCTGCCCCGGATCATACCGCACGACGCCCTGGTGGTCGAATCCGGGGTTCAGGTGAATGTGCAGGTAGCCGCGCCGGTCTACCGCCATGTCGTCGTAAATGCCCGGTATCTTCACGCGGCCCTTCAGGTCTCCGGTGCGGAGGTCAAAAAGCAGCCGGTGTTCCCAATACACTTCCTCACGCGTCGGGTCGCAGGTCACCTTGCCCCCCGGTCCGGGCGAGGCGGCGGAGAAATTGCCGATGTAGTTCGCCCCAGCGACTGCCTTCGCCTCTTCGTCGAAATCCATAATCTTGCGCAGCGTCTGCCCGTCGTCCTCCCAAACATGCACGCCCGGCCCGCTGCCGAACGCTCCGCCGGTGTTCGTAGAGGACATGTTGCCGGCAAGCCAGAGACGAGGCCGCGCCGACCACGAATCCAGCGCGAACGCCGCC
>CAZBRH010000061.1:9277-9524 GCA_964494245.1 uncultured Planctomycetota bacterium | reverse complement strand
CTCTTCCCGCGGGTCGTCCACGCTCCTGAACTTTGTGATCCGGCCGAGGGTCTGCCCCTGAACGCGCGCCTTGTGGACGACATAGATGGCGCCGGTCTTCGCGTGCACCCGGACAAGGAAGGGACGGTCTACGGGGATAGCTTGAACGTGCTTGCCGTCCGGTGCGAACACCTGGACGCGATTGTTCGCGTGGTCGCAGACATACACGCGGCCCGCCGCGTCGCAGTCGATGCCCATCGGGCTGTTC
>CAZBRH010000061.1:578-9241 GCA_964494245.1 uncultured Planctomycetota bacterium | reverse complement strand
AACGCGAGCCGTCTCGTTTCCGCTGGTCGCGCGGGTGAACACCGCCGGGGGGCCTGCCCCGATGGAGCCCTGCTGGTCGCCCATACCGAACAAGAGCATATACAGCGTCTTTCCGTCGGGCGAGACGGCGAAGCGCGGCAGCGGATGCGACGCACCGGGCGGGAAGAGCGGCACGCCCCGGAGCCCATCTACGTCCGTCGAACCGTCGGTGCGGACCCAGAAGAGCAGCGATGGCGCCGTGCCGGCCACGCTCGATCCGGCGTTTGAGAAAAACAGTCGGCCGCCGTGGATTGCCGGCTGGCAGTCGGCCGTGCTCTTGCCGTTCACCCCGAGCAACATAAAGCCGTCGCGCGCGAAACTGTCGTGCCCGTCAACGCCCTGCACGGCCCTGCGGCCCGGCTCATACTCGATGTAGGACCAGCCCGCGAGTTTTTCTTCGGGGAGGTTGGCGGGGGGCGGGACGAGCGTCGCCACGTAGCGGCCCTCGCGGTCGAACTTCTTGAGTCCGACGTGGCCGTGCGAGCCGGCTCCCTTGTAGAAAACATAGACCCCGGCCTCGTCGCACGCCAGGCCCCAGATGTAGCCGGGGATGCTCTTCGGCCCGGCGTCTCCGAGCAGCTTGTCGAACTCCGGCTTCAGCCCCAAGCTCACCCGCACTTGGAGTTTGTCCGGGTCGCGGACGTATAGGTCGAGGTCATCCTTCCCGTTCCAGTAAACCGTCTGCTTGAGGGAGTTTTGCTGGAACGGCGCCGGCGCGTTTGGCCCCAGAACGCCCGACGCCAGATGCCGCACGACGATGCCCCGTCCCTTCACCAGTTCCTTCGTCGGGTCCGGGTCCACAATCGCCACCGTGACGTCGCAGTAGCCCTTCACAGCGAACGTAATCTCGTAGCGGTCCTTGCCGACCACTCTGATCACTGGGTTTTCGGTGAACGCAAACACGTTCTCGCGTTCGGTGCAGGGCGGAGAATACGGCTTCCACCAGTCCTGTGCCTTCGCGGGGAGTCCAAGCGATAGCGCGAGCGCACTCACGAAAAACATCATCGCCGTTCTACGCATCTCATCTTCCCTGATTGTTTGTGCGCGTCCAAGCACTGCCGCCGCGGAAGGCGGACTGGCCGGGATGGTCATTTCTTGGCCGGGCGTGCCCAGAACCTCTTGTCCTGCCGCATTGTAGCAGTTGCCCTGCGGCTACTCAAGACAGGGCGCTGACTACGAAAACGCTGTTGCGGCTCGGAGACGAAGGCAGCGTCCGCATCTGCGCCGACGCCGCGCCTTTTCCTCCGTAATAACTGTTCCAGAATCGCCCCGAAAATAGGAACCCCGCCGCGACGATTTTCTGTAAAATCTTGTCGCGTCCTCACGGTGGCTGGCAGCGGGAGAACTGTTTCGCCGTCACCCGCGCCACAGTTCCTTGATGAGTTCCACGGTTCGCTGCGCCAAGAGACGGCCACCCTCGGGGCCAATCGGCGTGCTGGCTGGCAGGGCGCCATAGCCGCCGCCCGCGGTCGCGCGCACGGTCGGCAGATACGAGCCCACAGCATCGCCGCCGGTCAATTGCACGACGAAGGTCTGCACTGCCGGACTGCGGGCCTTGATCTGTATGCCAAAATCGAGGTAGTACTCGAAAGGATTCGTGGCGAAGGCGATGGACCCGACCCGGATGACGTGAATCGTCACGGGCTGCGTCCGCTGCGTCTGCTGGCTCTTGAAACGCCGTTCCACCCCCTGGCTCCAGAGCATTCGGGAATACGCTGCCGTGATGTCAACGTACCAGCGCGGCCGTTGCATCTTCTCCGGGTGCGCTTCCAGGTCCTTCCGCAACGCCTCGTATCGGGAGCGAGACTTCTCGGCCTCGGCAGCGGCTTCTCTCACGTCGCCCTCGGTCAGCTTCCGCACCGGCAGGTGCAATATCTCCACCCGGTGGGCGAATCGCGGGTTCCAGTCAATATCTTGTTCGACGAGAGGCAGGATTGCGGAGACAGTATCGGCGATGCGGGCCGCAATGTCTTGCCTCTGCGTCCGGCCGGCCAGTCGCAGCATTCGTTCCTCGGCCAGCTTGCCTACTTGCACGTGGGGCGACTGGTCGCCCGCGGCGCTGCACTGCGGGAGCACAAAAAGAGCGGCGCCGAGACGGCGGCGGAGTTCCGTCCGGGTGTCGTGCCAGTAGTCGGCGCTGACTTGGAACAGGTGTTCGCTCACTTGTGACGGGCAGGCCACGTTGACCACAATTCCGGTAAGGCCCGTGTCCTTGTTCCACGTGCAGAGCAGGTTCACGGCATGGTCGGTGCCGCCCTCGATGTGGCTGAACTCGGGGTCGTCCGTCTGGCCGTACATGCGTGTTTCGCCGGAGAAATACGTGATTCGGCGATTGTGTCCGACCACGGCCTGCCCCACTCCGAAGCCCACTCCGCCCGGCGCCCGGTTCCGCCACGCCTCTTCCATTGCGTCGACGATGCGGCCAGTCAGAAAGGACAGATACTCATGCGGCTCCATGATCCCCAGTTCTTGAGCGCTGAAGCCCTTGCACGGAGGCAGCGAACCTATGGACCGGGGATCGTCAGCGCTGTTGCCGGGGGCTGTGTGTGTATGCGTCGCGTTGAGGCAGACGCTTTGCGTGTCGATCTCGGGCAGGCGTTCACGCAGCCGCTCCGTCACTGCGGCGGCCAGGTCTTTCGAGATGTGAACACAGTCGCAACTGACCATCACCGCCTGACCGGTTGCGCGTCCGTCTTGGACCCCTTCCAGCGCGAGCGCCGTGACTGTGATCGGGTCCAGGATTCCCTCGGATATGCGCGCGTGGAACTGCCCGCGGAGCAGGACAGGGCGCTCCGGCGTGACGTCTCGCGATGCCCATCCGATCAGCAGTTGCGGCTTCGTGCCGTTGGACATGGTCTCCTCTCCCAACCGGGTCTTTGCCTCATTCGTTGAGGGCGAGAATCTGGTCTGGATCCAACTTTGACACGTTCTCAAATACCTTGCGAATTCCTTCGGCGACACGCCACACCGCATCAGGCCCGTTTGGCGCCCGCAGTGGCGTCGTCATCCCGAAATGCGAGTCGCAATGTCGCTGCGCAACAGGAAATCGCGCTGGATCGTAAACAACGTCCTCTCCGCCCCCGCAGGTCCAGGGACAGCCCCTCCCGTAGGCGTTCTTCGCGCGAAAGACCGTCATCGCCGGGAGGATGAAGTTCTGCCACACCCCTGCCGGCACCCCTTCGGCCTGAAGCGCCTTGAGTATCGCATCGCGCAGGCGGCCCGGTTCGCCCGTCCAACCGCAGGCCGTCGCATCGATCCGGCAGGTGTAGTTGTACCAGTTGTGTCCGTGTCCGACCGGCTCCACCGGCCGGATGAGTCCCTTGATTCCTGCGAGGGCCTCGCTCAGCACCGCTGCATTGGCCCGCTGCACTTCGAGATATCCGTCCAACTTCCTCAACTGTGTTCGGCCGAACGCTGCCGTCAGATCGTTCCCACGATACATCCATCCGAGCGCGTAGGCGTGATAGTCGCGCGTCTCGGCAGGCGTGCGCGTCTCGCCGAAGTTCCAGACCTGTATCGCCTTCGCCCGCAGATCCGCGTCATCTGTGACGAACATTCCGCCCTCGCCGGAACAGAGACATTTGTTCTGGTTGAACGAGAACGCCGCACAGTCGCCAAACGTTCCCACCTTCTTGCCGCGGAAGGATGCCCCGTGGGCCTGACAAGCATCCTCGATCACCCGCAATCCGCGCCGCCGCGCAATTTCCATCACCCTGTCCATGTTTACCGCGAGGCCGTGCAGATGCACCACGACCATCGCCTTCGTTCGTGGCGTCAGGGCCGCCTCGATCTTGTCCACATCCATGTTCATCGTATCGAAATCGATATCGACGAAGACAGGGATCGCGTTATGGTGAAGGATGCAGGTCGCGCTCGAAGACCACGAATAGGCGGTGACCAGCACGTGGTCGCCGGCGCCGACGCCGCACGCAGCCAGCGCCATGTGAAGAGCCGCCGTGCCACTGTTCGTGAACATCGCGTGCCGGTTGCCGTTCCACGCCGCGAACTCATCCTGAAAAGCCGTGCAGTTTGGTCCAAAGGCGTGATTGGGCTGGTTCAGCGAGGCGAGGACACCTTCGCGGTCGCTCAGGTCGATCGGCGGCCAGTTCTTGATGGTCCCGGGCGGCACAGCGGGTCGTCCGCCCAGGATGGCCAACTGCTCTGTCCCCGCAGACATCATCGCGTTCTCCTGATAAATCGCCTGCAACTCGGGCGAAAGTCCGGCAGTCGGTGTGCCGCCTCTACTCTACGGCACAGGATACCCCATGTTCTGGGATGCGGCAAGGGGGCCGCTGCATGTCTTGTGATTCAGGCAGCCGTGGAACTGCGGGGAGCCAGAGCGCCGGTCAAATCGCTTCCCGTCCTCACGGTGCCTGCCACCGTGAGAATTATTGACCACTCGCACCGGCGCGGATATGCTTCCCCCGTGCGGCCGGCTGGACGGCGGCCGGCCAAAAGCCGTGTTTCGCAGCAAAGGAGAAGCGGGTGAAAACGGTGCATCTCATCTGCAACGCGCATCTCGACCCAATCTGGCTTTGGGAATGGGAGGAAGGCGCGGCGGAAGCGGTCAGCACGTTCCGCGTCGCCGCCGACCTCTGCGACGAGTTCGGCTCGTTCGTCTTCAACCACAACGAGGCCATCCTTTACCGATGGGTCGAGGAATACGAGCCGGCGCTCTTTCGGCGTATTCAAGAGCTCGTGCGGCGCGGCAAGTGGCACATCATGGGCGGCTGGTATCTGCAACCCGACTGCAACATGCCGTCCGGCGAATCGTTCGTTCGGCAAATCCTCCTCGGCCGGCGGTATTTCCGCGAGAAGTTCGGTGCAACGCCGACGACGGCGATCAACTTCGACCCGTTCGGCCACACGCGCGGGCTTGTTCAAATTCTCGCTCGGAGCGGCTACGACTCCTACCTCGTTTGCCGCCCCGGTCAGAAGGAATGTCCACTGCCGGCAAATGAGTTCCTCTGGGAGGGATACGACGGGTCGCGGGTGCTCGGCCACCGCCCGCTTTTTGGCTACAACACCGCCCGCGGTCAGGCGCGAGCGAAGGTGCGGCGCGTGCTGGAGGCCGCTGGCGACAAGGACTGCATCATGGTGCTTTGGGGCGTTGGCAATCACGGCGGCGGCCCGTCCCGCGTTGACCTCGAACGCCTCGAAGAGTTTATCCGCGAACGGGCCGCCGATGCTCGCATCTTCCACTCGACGCCCGAGGCGTATTTCCGCGAACTCTCGAAGCGCGCCGCCGAACTGCCCGTCCACCGCGGCGACATGAACCCTTGGGCCGTCGGCTGCTACACCTCGCAAATCCGCGTCAAGCAACACCACCGCCGACTCGAAAACGAACTCTACGCGACCGAGAAGATGCTCGCCGCCGCGTGGTGCACCGTCGGTTTGCCCTATCCCGCCGCAGAACTCGAAGACGTGATGCGGGACCTCGCAACGTGCGAGTTCCACGATGTCCTTCCCGGTTCTTCGATCCAGCCGGCAGAAGAGGCCGCGCTGCGAATGATGGGCCGTTCCCTCGAAACGCTCTCGCGGCTCAAGGCGCGGGCGTTCTTCGCATTGGCGCAAGGCCAGCGGAGAGCGCCGGAAGGTCAAATCCCCGTGCTCGTCTACAACCCGCACCCCTTCCCTGTTCGGGCGGTCGTCGAGTGCGAGTTCAATCTGCCCGACCAGAACTGGGGGACGACGTTCACGCAGGTGACGGTCTGCCGGAACGGTCGGCCGCTGCCGACGCAGCTCGAGCAAGAGTCGTGCAACATCACGCTCGACTGGCGAAAGCGCGCGGTCTTCGAGGCCGAGCTTGCCCCGTCGCAGATGAACCGCTTCGATTGCCGCACGAAAGTCGTCCCGTCGCGGCCACTTCCGCGGCAAATAGTTCGCAACGGCCGCATCGTGTTCCGGGGGCGGGACATGCGGGTCGTGATCAACACGCGAACCGGGCTGATCGATTCGTATCGTGTCAAGGGCGTCGAGCACGTCCGGCCCGGCGCCTGTCAGCCGATTGTGATGGACGACGACGCGGACCCGTGGGGCATGCGGGTTCAGAGTTTCCGGAAGCTCGCCGGGCGGTTTCGGCTGCTTTCGCCGGAGCGCGGGGCGCAGTTTTCGGGCCTGCCGGGCGAGCGGCTCCCGTCCGTCCGAATCATCGAGGACGGCTCCGTGCGGACCGTCGTCGAGGCGCTCTTCGGCTACGGCGACTCGTTCCTCTGCCAGCGCTACAAGCTGCCGAAACGCGGTGCGGAGATCGAAATCGAGACGCGCGTCTTCTGCAACGAGAAGGATCGGATGCTCAAGCTTTCGATTCCGACGGCCGACCGAAAGGCCGAATGTCGCGGCCAGGTCGCCTTCGGCGCCGACGTGCTTCCGGCCAACGGCCGCGAAGCCGTCGCACAGAAATGGGTCGCCATCGTCTCGCCGCAAAACGGCAACGCGCTAACCTGCATCAACGAGGGGACGTATGGCCTGGACTTCAAGAATGGCGAACTACGGCTCTCGCTGCTTCGGTCCGCGGCCTACTCCGCGCATCCGATCCACGACCGGCCGTTGCTCCCGCCGGGCCGCTTCACGCCGCGGATGGATCAGGGGGAACGGCTGTTCCGGTTTTGGCTGAACGCCGGGCCAGCAGGACCGCGGCTGGCCGCAGTGGACCGCGAGGCCGCCGCACGGAACGAACGCCCGATGGCCCTCTCCTTTTTCCCTGCCGGCGGGGGCAAGGCCCCAAAGCCGCTTGCGGCGCTCAGCGATTCGGTCGTCCAGGTTTCTGCCATCAAAAAAGCCGAACGCGGGGACGCCCTGATCCTCCGCCTCTTCGAGCCGACGGGACGGCGGCGCACGACCGTCGTTTCGCTGCCATTTGCGGGAATGCGGCGCAAGGTCACACTCGGCGGCTTCGAGGTCAAAACGCTTCGGGTTGACCTGAGGAAGCGGACATGGGCCGAGGTGGACCTGATGGAGAACCCGGTGCGGCCGCGCGGCTGACTCACGCCATCCAGATGCGCGGCATCCAAAGCGGCTCCTTGCCCATCTCGGCAAAGAGGAGCTTCATCACCAGCTCGGCACGGAGGTCCTTGCACTCCGGCTCGGCCCAGAGGTTCCTGGCCTCGCCAGGGTCGCTGCGCAAGTCGAACAACTCCCCGTAGTCGCGGTTGTAGTAGACCGTCAGCTTGTAACGGTCGTCCACATAGGTCTTGGCGTGGATGGTCGTTGGCTGGTGGCGATTTTCGACGACGACGTGCGGGCGGGCGCGATCGGCCTTGCCGAGCCAGACCTTGCTCTGGTCAACGCCCGTCATCGCGCGGGGCGCCGCAATCCCGCAGAGCGAAAGCAGCGTTTGCGGGAGATCCACAAGCGACTGGAGAGCGTCGGATGTCCGACCGGCGGGCACGTGTCCTGGCCACCGCACAAGGAACGGGACCTTGATCATGTCCTCGTAGTGGAACGGCCCCTTGGCGATGAGGCCGTGTTGTCCGTAGAAATGGCCGTGGTCGGTTGTGAACACAACGACCGTGTCTTCAGCGAGGCCAAGATCGTCGAGTTGTTCGAGGATGCAGCCGATGTATTTGTCCATCAGCGAGACCATGCCGTAATAAACGGCGATGTCCTTCGCGAGGTCTTCCCGCTTGTGCACGTGGGAGTGGAACCCATGCATGCCGTTGCCATCCGGCTCTTTCCATGCGGAGAAGTCGGGCTTCGGCTCTTGGGTGAGCCGGAAGTGCGGTGGGTTGCGGTCGTGTTCGCCGGGAGTGACTTGAGGGACGGTCAACGCCGTCGGGTCATACATCGTGTCCCAGGGTTCGGGCGCGAGGTAGGGCGGGTGCGGGTCGAAGAAGCTGGCCCAGAGGAAGAACTTCTCGCGGCGTTGGGCGTATCGCCGCAGGAGCGCGTTCGTCCGCTCTGCGATCCAGACGTCATAGTGATAGTCTTCGGGAAGCGACCAGCGGTGTTGCTGCGGTTTGGCGCGCCCACCCGGCGGCTGGAAGTGGTCTCGCCAGTCTTTTAGTCCCTTGGACTCCATCCAGAGGGCGTAATGCTGGCCGACGTGTCCTTCGTCCACGTGATTGCGGGCGAGTTCGACGTGTTCGAAGCCATAGAACGGCCCGTGAAATCCCTTCCAGAAGCCGAGGTCCTGCATAATCGGATACGATTCGAGGGACGGGTATTCTTCGGTGCTCTTGAGCGGCTGAAAGTGCGCCTTGCCGATAAGCGCCGTCCGGTAGCCCGCGGCGGCGAAATCTTCGCCGACGGCGTGCTCGCTTTCGGGGAGCTTTGTGCCGAGCGACCACGCGCCGTGCTGTCTGGGATACCGGCCTGTGATCATCGACGCGCGGGTCGGCGTGCACGTCGGATTGACGCAATACGCCCGCGAGAAGACGACGCCCTGCCCGGCGAGTCGGTCGAGGTGAGGCGTCTTGACTTCGGGGTTCGTGATGCCGAGCGTATTCCAGTGCTGCTGGTCGCTTGTGATGAGCAGGATGTTCGGGCTGTCAGGCATTCTTCCTCCGCGGCAGAGCGAAATCTCAAGCAAGGTCATCCATAAGATGTCGGAGCGTTCTACTCGTTGGCGTCAGGGTCAGTCGCCGCGACCTTGGTCCGGTGATGCCGATTTCGATGAGCAGGCG
>CAZBRH010000061.1:0-498 GCA_964494245.1 uncultured Planctomycetota bacterium | reverse complement strand
GAGCGCCATCAGGTCTTCCGGCCCACGCAGCCGGTAGGCGTCGATGTGGTAAAGAACAATCCGCCCGGCATACTCGTTGATGAGTTTGAAGGTCGGGCTGGTGACAGGGGCGGCGGAGCCAATGCCGAGCGCCAGCCCGCGGGTCAGCCGCGTCTTGCCGGAACCAAGCGGTCCAACGAGCGCGAGCACGTCGCCCGGCAGCAGCCGCCCGCCGAGTTTCCGCCCCAGCCGCTCCGTCTCTTCGGGAGAGCGGGTGTCGATGTGCATCACGTCCACTTGTGTTCGTATCCCTGCGGCTCCAGCTTCCGCCGCGTTCCATCTGGGCGCTCGATAAAAACGCCGTCGCCGCCGACCTCGCCGATCTCGGTGACGGGAACCTCGAACGGCCAGTTGCCCCGCAGCCGCGACGCGCGCTCGGCGGGAACGGTAAAGAGAAGCTCGAAGTCCTCGCCATCGTTCAGCGCGTGGTGGAGCGCGGGCACGCCGTCGCGCGCTTCG
>CAZBRH010000060.1:0-18020 GCA_964494245.1 uncultured Planctomycetota bacterium | reverse complement strand
AGCAGATCGGCGCGCGTCGCCTCCTCAAGCGTCGCATGGAACGAAGCGATGAGGTGATGAGGCAGGCGGCGGATGAACCCGACCGTGTCGCTCAGGACGGCGAAGCAGTTCTTTTTGACTTCCCAGCGGACGGATTTCGTGTCGAGCGTGGCAAAGAGCTTGTCTTCGACGAGCACGCCGGCGTTCGTCAATGCGTTCATGAGTGTGGACTTTCCGGCGTTCGTGTAGCCGACGAGGGAGACGGTAAAGGCCTTGCGGCCAGCGACCTCAAGCTCCTTTCGCCTCTGGATGGAGCGAAGTTCGTGCCGGAGTGTCGCTTGGCGGCGGCGGATGAGCCGCCGGTCGGTTTCAAGCTGCGTCTCGCCGGGACCGCGCGTCCCGATGGCGCCCTCGGGGCGCTCGAAGTGCGTCCACATCCCAACGAGGCGCGGAAAAAGATATTCCAACTGGGCGAGTTCGACTTGGAGCTTGGCCTGACGGGTGCGGGCGTGAAGAGCAAAGATGTGCAGGATCAGCTCGCTGCGGTCTATGACACGGACATCAATCAGGCGTTCGAGGTTGCGCACCTGCGCGGGCGTGAGGTCGTGGTCGCAGATTACCGTATCCGCATCCATCTCTGCGGCGAGCGAACGCACTTCGGCGGCCTTGCCGGAGCCAATATACGTGGCGGCGTTGAAGCGCGCGGCTCGTTGTGCGACCGCGCCCACCACCTCCGCGCCCGCCGTCTCCGCGAGCAAGCGCAATTCGGCCAGCGGGGCCTCGCGATCAACCACAGAACCGGGCAGAATCAGTCCGAGCAGGACGACGCGTTCCTTGCGCGAACCGGTGTCGGCTTGGCGCAGTTCCTTCATCAAGAGTCGATTATAGCCGGGCGGCGCACTGAAGCAAAGGGGATGCTCGCAGGCGCATCGCAAGTTCCATGGCCTTTCACACGAGCCGCAGAAGCCCGCTCCGTTGACGTTTGCGTGGGGGGAAAGGGACGAGCGCGAAACATGTGGAGACCTTTCGCTTCGCTCAGGGTGACAGAACTCACAGTAATGCAGCGGCTCACGTCATTCCGCCGCTTTTGCTTGGAACCGAAGCGAGGGCAACGCGTGCTATATCGTCGGCGGGGCTTGGACGAGCTGCTGGACTTGCGCCTTCATCACGCGGCCGGGCTTGAACCGGACCGCCACACGCAAGGGCACGGACACGACCTGCTTCGTCCGAGGATTCCGCGCCGTATGGCCGGTGCGGGTTCGCGTCTCAAACACGCCGAAGTCCCTCAGCTCGATACGATTCCCCTTGCTCAACTCGGCGATAATCTGGTCCAGAAACGATTGAACCGCGTTGAGGGCGGTGTTGCGCGGGCAGCCGCATTTCTCGGCCACAAGAGACGCTAGGTCCTTTTTCGTTACCGTGGACATCGGCTTCCCCCTCCTGAATAGCGCCCGACGGGCTCTTGGCTCCCTCAACTCCAACTCGCACAATACATTATAACTCCCCATGCCCGTACGCGCCAACCGCTATTTCGGCTGAATCCAAGCAACAGGAGCAGATAACTTTTTCGTCCGGCGAAAGAAAGTTATCCGCCCTCGTCCTCCCTCTCCGCTACCGCCGCACTTCCAATACAGGTAGCGTGGCGCCCCTGCGAGAAAGGTGAGGGAAGAGACGCTTCGACTGTTCGCTGTCCGCTTACCGCAGCTTGGTCGGGTCGGACTCGATGGCGAGAACTCGTTCTCTGGCTTTGGCTGCGACTTCCGAGTCGGGGGCAAGCTGGATGATCCGACGATAGAGGCGAAGTGCGTAAACGTAGTCGCCGTTCTCCTCGGCCCGCTGGGCGTCGTCCCACATGCTCGTGGCGAGTTGCTCTGCGGTTTCGGGGGGCTTGATGGACCAGTCGTTGTCTTCGGTGATGACCCTGTCTTCGGCTTTGTGGAAGAAGCGTTCTTCGGGGACGATCTGCTTGTTGATGCCGAGCGCGGCGCAAGCCCAGTAGAGCTTGATCGGGTCAGCGTCGTTCTGTTCAAGACTCTGGCCTTGGAAGTATTCGACGATGATGCGGTGTTTGCCGGGGGAGAGTGTTATGGTGGCGACACGGTGAGCTTCGGGGATGTTTTCGGGGCAGGCGTACCAACTGTTGATGAGGATTTGGTCATCTATCTGGAGGCGGCAACCATCGTCGGCCCAGAGGTCGAAGAGAAAGACGTTGTCGCCGGGGCCGGGGATGTCGATATAGCCGACCCATCGGACGCTGAACCAGCCGCTGCGGACGAAGAGGTGGTTGATGAGCGGCTCGATCTCGGTGTATTTGTAGGCGGTGAAGGTGCAATCCTTGGGGTTGGCGAGCGGGGCATCCGTATCGTCCGGCCAGAGGCCATTCCAGTTCGTCGCGTCTTTGTAATAATGAGCCGCGAGGCCGGGCATGTATTCGCCGGCGGATGCCGTAAGAGAAAGGACAACCGCGCCCACGACGGCGCACAGAAGAACGTTCTTGAGATTCATGCCAGTTTCCTCCTCTGCTACCGCTACTTGTCTTTGGCCGGCTTTTTGTTCTCCGCCCCTCCGGGCGCGGCCGGGTAGTCGGGGAACGGGTCGATTCTAATCTCGGTCGCTTTGGTGTCCGACTTGGTCTTGTCGATCACGGTGACGCCTTTGATGGGCGCGGTGGTCTCGGTGATGGATTTCACTTCGGTGTTTGGGGTGGTCTTGATGCCGCTTTTCTTTTCTTCTTCGAGGACCTTTTTCCTCATTTCTTCGCGGTAAAGTTTCATCGCTTCGACGATGTCTTTCTCGGTCGCGGGTGGGCCGTCGATTTTGATGCCGATATCGTCCTTCAGTTTGTCCCGCGAAACGACCTCAATCTTGCCCTCGAACAGGTAGCTCACGTATTCCTTGGTCATCTTGTAGATTCGCACCTTCTTGACAGTGCCGTCCTTGAAGGTAAGCGTGTCGGCGGAGCATACCGTTGCCAGGGCGAGAAACAGGGAACAAGCAAGGACTTTGCGCATCGCCAATACCCCCGGCTCGTGAAGTGTGCTATCCATCGTATCCTACACCCATTTTGGACGCTTTGGAACGGGAATCTTGCGCTTTATTTGTAAGAAATGATAACAATTCACGCCTCTTTTGGGCGCTCGTCTCCGATGGCCGTCAGACCCGCCAGAACCCATCGGTGGAAGACGGCGAAGAGGACGAGCATCGGGAGCACCCCCGCCGTCACAACTACCATAACGTCGTTCCACATCAGGTTGCGGAACTCGGTCATCAGCCGCCCCAGCAGCACCGCCACCGTATAGTTTTCCTGCGATTGAACGAGCACATCCGGCAGCACAAACGCGTTCCAGCTTACGATGAACTGGAGCACGGCCAGGGTTCCGACCGAGGGCCAAATGGCGGGCACGACAATGCGGAACAGGATGCCCGCCTCCGAGAGGCCGTCGAGCCGCGCAGCGTCCAAGACGCTTTCGGGCACGGACGAGATTGCCCACCGCATGTAGACAATCCCCATTCCAGAAACAGAAAAGGGCAGAATGAGTGCGAGAAGCGTGTCGTAAATCCGCAGCCCGACGGCCAAGCGGAAGATCGGCATCATCAAGATGGCCGGCGGCACTGCCAGCGACAAGAGCACGAGCGTGAACAGGAAGCCCTTCCCTCGAAAACGCCGTCGGGCAAAGGCGTAACCCGCCATCAGACAGGTCGGAACGCACAGGAGGGAGCAAACCGTGCTCACGGCAATGCTGTTGACGGCCGCTCGGCGGAGCGGCCGAGCGTCCACCTCGATCTTCCGACGAACCTCGGATTCAGGAAGTTGGCGCGCTTGCGACAGGTGGTAATACGCATCATCGACCAGGTGGCGCGGCTTCTGCGCCACGTAGAACATCTGGACAAATGGCACGAGCGCTATGAGCGCAAACAGCCAGACCAGGATAGAGCGCCACGTGCCACGCTTCCCCCCTCGTTCCCCTGGCTCCATGCTCATGACCAATCCATCCTCTTGCGCAAGAGCTGGTTCAGAATGAGCACCAGCACCGCAGTGAGCACAAGCATCAGGACAGAAAGCCGCGCGGCACGACCCCACGCATAGTCAAAAAATGCCTTGCGATACACGAGAAACGAAAGGTTCAGCGTCCAGTTCGCCGGGCCGCCGTCCTCCGTCATCACATAGATTTCCTGAAAGACCTGCTGGACGTTGACAAGAAGCAGAACAAGACAAAGGCCGAGCGTGCCGAGGCACATCGGGAGCGTGACGGACGTAAACGTCTGCCAAGCCGACGCCCCGTCGGTCCGCGCCATCTCGTATGCCTCGCGCGGAATCCGCTCCAAGGCCGAGAGCAATATCAAAGCAAAAAAGCCCGTGTCCCGCCACGCGCACATCAGCGCGATGCAGGGCATCGCCAAATAGGGCTCGGCCAACCAGCCCGCCCAGCCGGAACCGTGCTCGTAGCCGAGAACATAGAGCAACCGATCCAGTGAGCCGTTATTGGGCACAAACGCCGAACGCCAGATCAACGCGATGCCCACCGCGGGCACGACGCACGGCGAACAGAAAATGGCCTTGAGCACCGGCCGCCCCAGCACCCGGCCCCGCAAAAGCAGCGCCAACGCTCCCGACGCAAGCAGAACCAGCGGCAGATAGACGGCGCTGAAATAGGCCGTGTTCAGGATGCTTCGCCAAACGGCAGGACTCGTAATCACTTCCGCATACCGCGACAGTCCCGCAGGACTCGCAGTTGACGTAACCGGGTCATAGTCCGTCATGCTCACCACAAGAAGCCACGCGATGGGATATACGAGAAAGAGTCCGATCACGAGCAAGGCCGGGGCCAGGAGCACATACGCGCCGCGCTGGCGGGCTTTCGGCCCCAGGACTAGCGGTTCCGCGTCGGACGCAGACACAAGCAGCCACGCCTCCGGTCAATGCCGAGAAACGACATACGCCACGGCCGCAAATACCAACAACGCCACGAGGGTCATCCCAAGCGTAATCGTCGCCGAGGGATGGCCGACGTCGCTGTATAGGCACGAGATGGCCTGGTTGCCCCTTGTGTAGGCCGCCTCGACAACTTCATCCGGACTGCGCCGCCCGCCCTCGGAAATAAAGTAAGAGTGAATCTCACCCAGCCAATCGGCCAAACACCGCCCCTCCCAAACCATCGACTGCAACACCGACGTCGCGTGCCGCAGCGCTTCGGCGAACATGCGCAGCTTGGGCGACCGCGCGTACGTCGCCGACTCCAGCACGTCCGTCCGAATGGAAACGACCGGCGTAACTCCCCCAATGCCACGCGCGATCCGCTCCTGCGCTTCTCTGCCAGAAAGGAACCGAACCAGCTCGAGCGCCGCACGGTAGCGAGCCCCCTCCACGAACGACGGGATCACGAGGTGTCGCAGTCCGACCTCGCACTGAATGCGCCCGCCGGGGGGCACGGGCGGATAAGCGACGCCGATGTCGGACTCCGCCGGGCCGCCTGGCGCCGGCGCCAGCCCCGCCGGCCCCGCCAGCACCATTGCCGCACGGCCGGACCGGAACTGCTCCAGCGTCGCCCTGTTGTCGGAGACAATGCATTCCGGCGGGGCGTATTCTTGGAGCGCCGCGAGCAGCGCCAGCGTCCGCCGCCCCGCCGCGAGGTCTGTGCTGAAAACCCAGCGTCGTTCCGAGAACTCAATCAGGCCGCCGCCGAACTGGGCTACAAGCATCGCAAAATGCCGTGCGAAGTCGACGTGGCGCCGCGCCGCGAGGGCAAATCCATACACCCCCGGCCGCCCGTCTCCATCGGCATCTCGTGTCACCCAACGCGCGGTCTCCACCCAATCTGCCCAGCTTCGCGGCGGTGCATCCTCTGGCAGCCCAACCGCCCGGAAAGCCGCTCGATTCCATAGCAGCAGCTCCGGCGCCGCCGCCCAGGGAATCGAGAGCAACTTTGTTTCCACGAAGCTCAGTTGCCACGCGCGCGGACTGCACACCGAACCGAACGAAATGAAATCCGCCGGAAACTCACGAATCCCCCCGCGCGCCGAGAGGAACCACGCTTCTTCCGGGCGCACATCCATCACGTCGGCCGCCCGACGCGCGACGATGCTCCGCATGACCGCCCGAACCTCCGGCCGCTCGCCCACCAGGCGCACACGGATCCCGGGGTTGCGCGCGTTGAATTCCGCCAGAACCGACTCGAGCAGCCGAAACTCATCAGAACCCGGCGCAGCAAGCGTATGAAGGGTAATTGAAGTGAAACCGTCGGAACCGCCACAGCCCTGCGGGAGCGCAGAAGCGAGACCACAAAACGCCAGCCCAACCAGCGTCCGAAATACCCGCATGCCCATCCTCGCGGCGGCTTGCGCCCCGTCTCGGCCGACCTCATGGTAAGCCCCGCATCTGGCGTCTGTCAACCACGCATTGCGTTCGCTTCTGTTGGGCTGCTACCGCCGACTGAACCGCTCCGCGAGAGAGCGGAGTTTCTGGACCATCGCATCGTGGACGGGGGTCTCCGACTGGAGCTCGGCGGAGGGCTCGCCGCAGAAGAGCTTGAACGCGATGTCGCCGCGGAACGGCGGGACACGAAACTTGATTTCGCCATTCCGGACTTCGCCCCGCACACGCGCGGTCGGCACGCCGTCATATGTGTCCCAAAACTCGATCCAGCATTCCCCGTCGTTCAGGCGGTCAAGCTCAATGGCGACGCCGTCGCGCGGCCTGTCCCCCGGCTTGAAGTGTTCCAGCGTGTAGGATGTCTCGTAAATCCAGCCATAGGCGCGGTCTGGCCCGACGAGCACGTAGGCCAACGCTTCGGGCGTGCGATAATAGTCGTCGAAAAGCTTGACACGCCTCAGGTTCCAACGCCGGAGGTCTTCTCCCTCCACAAACCGGCTGATGCCCGTGAAGTGGTAGTAGAGGTTATTCTTGTGGATATACTTATCCCACCACCAGTTCATTGCAGTGCCCGCGGAGCCAGAGAAAAGGCCCGCCCAAAGACTGTTGTGCACGTGCAGGCCGTCGGGGTCCACTGGCCAGACGGCGTTCGGGCCAGCATGGAAATAATCCTCCTTGTGCCCACGGCCGTATTCGCCGATGAGCACGGGCTTGCCGAATTGCCGCCGCAGGTCATCCACAGGCCGCTCCGCATACTCGATGGCGTCGCCATAGTAAAGGTGAACCTGTGCGAAGTCCTGGCTTGCCAACGCGAACGCGTCGTTGTCCCACGTCCGAATATAGCTGGTCGTGACGAGCCGCCCAGTCGGATCGAGCTGCTTGACGTAGTTGCCCATCTCGTTATGCCACGCCAACACAACGGAGGGCGAGAATCGGTCGGTCAGGTCTACTTCGTTCCAGAACTCCCACGCGAAAAGGTGCGTTGAATAACCGTATCGTGCGATGAGGTATCGGAGCAGGCGACGAAACATCGCCCTCGCCCGCTCGTGGGTAAAGAATTGCTCCGGCTTGTCCAGGAACCCGCCCGCCTCCTTGTTGTATGGATTCTCGCGCCAAGCCGAATTGTGCTGGGTAGAAAACGGCCCGTGCTGAAGCAAGCACCACATTACCCGGATGTCGCGACGCTCCGCCTCCTCAAGCATCTGGTCGAGCTTCCACGCAATCTCCTCGCTGTAAAAGCCCAAGCCGTGATAGTGCGGGTGCTTCCGGCTCCATTCGACCGTCGTGCCCTTGAAATATGGGGTCAGCCAGAGACGCGCCCAGTTCGCACCGGCGTGCCTCATGTTCGCAAGGAGCGATTGAAAGTGGACGGAGCCGAGGTCGTTGGGCCAGGCGGTGTTCTGGCCGACAGGGAAGAAAAACGACCCGTCGTCTAGTTCGAAGTAACGGGAGTCCTGCTTGCTGACGCGGACAAAGCCGCGCCCCACCGCACCAGAGACTTCGAACGACCGGTCATCCCGCGCCGATGCCACCGGCGTCCGAGCAACCAGCTGGTAGGAATAGCTCCCCTCTTCCCGCGGCGTGTAGCGAAGCATCCAGACCGCGCCATCCCGGTTGGCCGAGATGGACTCGACCGTAAGCACGTCCTCGTCGGGATTCCGAACCGGCTCTTCACGCGCAACCACCCGGTTCGAGCACGGGACGTACCAGAATGCCGGAACAACCTCGACGGCTCCGGAGGGTGTCGTGATGATAGCATCTACGGCGATCTCTTCCGGATCATAAGGGTTCGCAAACGTCCAGCTGAGCCGGAACCGCGCCTCGTATTTCCCCCACTTCTTCCACGTTGGTTCGCTTTGAAACGAGGAGATGCCCACGCCGCGCTCGGCTGCATCTTCGGCGGCATCGTCGTCCACTGGCCGGTTGTGCTCGAAATCGGTGAACCGCAGCGTCGCCTCTTGCTTGGCCGGATAGTAGGGAACAGCAGCGACGGCCGCTGGCGCCGGCACGGTCGCTGCGGGGACGCCTTTGAGCCGCGCCCAAACTTCAAGAACGACAGTGGCCGCGGCCACTACGAGCACGGCAGCGAGCAGAATGAGGCGAACTTTCCAGACGTTCATTGCCGGGCATACTACCTAATGGCAGATATGTTGGCAAGGCGGTTTCGCGGCATCCCCCAGCATCATTCAGAGGCCGCGGACGGCAGGCGCCCGGCAAAGAAAATCGCGGAGTCGCTCGATAGCGGCGTCTATGTTGGCACGAGAAACGTCGAGGTGGGTCACCATCCGGCACCGACGGTCGCCGATGGCGAGAAAGAGCACGCCGCGCTGCTTCATCGCACCGACAAGTTCGGCCGCCGTCAGGCCGGGCTCCGTTACCTCAAAGATGACGATGTTCGTTTCGATTTCCGTCGGGTTGATGCTTATACCGGGCATTTCGGCAAGGGCGGCCGCGAGCCGCTGGGCGTTCGCGTGGTCTTCGGCCAAACGCTCGACGTTGTGGTCAAGGGCGTAGATGCCCGCGGCAGCAAGAATGCCGACCTGGCGCATACCGCCGCCGAACATCTTGCGAAACCGCCGCGCCCGCTCTAGGAACGCCGCCGTTCCGGCAATCATCGAGCCAACAGGCGCGCCGAGCCCCTTCGAAAGGCAAAGCGTGCACGAATCCAAATGGCGCGTGTACGCCGTCGGCTTGACACCAAGCGCGACGCAGGCGTTCATCAGCCGGGCGCCGTCCATGTGAACGCCGACGCCGTGCCGCCGAGCAACCTCGGCAATCCGGGCAACGCGCTCGACAGGATAGACCGCGCCGCTCGCGCGGTTGTGCGTGTTCTCCATCGCCACCAACCGCGTGACAGGGCAGTGAATGTTGCGCGGGCGGATGGCGGCCTCGACCTGCGCGGGCGACAGCATCCCCCGCGAACCCGGAAGCATTCGGAACTGCACGCCGGATACCGCAGCGTGAGCGCCGACTTCGTATTGGACGACGTGGCTCGTCTCTTCGACGATAACTTCGTCGCCATGATGCGTCTGAGCCCGGATCGCGACGAGGTTCGCCATCGTCCCCGATGGGACAAAGAGCGCCGCCTCCATGCCGAGAAGAGCCGCGACCTTTTCTTCCAGACGAATGACCGTCGGATCGTCGCCGAGAACGTCGTCGCCGACCTCGGCCTCGGCAATGGCTTTTCGCATGCCGGGCGAGGGGCGTGTGACGGTGTCGCTGCGGAGGTCAATCGGGAACGAAGACATTACCGCTTCGAGAACTGGAACGCAGCGCGGGCGCCCTTCTGCCCATACTTCTTGCGTTCCTTTTCGCGCGGGTCACGGGTCAGGAGCCCTTCGCCGCGCAGCCTCGGTTCGAGCGTGTTATCCGCCTTGAGCAGCGCGCGGGCGATGCCCAGTCGAACGGCTCCGGCTTGTCCGGCAAAGCCGCCGCCATCGCAGCGGGCAAGCACATCATACTTGCTCGTCATATCGGTGGCCTTCAGGGGCGCGACGGCGTGCTCGTAGGCGCGATCGTGCGGGAAGTATTCCTTGGCATCCACTCCGTTGATTTTGATTAGGCCGGTGCCGCGCATCAGGCGAACGCGTGCGACCGAGCTCTTGCGGCGTCCAGTGCCGAGGTAAACAGGACCTTGGGGCACGGGGTTCCTCCGACGGCTTACAACTGAATCGGCTCAGGGCGCTGGGCGGCGTGGGGATGCTCCGGCCCCGCATACACCTTGAGCTTGCTGAACATATGGCGCCCGAGCTTCGTCTTCGGCAGCATCCGCTTCACAGCCAAGCGAAGGGCCTCGGCCGGCTTCCGCGCGAGCAACTCCTCAAGCGGCATCACCTTCAGCCCGCCGGGATAGCCGGATGCGTGATAATACATCTTCTCTTTGAGCTTCCGCCCTGTGACGACGATTTTCTCGGCGTTTACAACGACGACGAAATCACCCAAATCCACGTGCGGCGTATATTGGGGCTTGTGCTTCCCCATAAGGATGAGGGCGATCCGGGCCGCGAGGCGTCCCAAAATCTGCCCCTCAGCATCCACCAGATACCACCTGGCATCCGCGTCCACCGCTTTCGCAGAATAGGTTCTTGTTGCTGCGGACATTGCCATTGTCTGCAATTCCCTGCGTTCCAAAAACGTCAGGGGGATTATAGCCACCGCCTTTGGCCAAGTCAATGAAAATATCAAACTGCTCCCGTCCGACATTTCGATTGCTTGACTGACCACCGCGCTTCCGGTAGCATGCGGTTCGGTTTCCTTGTCTCGTAGCGTACCAGAACGGGCAGCGGGGCCGGCCGTTGGAAGAAGCGAACAGAAAGGCGTTCCGACCGTTCTATCTGATTGGCCGCATTGAGCGATCCGTCTTGCTGGAGCTTCTCCAGGCGTTCGTCATCGCTGGGGCGGGCCTGACGCTGATTGCCATCGTCGGTTCTGCCTACGAAGCCGTTCGCGACGGGTTCCCGCTCGATACGTTGCTCGGGATTTCCGCGCTAGCGATCCTTCCGGTGTTGCCATGGACGATTCCGACGGCCTTCACGGCCGCGTGCATCCGCGTCTATGGGCGGATGGCTGACCATAACGAACTGACCGCCGTCCGCGCATCCGGCATCCACCTCTGGCGGGTGCTGTCGCCCGCGACATTTCTTGCCCTCGGTTTGTGTGTTCTCTGCGCCGTAATACGACACGACCTCGGCCCTTCGACAATGCACCGCCAGTACCTGATGATGAAGGCGGGCAGCGCGTCGGAGCAGGCGGCGGCCATCCGAATGAGCGACCCGGTCATGGAGATCGGCCGATACCTCATCTATATCGGCGAACTCAACAAGGACGATTCCTTCAGGGACATCGTCATCGTCATACCAGAAAACGTGATTGCATCCGGCGAGAGCGACGCCGAAGGCCGCACGTGGACGTCGCTCACATACGTGCGCAGCCCCCGAGGACGATACGAGTATTCCGACGATGAAAGCGTCATCACCTTCCATCTCGAGTCCGACCCCGATCAAAAGACGAGCAACAACCCGGACGCGGGCCGCTGCCAAATGATCCGCGCCGTGCACCGCCCCGGGCGGGAACGCGACTGGCACCGGGCTTACTTCGACTCGGCTTCCGTCCCCATTCGGCTGCCTTCCGTCGAAGACCTACGGCTTCTGCCAAGAAAAGAGAAGTTTTTGTCCACGGCGGAGCTGATCCTGCAACTTCGCAAGCGCGAGGCCGAAATAGGAAACGACGACACTCTCACGCAGACCCCCGCAGGCCTGACGCCCGGCGAAGCGACGGTGCGCAAAAAGCAGTTGCTTCAGCGTCGCGACGAAGCCCGTGAATGGCGCACGACCATCCACAGGCGGTCTGCTCTCTCGCTCGCGCCGCTCCTGCTCGCTGCCATCGCGGTTCCCATTGCTGTAATCATCGGCCGCGGCCAGCGGGCCGTGGCGTTCGGACTGGCCATCGCAATCGTCGTTGGCTACTACGCTCTCATGGCGATAGGATGGCGCCTCGGCCGTTTCGGCCTCGTTTCCCCCGGCACCGGCATATGGGGGGCCACGGTAGCCACCGCAACCTGCGGCGCCCTCTTGCTGCGACGCATCTTGCGGCAGTAAAACGCCCCCCTACGGCTGCCCCCGAAATTCCTCCGGCGCCCAGTTGATGACCAGTTCCACGATGACTCCACCGACCCACTGCCGCACCGGAATCGGGTAAGGACAATCTTTCCCGAGCGTGTCGATGCGATTCCTTTCCTGAATGAGGACGGCGGCCCGTGTCGGGGAGGCAAGAATCTCTCGAATCTCCGCCGCCTGCTGGAGAACCGGTATGATCAGGCGTCCAGTGTATACGTTATACGCCCCTGCCCTATCGCCGCCGAACAGGTAAACATGGCCCGCTTCGTCGAGATACGGCATTGCCCGACGGCAGAAGGCCAGCGGCGACTTCACCTCGTTCACCTTCGGGGCGACATACAGGTCTGCTACAACGGACACAAGCAGCATCAACATAACGAGACACCACACCGGCTGCCCCCGGCCGGGGCGGCCGCGCGTCATCCAGACCCCACAGCACGAAACGACCAGAATGCCCCCCAGACCCAACAGCCCGGCGGCGCGGGTGCGCCAGCCGAGCAACTCCGGCAACCGTTGCTCGATGAGTTCGCGGTAGTTCTCAGAAGCCGCAATGATCTTCGGAAGCGCAATCAAGGACACGCCGCCGACAGCCGCCAAGAGCACACACAGCACGAACGTCGCTCGGAGAAGCCAATGATACCAACCCTCCCAACGAAACCCGTCGCGCAGCCCGCGCGAAAAATATCCCCCGATGGCCAGCCCCACGGCCGGTAAGGCCGGCAATAGATAGCCCAAGCGTTTCCCCGAAACCAAAGAAAAGAAGACCAGCGTTGTCACAAACCACACAACCGCGAACCGAGCCGAGCGATCCACTTCTTTCCGCCAGCCCGCAACGGCGGCAGCAACCGCCAGCGGAAAAAGCGCCGACCACGGGAAAAACGCCACCGGATACCACATCACATAGTGGTAGAACGGCCGCGCGTGGTCCGATGACCGTGTCAGTCGGCTGATGGTCTGATTGATGCCAATCTCCTGGGCGTATGCCTGTCCGCCTCGAATCATTGCCGGCACGAGCCATGCAGCGACCATCGCCACGAAGAGCCCCGCCCCCACCAGATGCGCCCAGCCACCTCCTCTCACCTGCCGGCGATTCATGATGCCGTATGCGAGGAGAACAAGCCCCGGCACGAGCGCTCCAACCGGCCCTTTGGTCAGGACCCCCAGCGCTGCCAGTGCGTAGAACGCCAGCCAATACGCCGTGCGGTGGCGTGTCTCCGGCCCAAGCGCCCTGTAGCCACAAACGAGAGCCGAGGTCACGAAGAACATGAGCGGCGGATCAATCACGCCCGCCTTTGCGGTGAGGAATGAGAGCGTTGTGAGCGGCACAAGCGCGGCGAGCAGCGGCCCCGGCGGGGACATTTCCCTGCGGGCAGCAAAATAGACAAGCAGCAACGTCCCCGCAGCAGCAAGCACCGCCAACGTCCGGCCCGCTTCAAAGCCAAATCCGAGCTTATAGAGCGCCGCCGCAAGCCAAAAAAAGACCGGCGGTTTGCTCGGATAGACCTCGCCGTTGATACGCGGAACAAGGTAATCTCCCGTCTCGGCCATCTCACGGGCCACCTGCATGTAACGCGTCTCGTCCGGAGGCCAAAGGTCGCGCACGAACATGCCCGGCACCAGCAGGAGCGCCGCCGCGAGAAGCAGAATCGCAATGTCCCGCATCGCGCGCCCCTGCGGTGTCTGCTGCTCTGGCAAAACAGTCATCTGCCGCTCCGTAAGTGGGCGAAACGGACTTGCAACCAGGGTCAACGCACGGAGTCTAGCCACCGCCCCGCCCCAAATCAAGAACCGAAAGATGCCCGTCCCGGGCGGCACTCTTCACGGCAAGGCAGGCGAGCAATACGTCGGCGTTGGCGGCGATGCGCGTGCGAGCGCCTCGCAAGGGCGTATGAACGACCTGATCGAAACCTTCTCCGTCGGAGAGGACCGTTCACTCGCGCCTCGACCGACGCGCCCTTGTTTCAGGCGGAAATAACACATATACTGGCCTCGGTCAATTGCCGAGGGCGTCTGTGGACCTTTTGAGTTATGTCGTTGTCGGTGCAGGTGCGGCGCGGCAGCAGGCGCGCGTCCGCCCCGCTCTTGTGCGCCTCGTGGCGGTCTTCCCCGTCTTGCTCCTTGCCGGGGCGGCCTACTACGGCTGGCACGCATGGTATCGGTTCGTCCCCGTCACACGGGTTCCCGCAGACGTAGAGACGGCTCCGGTGCCCAGCCGGTCCGCCGATGACCCGGCCATATGGGTCCACCCGAACGATCCGACGCTCAGCGTAATCATCGGGACGGACAAAAGCGCGGAGGGCGGCCTCCACGTTTACGACCTCGCGGGCAGAGAGCTCCAGTTCGTCGGCGGAGGCGGAATGAACAACGTGGACCTGCGCTACGGCTTCCCACTGGGAGAGGCGACCATCGACCTCGTCGCCGCGACGAACATGAGCACCTATTCGATCGCCCTCTTCGCCGTAGAACCGGCGTCGCGGACGCTCCTCGACGTCGCCGCCCGGCAGATTAGCACGGGCGCTGTTCTTACCGGCTGCTGCATGTATCGCAGCGCCAAGACCGGCAAATACTACTTTTTCGGCAACTCGGTCGATGGGCAGGTCGAACAGTGGGAACTCTTCGACGACGGCTCCGGAAAGGTTGATGCTAAGCTCGTGCGCCGTTTTGCCGTCGGCGGCCGCACCGAAGGATGCGTCGCCGACGACGAACTCGGCTTCTTCTATATTTCGGACGAGCGGGCCGGAATTTGGCGCTACGGCGCGGAGCCGGACGCAGGGGAAGAGCGGCGGCTGGTCGATCACGTTGGCGCACGTCTTGTCGCAGACATCGAGGGACTTGCGATCTACTATGGCGCCAACGGCGACGGCTACCTTATCGCATCCAGTCAGGGCAGCAACTGGTTCAGCGTTTACGGCCGCGGCGGCAACAACGAGTTCGTAACGAGGTTCCAAATCAGCACCAGCGGTGGCCGCGTCAAAGCGACCGACGGCATTGATGTAGTCAATGTCGGCCTCGGCCCCCAGTTCCCCAACGGACTCTTTGTCGCTCACGACGGCGCCCGCCGCGACAAGACCAACTTCAAGCTCGTTTCGTGGGAGCGGATCGCCAAAACGGCCAGCCCTCCACTCTTGATCGACACGAGCAGCGACCCGCGCAAGCGGAGGTGAGACCTGGTGAACCGCCCCAAGATTTCCCTTGTCATACCCGCCTACAACGAGGCGGCATGCATCGGCGAATGCGTCCGCGAAGCCGCAGGGGTCCTCGACCAATATGGAGCAGACTATGAAATTCTCGTAGTGGACGACGGCAGCACAGACGGCACCCGCGAGGCGCTTCGGGAACTTTGCCAGACGATGCCGCGCCTGCGAGCCGTCTGCTTCCGCCAAAACCGCGGACAGACCGCCGCGTTCGACGCCGGCTTCCGCAACGCCCGCGGCGAGGTCGTCGTGACGATGGACGCCGATCTCCAGAACGACCCCGCCGACATCCCGAAGCTGCTTGATGCCCTGAAGGACTGGGATGTCGTCTGCGGGGTGCGCGCCAAGCGACGCGACAACCTCGTCCGCCGCATCTCCTCCCGCATCGCCAACGGGGTCCGCAACCGCTTGAGCCACGAGAGTATCAAGGACGTGGGCTGCTCGCTCCGCGCCATACGCAGCGAGTTCCTCGTCCGGCTCAAGCTCTACGAGGGAATGCATCGCTTCCTGCCGACACTGCTCCGACTCGAGGGAGCGAGGATCACGGAGGTGCCGGTGAACCATCGGCCGCGGCTCCGGGGCCGGGCGAAATACGGCGTCTGGAACCGCCTGTTCAAGGGCCTGCGCGACCTGATGGCCGTCCGCTGGATGCAGCGGCGGTGGATTCGCTACGAAATCGAGGAGGAGATTCCGTGAGGTCATTCTGTTTCCTTGCTTCGACGCTGGCGGAACGCGGGGCATGGTGGCCGGAAAGTTGGTTCGGCCGCTTCTGGGTGCTCTTCGGTCTGAGCGCGCAAATCATCTTTACTGCGCGGTTCCTTGTCCAATGGATCGCTTCCGAGCGCCGAGGCAAGAGCCACGTGCCCGTCTCTTTCTGGTATCTGAGCTTGATCGGCGCCGTGATGCTTTTCATTTATGGCGCCGTCTGGAAACAAGACCTTGTGCTGGTCCTCGGTCAGTCCATCGGGTTCTTCGTTTACATCCGCAATCTTATGCTGATCCGGCGGGAAGGCAGGAACGGAGTGGTCGAAGATGCTGCATGAACGCCTTCGTGGTATGGATGTCGCGCTTCTTGTATCCCTCGCCGCGGTTATTCTTTTTCCATCCTTCCCCTTGCGCGACTTGTGGACGCCCGACGAGCCGCGCTACATGCAGGTCGCCCGCGAAATGGCGGAGACCGGCGAATACCTCGTCCCGCACCTGAGCGGCGAAATCTATCCCGACAAGCCGCCTATGTTCTTCTGGCTCGCGGCGGGCTTCTATCACATCGGCTTCGGATACAATTCGGGGCGAATGGTCGCGGCGCTCGCCATCATCGGCACGATGCTCGCCACCTACGTCATCGCCCGCCGAATCATGCCCCACCCAGGGCCGCTCATCTCGGCCGCCGCCGCACTGACCACGTTCGTCCTGCTCGACACAAAGCCCGGCGTCATCGACCCGCTGCTCACGTTCTTCGCGGTGGCGGCGCTGGCGTGCGGCCACGCCGCGCTGCTGCCCGAAACGCGCCGCCCGATGCTTTTCTGGCTGGGGTTCTATGCCTTCGCGGCGTTGGGCGTGCTGACCAAAGGCCCCGTCGGTCTTCTCGTGCCCGGTTTGGTGCTGCTTGTGTATGGCTTGGTGAACCGGCGGCGGGTTCGAGGCGGCGGCTGGGCGCATGCCGCGGGGGCGGCGCTGTTCGTCGCGCTCGTCTGCGCGTGGCTCGTCCCCGCGCTCATCGCTGGCGGTAAGGCCTATGCGCAGGAAATCGGCCTCGACCAAACCTTGAAGCGCGTCGCGAAGTCCACGAGCCACGCTCAACCGTTCTACCATTACCTGATGTGGTATCCCGCCGCATTCTTTCCATGGTCGTTCTTGTTCCCGCTTGCACTTGTGGCGGCGGTCCGTGAGTGGCGTCGGGACCGGGAGCCGGCAGCGCAGCTGATCGTTCTTTGGTTTGCCGTCGTCTTCATCTTCTTCTCCGCCATTTCGGGGAAGCGTCTGGGCTACCTGATGCCCGTCGTTCCCGCCGTCGGCCTGGGGATCGGTTGGCACGCGACACGCGCCCTGCGGTGCGGGCCGCTGTGGCCGCGCTGGCACGCATGGCTTGCGGGCATCACGCTCGGCGTGTTCGGCACACTCGGAGCGGCGGCGGCGGTGCTGCTTGTCGCTCTTCAGCCCATCCTCGAATATGCCGCACAGAGAGGCATGGCCTGCCCCCTCGGCACCCGCGGAACTCCGTCGTCCTGGGCGCGCACGGGCGCGACGCTTGCTGGCGTCGCGCTTGTCGGACTGGCCGCATATGGCATCGCCGCCGCGCGGCGCGCAAGACCGCTGCGGGCGCTTTGCTGCATCCTCGGTTCCCTTGTCACTGTATCGCTGGTGTTCGACCTCGTGATTGTGCCGAGGATCAATCTGCTCAAGTCGCCCAGGCCGTTCTGTGAGGACATCGAGCCGTATCTGGCTCAGGCGGAGAAGGTATATCTCCTCGGCAGCGACATGTCGGGGGCCTACAACCTTTACACTGGGCGGGTCGCCATTCCGGTGCTCATGGACACCGACTCGGTGCAAAAAGCGTTGCGGGAGAGCGTTCGCGTGGCGATCATTGCTGCTGCGGAGAAGAAGGGCGTCTTCCCCACGATCGACTGGGGCCGCTATCCCACCCCCGTCCAGCAGCGCGTCGGAGGCCGCGACATGCGCCTCGTCCTCAACTGGGTTCCCGAGACGGGCGAGTTCGTTCCGCCGCAGGCCGGCAACTGATGGCGACCAGCAGACCGGCCAACAGAAATCGCCTTCCTCGCTCCGCGAGGTTCCAAAGCGGCGTCTTGCCGCCGCGCTCCATTTGTAAAGGACGAAAGCAAGAAGAAAATTCCTCCCGTCCCA
>CAZBRH010000059.1:9146-18274 GCA_964494245.1 uncultured Planctomycetota bacterium | reverse complement strand
GCGGTGCAACCGAAACGTCCGTCGGCTCCGCCGTCCCCGCGTCCCCGCTTTCCCAGCAGCGCCCCTCGATCTGGTGCCCGAAGTCCCGCTTCCCGTCCCGAATCCCCGTCACCATGTCGTCATGCAGGATTGCCAGGTATTGGAACGCTCTGGTGCTTCGCAGTTCTTCTTCCACGATGGCCGTTGCCTTTCGGACGACAGCGATACGCTCGCGCGTCACCTCCCCAATCACGCGAGCGGCAAGGGCCGGCCCAGGGAACGGCGGGCGTTCGCTGATTTCCGGCGGAAGCCCCAGCGCCCGCGCCACCGCGCGCACGGCCGGCTTCCGCAGCTGGATAATCGGCTCGATCACCTTATAGCCGAACGCCTTCTCGGGATCGATTCCGATCTGCTCGAAGACATTGTGCTGCCGCTTCACCCCCGCGGCCGTCTCCTCCACATCGGTATAATTCGTCCCTTGGAACAAAACCTTTGCTCGGCTTTTCTTGACCAGCTCCGCAAAAACATCCTTGTAGAAGACCTGCGTGATGCCCTTTTCGCGCTTTTCTTCGGGGTCGGTCAGACCCTTCAGCGCAGCAAAAAACTTGTCCTGCGCATCCACAATCTCGACATGGACGCCGAGGTCGGCGAACCATTTGACAATCTGCTCTGGTTCGCCCTCGCGCATCAGGCCGTTCTGGACGAAGTAGCTCCTGAGCCGTTTACCGATTGCCTTGTGCGCGAGCATCGTCACCACGGACGAATCCACGCCGCCCGACAAGGCATTGATCGCAATTCGGCGGCCTACGGCCGCCCGAATCGCATTGACCTGATCGGCAATGAACTTCTCCACATCCAGTTGTTCCAGGGGGATTTCTTCGATGCTCATCGTGAACCTCCGCAGAAATAGTCCGGTTCGACAGACGCCACGAAGCCAGGTGGCTCCGCAAGAGCGCCCGCTGCCGCTTTGGGGGGCGGCGTGCGCCTCCAAGCGTGTGCCCAATGCGCCCAAAGTTGCACCATTCTGACCGACACCCCGCTGGTGTCAAGAGTGTTGTCGAGAGTAATTGTTCCGCGGAATGTCTGGCGCCTTTCGGCGTTCAGCATGCTGGCCTTGCCGCCACCGCACCAACGCAAGAAACTCCAGTCGCAACTTCATCATACAGACTCTAGAACAACCCCAGTCAGCCCCGCACAACTTGACGATACCGGCCGCGTGCGATATGTTCTCCAACGCGACAGGAGAGCTCGGAGGACGGCGAATGAACCTCACCGTGGGGCAAGCGAAGGCGGACATCGTCGGCGACTCGAATGAAGCGATTCAGCGGGCGGTGGACGAGGTCGCGGCGGCGGGCGGTGGCGCCGTCGCGCTCCTGCCGGGGGTTTATACGATGCGCAACCGAATCGAGATGCGGAGCGGTGTTGCCTTGACCGGCTCGGGCGAAGACGCGGTGCTGGCAAAGGCGGACGGCTGGGAAGCGCCGCTCTGGGAAGATGGCGATTGGGGGAACGACTGGGCGACGTGCGACCCGCCGCCCCCGGTCCGCGTCGGCGACGGTGTTCACCTCTGGTCTAGCAGGGACTTCGGCTGGAACACGACGACGGCAACGGTCGTCGAGGTGGACGGGAACCGCATCCGCGTCTCGCGGCCGTTCAACGGAAACCACATGGTGCAGGACGGAGCACGGATTGCGTCGGCTCACTCTATCATTGAAATAGAGAACGCCGAGAACATCGCGGTGAGCAACCTGGCGATCGACGGCAACGCGGAGCGGAACGCGCGACTCGACGGCTGCCGCGGCGGCGCCATTCACGGCCTTTTCTCGAAAGACGTCTGCATCGTTGGCGTCGTCGTCCGCAACTTCAACGGCGATGCCATCAGTTTTCAGCGGTCGGACGATTGGGTCATCAAGGACTGCCTCACCGAGGGCAACACGGGGCACGGGCTGCATCCCGGCTCGGGCTCCCAGCGGCCGATGATCCGAGACTGCACGTCGCGGGGCAACGGCCGCTGTGGCATCTTCGTCTGCTGGCGGGTGAAGTTCGGCGTGTTCGAGGGGAATCTGTTCGAGGGAAACGCCGAGGCGGGCATTTCCATCGGCCACAAGGACACCGACAATGTATTCCGCCGCAACCGCATCATCGGGAACAAGGGACCTGGCATCTTGGTGCGAAATGAGCGGGCGCCGATGTGCCCAGATCGGTGTCTTTACGAGGGCAACATCATCGAGGGAAACAACGGCGGCGGGCCGCAGGTCGTCGTGAACGGCGAGGTGTGCGACCTCGTTTTCCGTGGAAACATCTATGACAGCGACGCGCCGCGGTTCCAGATTGCCGAGAGCGTTCGGAATCTCGTGCGCGAGCAGGAATAGCCGCGCCCGTCGATGGCGGAAAGGCGGTTTTCGGTTTTGACATTCGGCGCGGCGCGGGGTAGGATGTGCCGGGCGAGGGCTTGGGCCGGAACAGAGGAACAGGCAATGACCAGATTCTTGTGTTTTGCTTTGTTGGTTGCCTCGGCTGCGCCGGCGATTGCGGCGCAAAAGCAACCAAGCGATCCGACTGTCGCGCTCTATCAAACCGTGCTAGAACGGCTGACGGCGCAGCCCCACAGTCCGACCGCCTTGGCGGCGCTTCAGACGCCGAGCAAGCCCGGCGATGCGGCGCAACGCCGGGCGCTCGATGCGATTGTCTCGTTCCTTGAGGATGCCGCGCGCCAAAAGCCACAGAGTTTCGAGATCGCTTACAACCTTTACGTCGCCCTGTGGAAGCGGCACCTTTATTTTGGCGACGATGCAGACGGGAAGCGAGCATTTGCTCAGCTTGATGTCGCCGAAAAGCTCGCCGAACCGCAGTCCGAAGAGAAGACCCGCGTTGTGTTCGAGCGAGCCGCCAATCTGCTCGTGGTGAAGAAGGAGTTGGCTAGAGAGCTTGTCCAGGGCGATGTGCGCGACGAGGCAGCCCGATTGTTCATCGAGGCGAAGCTCCGCGCGATGAGCAGGGGCACCTACGCCCGCCGCTCGGCGCTTGCCCTGGCCGACATCGCCATCGAACGGGGCGAGACCGAGAAGGCCCGCTCGTATCTTCGCGAAGCGCTCGAACTCGACCCGAAGCGCGGCTATACGACGAACCGCGCCTACGACCGCCTGGGCGTTCTGCTGCTGGACGCGGGCAAGGTGGATGAGGCCGTTGTGATGCTCGAATCCGCGGGGAATGTGGTGTTTGATGACGACCTCAAGACGAACGGATACGCTTGGGCGCTTGCCCGCCGACTGATCGACGCACGCGGCCTGACCGACTACACGAAGCCGGTCGAGTATCTGCGGAAGGCATACGAGACCGCGACCCAACAGAACGGGACGGTGACGCCGGACTTCCTGTATGCGCTCGCTCTGGGCTGCGAAAAGGCGAGGAACTTCGACCTCGCCCTGCTCTACTGGGAGCGTTACCTCAAACTGAACGACCCGAACACCGAGCAGCGGTTGGAAGGAGAACGCCGAGCCAAGGCGCTGCTCGCGCGCACCGTCAAGGCGGCCGGCGGGTAGCATCCGACTGAGCGACGTCCTTCCCGCGTGTCGCCCGCGCCCTGATCCCAAGCGTGATCCTAATCCTGATTGCGCGCCCCAATTTCAGAAAGGGATTATGACTGCGGTTGGGGATTAGGAACAAGAGGGAAGGGCGGGATTGGTCAAGGCCGGACGTTGCCCGGAACTGCGTAGGGGATCGGGTCCGAAACGCCTGCCTGCTCGAAGGCGCGGAGCCGGAGACGGCAGCTTTCGCAGGCGCCGCAAGCGAGGTCGGATTCGCGGTAGCACGACCATGTGAGGTGCAACGGCGCTCCGAGCTCGATTCCCTTCCGCACAATCTCGGCTTTGCTCATTGCGAGCAGCGGTGCTTCGATTCGGATGCGCGTTTCGGGACGGGTGCCGGCATCCACAACGGCCTGAAACGCCTTGAAGTAAGCCGCCCTACAGTCGGGATACCCCGAACTATCCTGTTCGACCGCGCCGATATAGACACGAGCGGCTCCGATAACCTCGGCCCACGAGACGGCGACGCTGAGGATGTGCGTATTTCGGAAGGGCACGTAGGTGTTCGGAATGGCGCCCGCGCGGGGCGGCGAGGTGGGAACGGCGAGGCGTGTGTCGGTGAGACTCGATCCGCCGATTTTGCCGAGGTAGGAGAGGTCGGTGACGAGACGGCGTTCAGCGGGCACGCAGTAAAAGGCGGCGATGGCGTCGAACGCGCGGCGCTCGCGGGCGGCAGTCCGCTGGCCATACGAGATGTGCAGCAGCGCAAGTTCATTCTCGCGGGCGGCGACGGCCGTCGTCACGCAACTATCCATGCCGCCGCTCAGCGCGACGACCGCCAGCGCCTTCGCTCTGCCGCTTGCGCTACACATCATCCATGCCGGTGAACATCCACGCGGCCACCAGCCCAAACAGGATCACGGGAAATGCCCCCGCAAATATCGGCCATTCCCAGAGGAACCATCCGCGGTTGCCGAGGTCCATCGAGACAAAGTTGGTCGCCGTAAATACGAGGATCATCACCAGCGCGATGGCCACACCGGGGAGCGCCGCGCGGGAACTGCGCCGGAAAACAAGCGGCAGCGCGAGCAGCACAAGAACGATATTGGCAAGCGGGAAGGCCAGGCGGTTCCAGATGATGACGCGACACCGTCGGCGGAAATCCTGCCGCGGGAAGCGTTCGGCCACGTCCACCAACTCGGCGAGGGTCATCGTGGCGCTCGCACGCTTGATCTCGCCGGCGCGAATGTCCGACGGCCGGATGGTGATGGGGAGGCGGTCCCCGTCCTCCAGAATCCGTTCGGTCACTTTGCCCGTGGCCGGGTCGATGCTGCCGTAGTGGACGGCGCCGAATGCAATCCAGCGATCTTCGAGCCAAACCATCATGCGGACAAACCACCGACCCCGTTCGGGCTCGTTCGGTTGCAGGATTTCCACGTTGTGTCCGACGGGCCAGCGCTCGTTATCCCGCGTGTAGCCGCCGAACGTGTAGGCGACGCGCGCGCCGCTCTCGTCTGTCACAAGGAGGTCCCGCGTCATTCCGCCGCGAACATAGTCCTCAACAAGCCACCGGACGCGCTCGCTGGTGAACGATTCGGGCGGCTGCGGCTTCCATTTCTTTTCCCGGCGCGGCATCGCATGTTCGCCCGGTTGGAACTCCCGAACGCGCTCCATGTACCACGTCGGCCCGAGGCGTGGCGCGAAGGCGCGGGCGGCCTTCTGTTCACGGACGACCCGCTCGCCCTGCTGCCAGACGCGGGTGATGTCCGTCAGCGTCGGGAGCGGTTCCTCCGGATTGTAGGTGGTGATGAGAAGCAGGTTGCCATCGCGGTCGAACGCATGTGCAAAGCCAGCTTCCTTGCTGCCGGTTTGCCGGGCAAGCCGCTCGACTTCGGCCAGCGGGTCGCGAAGCGCCGGGACGAGGAGTTCTTGATTCAACGCCGCAACAACTGCCACAGCCCCCGCGCAGAGGAGCAGCGGAGCGGCGGCCCGCCGGGCACTGATGCCCGACGCCCGCATCGCCGCCAGTTCGTTGCTCTGCTCGAGCCGGATGAGGCAGATCACCGCGGGGATCGCCGTGAGGATCGGCATGATCTGGGCAAGGAACGAGGGAATCCGCAGCGTGTAATACATCGCCGTCAGCCGTATCGATTCGAAGAGCGAATCATGCGCCAGAAACTGATTGATGTTCGAAAAGAAGTCAATGACGATGTAAAGGCCGATCACGGCGAGGACGCAAAGGACAAACGGGCCGAGAAAGGTTTGGGCGACGTAGCAGTCGAGCTTGCGCGGGCTTGCCCAGTCGCGGAACCGCTCCGTCCAAACCCGATCGGAAGCAAGTGTTTCTGCGGGTGTGGTCATAAGCATCTAGCCGCGGCTCGAGGCGCAGGGTTGCAGCGTTTTGGCGGCTCCCGATGGCGCGTGGCTCTCGTTGTAGCGCTCGCGTGAGCAGGTCTCTCCATTGGCGAACGCTCCTTGCAAGGGACTTGTTCCATGCGGCCGCCATTATGCTACCGACGCGAATCGAGGGCGTCAAGGATGAGTGAAGACGCCCGTGTTGTGCTGCGGGAAGGTGCACTCGGCAGCTTGAAGGGTGCGGGGGCGGCCGTTATAATACCTTCGTCCCGCCCGCTTGAGAGAGGATTGTTCGTGTTTGTTTGCCCGGGGTGCAAGGCGCGGTTTCGCATCACAAAAGCCCCAAAGAGCGGCATGATCAAGTGCCCGAAGTGCGGGCTTGTCTCCGCGATGAAGCCGCCAGAACCACAGCCGGCTGGCCCGCAGCCACACGCGCAGCATCCTTCCTCGCCCCCTGCGCCGCCCCCACCGCCCGAACTCGCGCCCGGCACAATCGTCGCCGGCCACAAAATCCTCGAGTACCTCGGCGGATCGCAGTTTACTGCCGCCTACAAGGCATCCCAGACATCGATGGGCAGGACGGTCTTCTTCAAGGTGCTCCGGCCCCAGCACACGTCCGACCGGGCGATGAAGGAGCGCTTCTTTGCCACGGTTCGCGCCGCGGCCCGGCTCAACCATCCCGCGCTGCTCTCCATCTTCGACATGGGCGAAGAGGGGGGCGTTTGCTTCTACACAACAGAATTCGTCGATGGAATGTCGCTGCCGGAGTTTTTGAGGACTCGGAAAGTAACGTCGGAGCAGCGGCTCGCGATTGCGTCGCAAGTGGCTCAGGCCCTCGCGTATGCGCACTCGATGGGCGTGGAGCAGGTCTGGCTGTCGCCGGAGCACGTGCTCGTGACCGAGAAATGCGACGTGAGGGTGACCCACATCGGCGCGGGCGCGCCGCCCGGCGGGGGCGCGCCGCAGACCGTCATGGCGGCACTCGCGCGGATCGTCCATTTCGTCGCAACCGGCAAGGACCGGGCTCCCGGGCAGCCGGGCGTTCCAAAAATGCCGACGGCGCGCGATGCGCTGGGGAACCGATTCAACGCGATGGTCCTCCGCCTCTTCGGCGGCGGGGAGGGGCCCTACAAGAGCGTCGCCGAGTTTGCAGCGGAAATCGAGAAGCTTTCTCAAGGAGTGGAGTGCCGCGGCGCGGTCAACGCGGCGACGGCCCCAGGCGGCGTTGTGCCCAACAGCCACGAAAAAGCCCACCGACGCGAAATGCCGCTCAAGCCCATCCTCGCCGGCGCGGCGATCGCCGTCGCCATCTGCGCCGTTATCGCCTATTTCCTTCTTCAACATTTCCATTCAAGGAAGGCCGAGAAACTTTGGAAAGAAGCCGTCGCTCTGGCCAGCGACAACACCAAGCTGCTGGATGCTCTGCGCGCGTTCGAGCAGATCGCGCGCGAATACCCCGACACGGAGACGGGAAAGTACGCCGGCACAGAGATCGAGAACGTCAAGAGGAAGATTGTCGCAGCGATCTACAACGAAGCCGAAGCGCCGTTCCGAGACCGGCCGCGCGAAACCGGGGCCGCCAAGGCGGCTATCAAAGCCGCCCGCGAACGGCTCGAAAGCATGCTCGGGCGATTCCCGCTTATCGCCGAGCAGGAACGCATCCGGCTCGGCAACGTCGATGTGCGCTACACCGCCGCCGCGATACGCGAATGGAACAAGACGACGTTCCCGAAGGTCCAGAGCTTATACGAGGGGATGCGGTATGGCGATGCGCGAACCGAGGCCCAGGACTTTGCGAAGAATTGGTCGGAATCGGAAGAAGTGCAAAAAACCGTTGACCGGATTATGATCAAGATCAACCAACGGGCACAGGAGAAGTTCGACGAGATCATGGGCCAGGTGAATCAACTGGTTGCCGACAAGCGCACGGCGGCGGCCCGGAACCTCCTCGAAAAAATCACCAACAACTTCGGCATCAAGGAATACGTAGACCAAGCGCAGGAAAAGCTGAAACAACTATAAGATCGGAGTCCACATGAAACTGAAACGAACGCACACCTGTGGCGAACTGCGAGCGGAACACAAGGGACAGGAAGTCGTGCTCTGCGGCTGGGTCGCGTCGTGGCGCGACCACGGCGGCTTGATCTTCGTAGACCTGCGGGACCGCTATGGAATCACGCAGGTTGCCTTTAGCCCGGAGCGTGCAGGCGATGCGCACAAGGCCGCCGAACAGTTCCGCAGCGAATATGTCATCGCCGTCCGCGGCACGGTCGCAGCCCGCCCGCCCGGAGCGGTCAACCGCGAACTCCCCACCGGTGAAATCGAGGTCGATGCCGCTGAAGTCGAGCTTCTGAACCCCTCGCTCACCCCGCCATTTGAGATCACCGACCGGACAGGCGTGGCCGAAGAAGCCCGGCTGCGCTATCGCTATCTAGACCTCCGGCGGCCGATCATGCAGCAGCGCCTCATCCTTCGCGGTCGCGTCATCAAAGCGTTCCGCGACTACTTCGCCGATCGCGGCTTCATCGACGTCGAAACCCCCTGCCTGACGAAGAGCACACCCGAAGGCGCGCGCGACTTTGTCGTCCCCAGTCGGCTCTATCACGGCTCGTTCTACGCGCTCCCCCAATCGCCCCAGCTCTTCAAGCAGCTTCTGATGGTCGCCGGGTTCGATAAGTATATCCAGTTCGCACGCTGCTACCGGGACGAGGACCCGCGGGCCGACCGCCAGGTCGAGCACACGCAGCTCGACCTCGAAATGTCGTTCGTCGGGGTCGAGGACGTTATCGCTGTAGCCGAGGGAGCGCTCGCCTGCGTCTGCAAGGAGGTTTTCAGCCGCGAAGTGAAGACGCCCTTCCCGCGGATGACATGGCGCGACGCGATGCGGCTCTACGGCACGGACAAGCCCGATCTGCGGTTCGGCATGCGCATCGCTGACATCACCGACCTCGCCGCGGCGTCCGAATTCAAGGTCTTTCGCTCCGTCGTCGACGCAGGCGGCGTCGTCCGTGGTTTCGCCGCCCCCGGTGGCGCGAAATACACCCGCCGCGAGATCGAAAAAGACCTGACCGACCACGCCGCTGGGTTCGGCGCGAAAGGCCTCGCTTGGATGAAGCTCGAAGGCGGGAAGCCCTCCTCCGCCATTGTGAAGTTCTTCTCCGAGTCCCAGCAGGCCGAAATCTTCCGCCGGCTTGGCGCCCACGATGGCGACCTTGCTCTTTTCATCGCCGACCGCGAGCCGGCGGTTTGCCAAGCGCTCGGCGAACT
>CAZBRH010000059.1:0-9131 GCA_964494245.1 uncultured Planctomycetota bacterium | reverse complement strand
CGCCTCCGCGTCGCCGAAGACCTCGGTCTTCGCGACCCCGGGAAGCTCTGCTTCCTCTGGGTCACCGAATTCCCGATGTTCGGCTGGAATGAGGAGGAACAGCGGCTCGACCCCCTGCATCACCCCTTCACTTCGCCGATGGACGAGGATGCCGAAAAGCTCGAATCTTCCCCGCTAACCGCCCGCGCGAAGGCCTACGACGTCGTCCTCAACGGAACCGAGCTCGGCGGCGGCAGCATCCGAATCCATAACAGCGACCTCCAGCGCCGCGTCTTCAACCTCATCCGCATCGACGAGGAGCAAGCAAGGGCGCAGTTCGGATTCCTGCTCGACGCGCTCCAATATGGCGCGCCCCCGCACGGGGGCATGGCCATGGGCATCGACCGCTTCGTGATGCTGCTTTTGGGGCTGGACACGATCCGCGACGTCATTGCCTTCCCGAAGACGCAGCGCGGCCAGTGTCTCCTGACCGGTGCGCCTTCTGGGATCTCGGCAAAGCAGCTCAAGGAACTCGGGCTGAAGTTCTGAGGCCGCTGCTCGCCTTGCGCCCACTGCGGCAAGCACGCACGGGCTACTTTTTCTTCCCCGCCTTCTTTTTCGAGGACTTTTCCTCGACGACGGCCTGGGCGGCTGCCAACCGGGCAATCGGGACGCGGTACGGCGAGCAGCTCACGTAGTCCATTCCGACCCGATGGCAGAACTTGACGCTTTCGGGGTCGCCGCCGTGCTCGCCGCAAATGCCCACCTTGAGCTTCGGGCGGACGGAGCGGCCACGCCGAATGCCCATCTCGATAAGTTGCCCAACGCCTTCTTGGTCGAGTGTGGCAAAGGGGTCGGCCGACAGAATGCCCCGCTTGATGTAGTCGGGCACAAAGGCACCGATGTCGTCGCGGCTGAAGCCAAGCCCCATCTGCGTCAGGTCGTTTGTGCCGAAGCTGAAGAACTCCGCCGGTCCCGCCATCTTGTCGGCGACGAGGCATGCTCGTGGAATCTCGATCATCGTGCCAAAGAGATAGTCGAGCTTCCGCAGACCGTATTTCTTCTTCGTCTCGGCGGCGACGCGGTCCACAATCTCCTTCATCGCCACCAGTTCCTTCTCGGTGCACGTGACGGGGATCATGATTTCCGGCAACGCCTTGCGCTTCGCCTTGACGAGTTCGGCGGCGGCCTCGAGGATCGCTCGAACCTGCATTTCGGCCACCTGAGGATAGGTGATGCCGAGCCGGACGCCGCGGTGTCCCATCATGGGGTTCGACTCGTGGAGCGCGTCCGCGCGTTTGCGGAGTTCCTCGGCGTCGATGTTCAGCGCCTTCGCAAGCTCCGCCCGCTTCTCGGCGCTCTGCGGCACAAACTCGTGCAGCGGCGGGTCCAGGAGCCGGATCGTCACCGGCAGGCCGTTCATCACTTCGAGCGTTGCCATCACGTCTCGCTTCATGAACGGGAAAAGCTCGCCGAGGGCGACCTTCCGCTCTTCGTCCGTCTTCGACATGATCATCTTGCGGAGGTAGAAGAGCGGCTCGTCGCTCCCCTCGCCATAGAACATGTGTTCCGTTCGGAAAAGCCCGATGCCTTGAGCGCCGAACTCGATGGCCTTCCTCGCGTCGGACGGCGCGTCTGCGTTCGCACGGACCTTGAGGCGGCGGATTCTATCGCAAAGCTTCAGGAAGCTCGCAAGGTTCGGATTGCCTGTCGGGTCAACCGTCGGAACCGCTCCGGCATAGACGACGCCCTTCGTGCCGTTCAGCGAGATCGTGTCGCCCTCGCTGAGCGTCACGCCGCCGGCCGTCATCGTCCTGCCGCTGATATGGATTTCGCCGGCGCCGACGATGCAGCATTTGCCCCAGCCGCGCGCGACGAGCGCCGCGTGACTGGTCATTCCGCCCCGCGCAGTCAGGATGCCAGCCGCCGCGCGCATGCCCTCGACGTCCTCCGGGTTCGTTTCCTCGCGCACGAGGATGACCGTCTTGCCCTGCTCGGTCCATTTGACGGCGTCGGCGGCGGTGAAGACAATCTGGCCGACGGCGCCGCCCGGCCCCGCGGGCAGGCCCTTCGCAAACACCTGGGCCGAGGCCTCGGCCTTCGGATCAAGGATCGGGTGCAGGAGTTCGTCTAGCTGCGCGGGCGTGACGCGGGTGACGGCTTCCTCGGCGGAGATGAGCTTCTTCGCGGCCATCTCGACGGCCATCCGGATCGCGGCGGGACCGTTGCGCTTCCCCGTGCGCGTCTGGAGCATCCAAAGCCGACCTTCCTGAATCGTGAACTCGATGTCCTGCATGTCGCGGTAGTGCTTCTCGAGCTTGTCTCGGATGGCGTGCAGTTCCTTGTAGAGCTTCGGCATCGTCTTTTCGAGACTGGGGAGTGTGTTTCCCGGCGGGCGCGTCGCTTCGTTCAGCGGGTTCGGGGTGCGGAGGCCTGCGACGACATCCTCGCCCTGTGCGTTCGGGAGCCATTCGCCGTAGAAATGGTTGTCGCCCGTCGCCGGGTTGCGGGTGAAAGCGACGCCGGTGGCGGACGTCTCGCCCATGTTGCCGAAGACCATCGCCTGGACGTTGACGGCCGTGCCCCAGTCGTCCGGGATGCCCTCGATTCGCCGATAGGAAACAGCTCGTTTGCCGTTCCAGCTCTGAAAGACCGCGCCGATGCTGCCCCAAAGCTGCGCCATGGCGTCATCCGGAAACGGCTTGCCGAGCACTTCGAGAATCTTCGCTTTGTATCGCTCGCAGAGTTCTTTGAGCGCCTCGACGGGCAGGTCGATGTCGTTCGCAGCGCCGTACTTTTTCTTCTCGTCTTCGAGCAGCTCTTCGAGTTGCTTGCGGATGCCTCGATCTTCTTCCGGCTCGATGCCAGCTGCCTTTTCCATCACAACGTCCGAATACATCGTGATGAGCCGGCGGTAGGCGTCGTAAACGAAACGCTCGTTACCCGTCTTGGCGACAAGCCCGGGAATGGTTTGTGAGGTAAGCCCGATGTTCAGCACGGTCTCCATCATCCCCGGCATGGACCGGCGGGCGCCGGAACGGCAGGACATGAGCAACGGGTTGCCGGGGTCGCTGAACTTCGCTCCCATCTCCTTCTCGACGCGGGCGAGCGCCCGTTCGACTTGGGCCTTCAGCTCCGGCGGGTATTGACGGCCATGCGCGTAGTAGTAAGTGCAGACGTCGGTTGTGATGGTAAAGCCGGGGGGAACGGGAATGCCGAGATTAGCCATCTCGGCCAGGTTTGCTCCCTTGCCGCCGAGGAGGTTCTTCATTTCCGCCTTGCCGTCGGCCTTGCCTCCCCCGAAATAGTAGACAAACTTCTTTGCCACAACACACCTCCTAGTCCAGTTGCCAGATAACCCAGACAAACGGAAACGCGATTCTACCAGCGCGCCGCTGCCCTGTCAAATGCAGCACTCGGTTATATTTCTGGAATGCGTACGATCCGCTCGCACACGGGGCAACGCGCTAGCTTGCCACAGAGGTCGCGGGGGACGCGCAGCATTGCGCCACACGGGCATCTGACGCGAACAAAAGGCGGCGGATGCGCCTCTTCTATCAAGGGCGGATGCGCCATCGGCTGTCTCCGCACAAAGTGTCCGGGCAGCCCCCTCGTTCGGAAGGCGTCGAACAACGACCGCTCATCTGACTCCATCCGAATCCAGCGCAGCTTCACGGCAACCGCCGTCCCAACAAAGCCGGCGACGAAGCCCCCCAAGTGCGCGACATACGCCACAAATCCATCGCCTGTGAGCGCGCCCAAAACGTCGAACGCGAACCAGAAGAGAATCATCCAAAAGCTGCTCACGCTGAAGAGCCGCACCCACGGGAACCAAAGCAACAGACAACTGATGCTGTTCAGAGGATAGAGCACAAGGAATGCGCCGACAACGCCGTTGATGGCCCCGCTCGCCCCGATCATCGGTGTGCCGCTGAACACGAGGTGGGCAATTGCCGCCGCCAACCCGAAGCCGATATACAGGGCGGGATAGACGAGGTTCCCGACCTTCGCGCAGATGGCGTTGCCGAAGACCCAGAGGAAGACCATATTGCCGATGATGTGGAGCCAGCCGCCGTGCAGCCACATGTGCCCGAAGAGGCCGCGCGGTTCGAAGCCGGTCAGGGCATACCTCTCAATGAGCAGGTAGATGCCCAGCTCGTTCAGCGACATTTCGTGGGCGAACACGGCGACGGCAAGACCGATGATCACGAAGTTGGCGATTGGCCACCGCCGCATTGGCACATCGACTTGGTAAGGGATAATCATCGGTCAGGAACCTTTCGGGCGCCCGCGAAGGGGCTCGCCCTGCCGCACGGAGAGAGTGTAGCAGAGAGAGGCCGGCTGCCGCAACATCAACCCCCTGCGGAGAAAACACCAGACTGTCCGAATCCTAGGGAAATCCCCGGCGAAGAACTTGCCGACTGCCCGGCTTGCCTGTAAGATATGCGGCCACAGACGGGGTTCACGCAGATGATCAGAATCCTGCCTCTTGCAGAGGCGGAAGCGGCTCTCGCGGGGCTGCGTCGGCGCCTCGAACTCCTTGAGCGAGAATCCTCCGCGCGCTCCGCCGCGCTCACCCGCAAGGTCTTCGGCGAGGCGCTCGCTCCCGTGGAGGTCGTCCGGCGCATTGTTGACGACGTTCGGCGGCGCGGAGACGCCGCGGTTGTCGAATATACGCTCAAACTCGACGGGGCGATCCTGACGCCCGATATGTTCCGCGTGCCGCCCGAATCGATCGCGGCAGCAAAGCAGAAGGCCGCGCCGGCGTTCCTCGCGGCAGCGGCGCGTGCGGCGGACAACGTGCGTGAATACCAGCGCCACATCCTTGCCGCCGAGCCCGCGCCGCTTTCGCGGGGCGGGAGGGAACTGCGGCAGCGCCATTCGCCCCTGCGGTCCGCCGCGTGCTACGTGCCCGGCGGGCTGGCGGCGTATCCCTCGACGGTGATTATGTCCGTCGTGCCGGCCCAGGTGGCGGGAGTGCCGCGCATCGCCGTCGTCTCACCAGCCCGGAAGGGCGGGGATGTGGACCCGTCGGTGCTGGCCGTGTGCGGCATCTTGGACGTCGAAGAGGTCTATCGGCTCGGCGGCGTCCAGGCCATCGCCGCGATGGCGTTCGGGACCGAGACGATTCTCAAGGTTGACAAGATTGTCGGCCCCGGGAACCTCTTCGTGATGCTGGCGAAAAAGGCAGTATACGGCTACGTGGACATCGACCTCTTTGCCGGCCCGAGTGAGATTCTTATCATCGCCGACGCGAAGGCAAACCCGGCCTGGGTCGCGGCGGACATGCTCTCGCAGGCGGAGCACGACGAGATGGCTTCGGCGATCCTCGTCACTGACTCGCGCGAACTGGCCGAAAAGGTCGCCGCGGAAATCGAGCGGCAGATGCCGCTGCTTGGCCGCGCCGAAACCGCCCGCGCCTCGATCGACCGCTTTGGCCTCGCCATCATCGTGAGCGACATTGATTCGGCGGTGCTGGTGGCGAACGACATCGCACCCGAACATCTCGAAGTGCTCACCGCGAGGGCGGACGAGGTCGCCGCGAAGGTCACCCGAGCTGGCGCGGTCTTCATCGGCCCGTGGACGCCCGAGGCCGTCGGCGACTACATCGCCGGCTCGTCGCACATCCTGCCGACGGGCGGGACAGCGGCGTTTTTTTCGGGGCTTTCGGCGAACAGCTTCCGGCGGGCGACATCGTTCGTCCGCTACAGCAAGGCGGCTCTTGCGAAGGCCCAGGCGGCGATTTCGGCGCTTGCCGCCGCCGAGGGCTACGACGCGCACGAGAAGAGCGCGGGTATTCGAAGAGCAGTATAGGTCTTATGCGACGTATAGGACGTATAGGACACATGGAGGGGGCATGGCCTACTTCCGCGACAACGTGCTCCGCATGAGCGGCTATTCGCCCGGCGAGCAGCCGCGCGACAAGAAATACGTCAAGCTGAACACGAACGAGAACCCATATCCGCCGTCGCCGAAGGTGCTCGAAGCGATCCGCGCGGCGGCCAATGCCGACCTGCGACTCTACCCGGACCCGCAGGCGACGCGGCTCCGCGAGAAGATCGCCGCCGTCTATGGGTTCGCCGCCGACGAGGTGATTGCGGGCCAGGGCGGCGACGACATCCTGGGCATCATCGTCCGCGCCGCCGTCGGCAAAGCCGACAAAGTCGCATCGCTCTACCCATCCTACACGCTTTATGACACGCTGGCCGAGCTTCAGGAAGCGGAGTTCGTCCGCGTCAAGGCCGTCGGCGACTTGGCCGGCGCGGGGGCGAAGGTCTGCTTCGCGTGCAACCCGAACGCGCCGACGGGGCTTTGGACGGAGCCGGACGCGCTCGACGCGCTCGCGCCGGAAGTCGGCGGCCTGCTGGTCATTGACGAGGCGTATGCCGACTTCGCCGGGGCGACTTGCCTGCCGCTCGTTCGTAAGCACCCGAACGTCATTGTCGTTCGCTCGATGTCGAAGTCCTTCTCGCTTGCGGGCATGCGGCTCGGGTTCGGGATCGCGCAGCGGCCGGTCATCGAGCAGCTCTTCAAGGCGAAGGACTCCTACAACCTCGACAGGGTGAGCTTGGCGGCCGCAGAGGCGGCTCTGGACGACCTCGAATACATGCAGGCGAACGTCGAACGTGTCATCGCGACGCGCGAACGGCTCCAGCGCGAGCTTGCGGCGATGGGACTTTTCTATTATCCGTCGCGGTCGAACTTCGTCTTTTTCCGCATTCGCGACGCCGGTGCGGTCAAGCGGAAACTGATGGATCGCGGGGTGCTCGTGCGGCATTTCGACACGCCAGACCTGCGGGACTTCATCCGCGTCAGCGTCGGCAGCGACGCGGAAATCGACCGCTTTCTTGCGGAGCTTCGCGCGGTCACGCGGGGGTGACGTCGCCCTTGCGGCGTCAAAACGTCTCGTCTTCCCGGGGCGGCCCTGGCTTCTTCTCGGGCTCAGGTTCGGGCTCCGGCTGGTGGATTTCCCGGATCAGTTCCTCGGCGGTCTTTTCGCGGGGCGGTTCCTGTTTTTCCGGTGGCGGTTCAGTGTTTTCGGGAGCGGACTCCGGCCTTTCGGGTTCGGGTTCCGGCTCGGGATCGGGGACGTCCGGCGGCTCGGCGGCAGGGGGCAGTGGCTCCTTCAGACGGGCGACCGCCTTGACCAGGTCGTCCACGAGCGTCTCCCAGTCCCGCGGCCCCGCGGCGGCTCCTGCGTCAAGGTCGCGCGTCTTCGAGAGCCATCCGAGGAGGTTCTGCGTGACGTCCTGAACGTCCTGCTTCGAGAGGCCGGGAGCGGCGCCGGAACGCTCAGGCAGGAAGACCGCGACGGGGTGGTCGCCCGCCCAAGCCGCCTCAATCTCGGGCAGCTTCGTCGGCTTCACGGCGTAGGTGTACGCCGCGTGCCCTTCCGGCAGCGGGCGGAAGGCGACGTCGCCGCACGCCTCACGAAGCAGCGTCTTCACTTCCTCGATGAACTCAGCGGCGGCCGTGCCGGCGCCGGGCTGCACGACGAGCGTTCCGCCTTCCCGGATGTAGGTGCCGAGTGCGTCCTTCGAATCGGCGAGCCGCCGCTTCGTGTCGCTTGCGCTGCGGAGGATGAGTGCGGGAACGAACGCCGCGAGGCCGTCCGGCAGGTCCGCCGGGATGCTGCGCCAGCGGAGCGGTGCCTTGCAGTCGGTGGCGAGCGCGTCGCAGCCCCGCTCGAGTTCGAGGTCTGCCGCGACGTTCCGGTCGCCCGACCAATGCCACTGCCCGCCGACGGTCGGCGTCCCAGCTTCCAGGAGCAGGAGCAGCGCGAAGCAGGTGTTGACGAGCTTGTGGTCGAATCGCCGCTCATAGATGTCGTGATTTCGCCAGCGATTTCCCAGGTGGAGCCGGGTGTGCTCGGATGATCCGAAGCTGTACTGCGGCACGGCCGGCCACGAGCCGTCGTCCTGCTGCGAGAAGAGAAGCCGGCAGAGGACGCCGTCCGGGATGGAGCCGAGCTGCGTCTGCACGAGCCCCGGATCTCTCATTGCCGTCGCGAGGGTGTACCAGTAGTAGAGCGAGGTGAACTGTGTGCAGACCGGGACGGGCGGGTTGGCTCCCGGCTTGCCGTAGGCGTCGAGATGACGGAGTGCGGCGGCGCGGGCGCGGTCGATGGTCTCGCCGAAGTTCTGTCGGAGGCGGCTGCGGCCGACGACCTCGGCGATGGCGTCGAGGCAGGCCAGCCCGGCCGCGGTCATCGACATCGCCGGGCGGTTCGGGTCTTTTTCGGGCTTGGGCGGTTCCTTGCGGTAGGGGGCGGGCGGCTCGAAGAAGATTTCCTGCACGCCGTAGCCCCACGAGCCGTCGGGGTTTTGTGTCCTCCGGAGGGCATGGGCGGCCCTTGCGATGGCGGCGAACGCTTCCTTGCCGAGGCGGGACTCCGCTGCGAGGTAGCTGTGGCGGGCGGCGTCGCGGAGCGCGAGCAGCGCCATGTGCGTGTTCGTCAGGTCGGCCCGCTGCATCACGCGCGCGTCGTAGAGAGCGCCCGGCCAGTAGCGGACGTCGCCGCCGATGCGTTCGGACTTGCGGACCTGGACGCAGTCCTTTCCCCGCGTGAACTCGCGCGAGACGCGGAGCAGCTTCTCGCGCAGCTTGTTGATCTCATCGGCGACCTTTGCGATCAGCCCCTCCTGCTGCTCGATGCGGAGCTGGAGGCGCGCCTTCTCGCGCTCAGACGCCCCCTTCAGCGCGTCTTTCATCTCCTTCAGCGTCTCCGTCTGGTTGTCCCGGAGTTGAACGCCCTTGAACTCGGCGAGCTGGAGGGCTTTCATCCGCTCGAAATCGACCGAATACATGCCCCAGAAGCCGCGGTAGTCGCCCTCGGCGACCTGGCCGCGGATGAGCTTTTCCAGAAGCTGCTCGGTGAAGGCACCATATTTTTGCCTGTCGAGCCGGGAGAAGCACATGATGAAGAGTGCGATCTCATAGGTCGTGTCCGGCTGGCCGTGCTGTTCGAGCGTACCCTCGTGCAGCCAGAAGGCCGCCCGGTCCACAGCGTCCGAGTCGGCCGGTTCGCCGCTCCGGAGCAGTGTGTAGAGCGCCAGCGCGTTCTGCGCTTCGATCCATCGCGGGAAGAGGTTCACCGGGTCCGATTTTTCGTAAATCGGCCGCTTCTCCGTCACGATGCGCGTCTTGTCTCC
>CAZBRH010000058.1:3497-18351 GCA_964494245.1 uncultured Planctomycetota bacterium | reverse complement strand
GTGCTGAGGATGCCCGCGGACGGCTCTGGACCTGCAAAGGTGTTCTGCGGCGAGTCCGGCAAGCCCGGCAGCGACGAACGGCGCCTGAACCATCCCAGGGGGCTGGACACGGACGCCGCGGGCCGGCTCTACGTCTGCGACCACAACAACAACCGCGTCCAAGTGTTCAACGCCGACGGGACGTTTTTCCGAACGATTCCGGTCGAACGCCCCTTCTACATCGCCGTCCACAAGAAAACGGGAGCGATTTACGTCCAGCACAATGTCCGATTGCAAGGCGGCAACACGGTCCGCCGCACCACAAAACTGGCTTCGGTCGATGACCCGAAACCCGTCGCCCGTGTGGACGAAGGTCCGCGCGGGCTGATGGCCCTGGATTCCTGGTCGGCCCGACCGCGGCTCTGGTCTTCGGCGGCGGAAACCATTGTGGCAAGCGCTGCGATCCAAGCACACGGCAGGCACAACATCACGATCTGGGAAGAACAAGATGGGACGTTCGTGCGGGTTGCGGACTTCGACCAGATGGCGCGGGAGGCCGACGGGCCGCTCTACGCCGGCCGCTGGAGCGGAGCGGCGCTTGGTTACAGGGTGGCGTGCGACGCAACGCGCGAGGAAGTCTACATCCATCACGGCGGATGGGTGTTCGACCTGCCGAGCGGCGTCTTCAAGGGCACGCTGCGCCACCAAGACCATCCCGGACCGGACGATATTGTGTTCGACAAGCGCGGGTATCTGCACGGGCACCTGCGGCCCACGACGAGCGGCGTAGGCGTGTTTCGGTTGGACCCGGCCCGGCGCTGGTTCACCGACGCCAGCAACAAGACCTTCATGTTCCGGGAAGTTCCTTATGACTACGGGCTGGAAATCCGAGGATATCGGGGCGCCCTGCCGACGCGGTGTCAGGCCGGCTCCAAGGGCTTTTCGGACGGACTGGGCGTGAACATGCGCGGGGACGTGGTGGTTCAGTCGAACATTTACTACGTCCCGCGGATGGAAGATGTCGGGCGCGAGTCCGGTTGGGGGTTTCAGCAGTCGCGGCGGGCGTGGGATCCCCTGTATCACGGCGGCGGAGGAGTCTATGAGAATTTCCAAAGGTGGATTCAGGATATGGAGAAGCAGGGGCAGGAGGTTTACTACATCCGCCGCCGGCCGGGCATTCCCTTGGCGGGAGCGACGGCCTGGGTGTTCGACGCGACCGGCGAGCTGCGCCGTGAGTGCGCTGTGATCGCCGGACGGCTCATGGCCGGAGTGCAGATTGACGAGGACCGCTCTCTCTATCTGACGAGCGGGCGGCCGAAGGCAGCCGACTCGGCGGGGACGGCTTTTCTGGCCGGGCGCGGCGGGACGTTCGGCCTGCCCGACGACAAGACGAACCGAGACCCGTTCACCGGCACGGTCATCAAGACCCAACCCGACACGGAAACCCTGTGCCTCAAAGAAAACGCTCCGGTTCGGGTCGATCCCCTCCCTGACCGCCCGCCGGACATGACCGATGGCGGAGATAAGGGTCGGGTCTGGGTCACCGGGCACGAGTGGCTCTATGCGGGAGCTTCCCCGGTTGTTGCTGGCGGTTGTTCATGCCCCAGCCACCGCGTGTATATCGATTGGTTCAGGCGGCTCCATGTTCCAGAGGCCTATCGGCACTCGATTGGCGTCGTCGACACGGCAGGCAACCTGATTCTGCACATCGGGCAATATGGGAACTACGACGACGTGCGGCGGATGAAACCGGGGGACACATCGGTAGCGATGTCCGCCGTGCGATACATCTCGGGCACCGACAACTACTTGGTCTTCGATGACCATGGCGAAGGCATCACGGTGCTCCGGTTGAATTACCATAGGGAAGAAATAGTGAAGCTTGAACCCCGGTAGCCCGCTAGTCCGGCTTGCGCAAGAAATGCGAGAAAGGGTTGGTCAATGAGAAAGGTCAAGAGGTCTGGCGTCGGTCAGTGGGGCATTGTAGTTCTCCTTGTTTACGGCACGCTGTGCCGGGCGGGCGAGGCCGACCCGGAGATTGCCGGCAAGAAGCTTTCGGAGTGGGTCCAGCAGCTGCGGAGCGATAACCGCGGGTTCCAGGTGCGAGCGGCGCGGGCTCTGGCCGAAGCGCCGGAGGAACTTCGGGCGACGATTATCCCAAAAGTCGTTCCGCTGCTCGCGTCGGACAGGGAAAACGACAAGTTCGTCGCGGCTCAGGTGCTGGGCGAATATGGCCCCGCAGCTCGGTCGGCGGTGCCGGACCTCTTGCCGCTTCTGCAGGGCACGCAGTTCGAGCGGAACCGCGCGGCAGCAGCCAAGGCGCTGGGGCAGATTCTAAAGGACGCAGAGCTGTCCGAAGAGGTCGAAAAGGTCGCCGAGTTGCTCGCCGCGAAGTTCAACGAGGAATACGACAAGTATTCGGACGTGCGCCGCGAGGCCGTCTATGCGCTCGGCATGATTGGGCCCGCAGCCAAGAAGATTATTCCCAAGCTGACGCGGGCGCTCACCGACTTCAAGCTGTATTCCGAGGAGCATTTTCTCGTGCGCAAGGCCGCAGCGTGGGCGACGGGGCGGATGGGACCACTCGCCGCCGAACACATCGACCGGTTGATTGCGATGCTGCACGCCGAGGGCCGCAAGGCGCCGGAAATCGTCGAGGCCATCGGGCGAATCGGGGCCGTGCACGATAACGTCGTGCCGAACATCGTGGACGCAATGGAACGCCACGACGGCATCGGGTGGCAGATTCAAGCTTACGAGGCGCTTCTGAAATGCGGGACGAAGGCCGCCCCCGCGGTGCCGCTGCTCGCACGGTTCCTCCGGGAGCGGGTTCTTCATCCGTCGCTCATGGTTCCCGCAATCAAAGTGCTGAAAATGTTGGGACCCCTGGCCGAGGGGGCCGCAGGCGAACTCAAGGAATACTGCGACATCGACGCATACCGGTGCCGGAACAATAACATCCGTCCGGCCACGCCGGAGCAAGTCGCGGAAATACGCCGCGTGGCCCGCGAGGCGTTGGAAGCCATCACCGGACAGAAGCACGCAGCGCAGGCCGCAGGCACAGAGCAGGAAGAAAAACCGCAGGCAGAATGAGCGGGAAGGCCGAAGCGGACGGGGACCATCTGCTCGGCAGCCGCCGAGATTGATCCGCGCACCGAAGGTCGCCCCGGACCACGCATTGAAGGAAGGCACGGACCGCCGCGAGCACTGCGGCGGCCAACTTCGCCCTCGCATGGCTCTCGGTTCTCTTCCTTGCCCTTGTCCCCAATGGCGCTCAGCGCGGGGAAGCCGAACGCCGGAACAGCGCTCGCTCCGCTTCGAGCAAGACGCCCGAGCACATCCTTCGACGTGCCGATTCAGCGTAAGCGGCGCGTTGCATTGCCTCTGCACGCGGGGTATCATGTGCGAAGAATGGAACGGTTGCAGAAGGTGCTTGCGCGCGCCGGCATCGCGTCGCGCCGCAAGAGCGAAGAATATATCCTTGCCGGACGGGTGACCGTTGACGGCAAGGTGGTGCGTGAGCTCGGAACGAAGGTCGATCCGGCGGTGCAGGACATCCGGTGCGACGGGCAGCGGCTCCGACCGGAACCGAAGCTTTATTTCGTCGTCAACAAGCCGCGTGGAATGGTCTGCTCGAATGTCAGCGAGGGCGGTCGGCCCCGCGTGATCGACCTGTTCCCGGGCGTCGAACAGCGGCTCTTCACCGTTGGCCGGCTTGACGTAGAAAGCGAAGGGCTATTGATTGTGACGAACGACGGCGAGTTCGCCAATCGCCTGATGCATCCGCGTTATGGTGTGCGCAGAGAGTATATGGTCGAGATTGACGGGGTGCTGTCGGACGAAGGCCGGGCGAAACTGCTCAAAGGCGTGCACCTTGCGGAGGGGCCGGTTCGTTTCGAGACGGTCGAATCAAAGGCCTTTGGGCGCGAACGGTCGGAGGTGCGGGTCGTGATTCGGCAGGGCGTCAATCGAGAGATTCGGCGCGCGTTCGCGCGGGTGGGATGCCGCGTGCGGCGCCTGAGGCGGGTTGCCATCGGGCGGCTCTCGGCCCCGGAACTACGGCCCGGCGCGTTCCGCAAACTGCGCCCCGCGGAATTGGCGATGCTCCGCGAGGACGCGGGCGGCAAGGGGGCAACACCATGAGAAGCCAAGCGTTCTGGATCGCCGCGGCGGTGCTTCTGCTCGGCGCCGACGGGGTGGATGCCCGCGACGCGGCCCCCGCGAACGAGCCGGTTGTTCAACCGCCAGCGGTCAAGACGGTGAAGCTGGCCAGCCGACGCGACCGGGTCACGCTCACGGACGGAACGGTGCTCGAAGGGATGATCGTCGCCGCCGGCGCACGGGCGATTGTCATCGTCACGCCGGAAGGCGAAAAGACGGTGCCGAAAGACAATGTGGAGCGGGTCGAGCGCGGGGTGGCGGGGGCGGACGCTCTGACCTTGAGGACGTTCGAGATGGAAGTGGTCGATGGCCGCGAGCGCGTGGCCGTCCCGCCCGGCCTTGGCGAAGAGACGGAGGAATTGCCGCCGGGCATCACGGTAGGGGCTGCCGCGGGCGCTCCGCCGATTGCGTTGCGATACAAACTTGCGAAGGGAGACACGCTCCAAACACTGCTTGACATCGCAACGGAAAAGGTCGAAGACCTGCCGGGGGACAAGCGCACGATAGCCCAAGAGCGCCGGAAGCTGCGGCTCACGCAGACGGTGGCCGACGTCGCGGCGGACGGGGTGTGGACCGTCGGCACGGCCTACGAGCTGCTCGCATTCCTGCGAGACAACGCGGACGTGACGGAGCTCGAAGGGAAGGGCGTCGGGCTGCTGCGGCATGTCCGGGCGCTCTCCCCTGCGGGGCTTTGGCAGCCCGCCGCAGACAACATCACAAGCGCCGAGCCCGCCGCACTGCGGTTCGCGCGGTCTGTGGACTACACGACTGTTCCGCTGCCGCCCAAGCTGGTCTCGCCGGGCTGGACGGCGAAGCTGGAAGAGGTCGTCCCGCCAGCGGTCGCCGCGGCGTTGCTGGAACCGCCGCCGTATGTGACCGTTCCGGGCTGGGGTGTGTCCGGCCAGTACGTCCTGCAGGGAACAGCCGAAGTGGACGGCGTTCCATGCGCGTTGATTTCCATCCGTCTGGAAGGAAAAGGCGAAGGCGAAGGCGCCTACGGCGGAAAACCCGCAGCGGTCAAGGTGTCGGCGGAGGCGGACTGGGACATCGAGTTCGCCGTCGCTGCCGGTCATCCTGTCCGCTGCTCGGTGAGCATGACGGCGCAGGCAAGCGGCCAAATCGGCGAGGAACTTATGAAGAGCGCCTACCGACTGGTCGTAAACGCGGAAACAAGGAAGGTCGGGGCAGCCGGAGCCATCGCTCCGCCGCCGCTGCCCCAACCCCAACCGCAGCCGGTGCCGCCGGATAAACCCGGCCCCGAAAAGGCCGCCGAGCCGCAGAAACCCATCGATAACGCAGACCTCGACCGGGATCTTGATGACCTGATGAAGCGGCTCAGGGACCCGAAATTCTTCGAGGAGAAAAAGTAGTCAAGCCGCAACGGAAGTCGAGGAACAACGTGACGCAACTCGAAGCTGCCCGAAACACCGGGAGGCCGACGCCGGAGATGGCGCGCGCCGCCGAGGGCGAGCCGGTCAGCGCCGACCGGCTGCGCGAGCTGATCCGCGAGGGCCGCGCCGTGGTCCTGACCAACGCCGCGCTCCGCCCAGCGAGACCGTGCGCCGTCGGGGCCGAACTCCGCACGAAGGTCAACGCGAACATCGGGACATCGAAAGATTACGCCGACATCGCGCGCGAATTGCGGAAGCTCGCGGCCGCAGAGGAGGCCGGAGCCGACACGGTCATGGACTTGAGCACGGGAGGCGACATCACGGCGGTCCGGCGGGAAATCCTCTCGCGTGCGAAGGTGCCCGTCGGCTCCGTCCCCATCTACGAGGCCGGGGCTTGGGCGGTCGCGCGCGGCGGCCGCGTCGTGGACATGACCGCCGCAGATATGATCGAGTCGGTCCGACAGCACATGGCCGACGGCGTGTCGTTCGTGACCCTGCATTGCGGCGTGACGCGGGCAGTTCTGGACGAACTGCGGCGCAGCAGCCGTGTCTGCGGCATTGTCTCGCGCGGCGGGACGTTCCTCGCCGGCTGGATGCGCCACACAGGACAGGAGAACCCGCTCTACGAGCGGTTCGACGAGCTGATTGATATGGCACGCGAATACGACGTTACGATGAGCTTGGGCGACGGCCTGCGTCCGGGCTGCCTGTCGGATTCTATGGACCGGGCGCAGGTTCACGAACTGATGGTGCTCGGCGAGCTTCGCGAACGTGCCGTCGCCGCGGGCGTCCAGGTCATCATCGAAGGCCCCGGCCACGTGCCCATCGACCAGGTTGAAGCGCAGGTCAAACTTGAAAAAGAGATATGCCGCGGCGCCCCGTTCTACGTCCTCGGCCCGATTGTGACGGATGTGGCGCCGGGGTATGACCATATTACGGCGGCGATCGGCGGCGCCATCGCCGCCGCTGCGGGCGCGGATTTCCTGTGCTACGTGACGCCGTCCGAGCACTTGAGCTTGCCGGACGAAGAGCAGGTTCGCGCCGGCGTTGTCGCGGCGCGGATTGCGGCGCACGCGGGAGACGTCGGCAAGGGGCTGCCGGGGGCGGCGGACTGGGACCGGCGCTTCTCGGCGCTGCGGCGGAAGCGCGACTGGGAAGGCCAATTGGCTCAATGCATCGATCCGGCGGCGGCCGCCGCCGTGCGGGAACGCGGCAGGCCGGCGGACGAGGATGTCTGCTCGATGTGCGGCGAATACTGCGTGTTCAAGCTGGCGGATGAGGAGCAGGGGTGAGAGAACACGTCCGGGCCGTATCGGTCGCGCTGGCGCTCGTGCTCGCCGGATGCTCGCGGCTGGAGCCGATTGACGCGTGGCCGTTTGTCGAGGTGGAACCAGAAACAGATCGGTTCCCCGGCCGCGCTGCTTACCTCGGACCGCTCTTCGAGACGCTCTGGAAGAATTCAGTCGAAGAGCACAGCGTCCGGCCGTGGTATACGACACGGACGTATTACGACGTGCCGCCGGGCCAGCAGCCGCAGTGGGAAGTGCCGTATTTCACGCCGCCCGCGTTGTTGACGACGCTCGCGCGGCGCACTCCGCCCCGCACCGAGCCGGGCAAGGGCGACACCGGCCGCCAGGTCCTCGCGCTCTATCCCATCTATGTCCGCGAATGCTGCGGCCAGATGAACCGGACGACGCTTCTTCCTTTCTACTACGATTGGTATGACCGCAGCCGCGAGGGCGACCGTTGGCACCATAGCGGCGTGTTCCCGTTCTATTTCCGCGGCGAAACCGACCAGCGCGGCTTCTACGCCGCCGTGCCCTTCTTTGGCGGAACGCTGAAAAACTGGTTCGGCCGCGACACGATCAGCATGGGCGGGTTCCCGTTCTACATACGCTCGACGCGGGACGAGCGGGTCTGGCACGACGTCCTGGGGCCGCTGATTGGCTGGACGTCGGGCGGCGGCTACGAAGGGTGGCGCGTCTGGCCATTTGTCGGCCGCTTCAAGGCGCCGAACAAGCCCGCGAAATGGTTTTTCCTGTGGCCGTTCTTCTGGCATACGGCCGGGCAGGGTGAAGAGGAAGAGGCAGGGACGCGCCTCAGCGGCGTCTTTCCCTTCTGGGCGCGGCTCGAAAAAGGGGCCGTCACGATCCGCTACGTCATGTGGCCGTTCTACTCGCGCGCCATCAACCACAAGACCGGCCGGACGGACGTCGTATCGTGGCCGTTCTACCGCGGCGGGCAGGGGCCGGATTATAGCCGCACGCAGTATTGGCCGTTCTACGGATACGTGGACGACGGGCATGTTCACCGCCAATACTACATCTGGCCGCTTTTCCGTTACGAGCAGCGCGAAACGGAGCGCATGAGCTGGCGCGGCAGGTCGATCTTCCTCCTTTACAGATCGTTCGACGCTGAATGGACCGATGCAGATGGCGTGCGCCGCAAAAGCCGCGAAAGCAAGCTCCTGCCGTTCTATTTCCGGCGGGAGGACGGATACGGGAACTCTTACTACTGCGCCCTCGATTTGCGCGGCATCCCGGACCAGGCCTACGACCGTCTCTACGCGCCGCTTTGGCGGGTTTACGAGCGGGAAACGCGCGCCGCCGACCCGGCGAAGGGATGGAGCGAATGGCATTCGACGCGCGTGCTCTGGGGCGCTTACCGGCACGACCGCGACGCCGAGTCCAGCTTCCTCCGTGTCTTCCCCTTCATCTCGCGCCGCACGTCAGGCGGCCGCACAACCTCGCTAAGGGTCCTCGCCGGAATCTACGGCTACGAAGACAGGCCGACCGATCGGACATATCGCATTTTCTTCATTCCCTGGACCATGAAGAAAGAGGGAACCAAATGACGACGACCACCAGTCCGGAAGCCCGCATGGGGTTTCTTTCGACTTGGGGATACCGCGTGCTCCACGCGATTGAGGTGTCGGGCGATGGACTGATACTGCTGGGACGGACGATTGGGCACCTGGGGTCCTTGTGGCGCAAGCGGACAGAGGTCACTACACAGATGCTCATCTGCGGGGTATATAGCTTGCCGACGGCCCTGCTCGTGGCGACGTTCAGCGGGATGGTCATCGCGCTTCAGGTGGGGATTCTTCTGGAGGAGTGGGGCGAGCCGGCGCGGATCGGCGCCGTCGTCGCCGTCACGATGTGCCGCGAGCTTGGGCCGGTCTGGGTGGCGATGATCCTTGCCGCCCGCGTCGGCTCGGCGATGGCGGCGGAGCTCGGCTCCATGCGCGTCTCCGAAGAGATCGACGCTCTCGAAGTCATGTCGATTGACCCGGCGAAGTTCCTCGTCCTGCCGCGGGTCATTGCCCTGACGATAATGGCGCCGGTGCTGACGGCCTACGCGGACTTCATCGGGACGCTGGGCGGAGCGCTTGTCGGGCGGCTCCAGTTCGGCGTGCCTTACTCCGTGTATTTCCGCTGGGCGGAGCGGAACCTGACGAGCAAGGACATCTTTTCGGGACTGCTGATCAAGGCGCCAGTCTTCGGACTGATTATCGCCATCGTCGGCTGCACGCTCGGCCTGCGCGTGCGCCCGTCGGACGGTGTGACTGGCGTCGGCACGGCAACGCGGAACTCCGTCGTCGTCGCGCTGATGCTGATTATCGCCTTCAACTACTTCCTGACCAGCTTTATCAGGTATCTCTGATGATTGAGCTCAAGGGCGTGTGCAAGGTGCTGGGCGGCGAGCCGGTCCTGGACGGCCTCGACCTGCGGATCGAGCGGGGCGAGACGATGGTCATCATCGGCCGGTCCGGCTGCGGCAAGAGTGTCACGTTCAAGCACATGGTCGGGTTGATCCGCGCGGACAGCGGGACGGTGACCGTGGATGGCGTCGAGGTCGGCTCGCTGGACAAGCGGGGGCTGTTCGAGCTTCGAAAGAAGTTCGGCGTTCTCTTTCAATCGAGTGCGCTCATCAACTGGTTGAGCGTGTTCGGCAACGTGGCGCTGCCGCTCCGCGAGCACACGCGGCTCCGACCGGCGGAAATCCGCGACATCGTGATGGAGAAACTTTCGCTTTTCGACCTTCAGGATCACGCGGACAAGATGCCCTCAGACCTGAGCGGAGGCATGCGGAAGCGCGTCGGCCTCGCACGCGCCATTGTCCGCGACCCGCAAATCATTCTCTACGACGAGCCGACGACCGGGCTTGACCCCGTGATGGCCAGCCGCATCAACCGACTCATCATCGACGTCAAGCAGAAACTCGGCGTCACGTCCGTCGTCGTGACGCACGACATGACCAGCGCCTATACGGTCGCCGACCGGATTGCGATGCTGTATCGCGGCCGGATCATCGAGGTTGGCTCGCCGGACGAGATACGAAACACGAGCAACCCGGTCGTGCGGCAGTTTATCGAGGGAAACACGGAAGGCCCGATGGAATAGGAGACCAAACGATGCGCAAGGAGATGGTCGTTGGGGCGGTGTTCATGGTGGCTCTCTGCATCACGATTTTCGGTGCGATCGCAATCAGCGGCCTCGACATCTTCACGCCGACGGCCACTTGGCACGTGAAGATGAAGGACGTCGGCGGCCTGAAGAAGGGCGACGAGGTTCGCGTCCTCGGCAGCCCGATGGGCACCGTCAAGAGCATCCGATTCGACACCGAGTCCCACGTCTTCCGGCTTTCGCTCAAGATGGACGCCGGAGCGCCGATCCACCAGGGCTACCGCATCGCCGTGCGCGACCATTCCGCGCTCGGCGGGAAATACTTGGCCGTCGATCCCGGCGACCCGGACAGCCCCAGGGCTGATACCGAACTTCTCGAGGGTTCCGCCGCCGCGACCGACCTGATGGGCGGCGCCCAGGACGTCCTCGTGGAACTCCGCAAGTCCGTCGAAGCGATCAACCGCGGCGAGGGAACGCTCGGCGCCATCATCTTCAAAGAGGAAATCTATCGCGACATCAAGGAGGCCTCCGCTTCGCTCAAGACTATCGCCGCGCGCCTCGAGGCCGGCGAGGGCTCCCTCGGAGCCATCCTCCGCGACCAGGAACTCTACGAACAACTCCGCCAACTCGTCGCTCGGCTGAACAGCACGGACAGCGCCCTCGGAAAACTCTCGACCAAGGAAAGCGGCGAAATCATTGACAACCTCCTTGCCGCCTCGGCCAGCATCAAGTCCATACTCGCCAAGGCGGACGCAGGCAACGGCTCGCTCGCCAAGCTCCTGAACGACGATGCTCTCTACAGCAATGCGAGCAGCGCCATCGCGACGGCAAACCACGTGATGGAGGAAGTGCGCGCCGGCCGCGGCGTCGCCGGAATGCTCGTCAGCGACGCCGAAGCCCGAAAGAACCTCGGCGACGCCCTCGCCAGCATCCAAGCCGTGCTTGGCGAGGCGAAGGAAGGCAAGGGAACCGTCGGCCGCCTTCTCGTGGACGAAGAACTCTACCGGAACCTCGCCAACGTAGCCGAGCACCTGAACAACGCCGCCGAGCGGCTCGACAAGGGCAGCGGAACCATTGCGAAGCTCATCAATGACCCCACCCTGCACGACATGGTGAAGAAGCTTCTCGCAAAAGCCGTCGAGGCAATTGAGAACGCGCGGGACAGCGCCCCCGTCAGCGCCATCCTTTCCGCCATCGGCGCACCGTTTCAATGAGAGAAAAACCGTATAATGCACGTGTCCGGCCGGTTGGCGACTCGGCGCAAGCAACTAACAGAGGAGCACACATGGCAGACAACAACGTCGAACTCAAAGTGGAACAGGACGCAGACATCACCATCGTGTCCGTGCTGACGAAGCGCGTTCCGGTGGACCTGAGCGAACTTTTCGAGGAGAAGGTGGTCCAGGCCGTAGACCGGCTCGAACGGCCGAAGGTGCTTATTAACTTCGCTGGCGTGACGTTCCTTTCGAGCGCTGTCCTCGGCAAACTCATCAAGCTGAACGGCAGGGTGATGGACCGCGGCGGAGAATTGGGGCTGTGTTGTCTCGACCCCCGAATCGCCGAGGTTTTTCACATCACGAACCTCGACAAGCTCTTCGCCATCTACAAGACGCGGGACGACGCCATCAAGGCGTTCTCGTGATGCAGGGATCGGAGCGGGCATGCCCAGCACGGCCGAGAAATACCTGAAGCCCGACGTGCTCGCAAAGGTCGCCCGCTTCGACCTCAAGGCGAAGTTCCTCATCGAGGGCTTCTTTTCCGGCCTGCACCGCAGCCCCTTCAAGGGCTTCAGCGCCGAGTTTTCCGACCACCGCAAATACGTTCCCGGCGACGACATCAAAGACCTCGATTGGAAGGTCTATGCCCGCACGAACAAATACTACATCAAACGCTTCCAGGCCGAAACGAACATGGAATGCCACCTCGTCGTCGATGCCTCGGCCTCGATGGGCTACGGCACGAGGGGGCTGACGAAGCTCGAATACGCAACCTACATCGCCGCCGCGCTCGCCTTCCTCGTCGTCTCCCAGCAGGACACCGTCGGCCTCATTACGTTTGACGATGCGATCCGCGCCGTGCTCCAGCCGAAAAGCAAGCGGCGGCACATCATCCGCATCCTGAAAGTCCTGAACGACACAAAGCCGGGGAAGCAGGCGCGGGTTTCGGCTCTGCTGCACGCCGTCGCCGGCGTCATCGACAGGCGCGGGCTGGTTGTCGTTCTGTCGGACCTCTTGGACGAGCCGGATGATGTGATCGACGCGTTCGCTCACCTCCGTTACGACGGCCACGACATCATCGCGATGCACATCCTTGATGCCGCGGAAGCGACTTTTCCTTTTTCGTCTGCGCGCCGCTTCGAGGACGTCGAGACGGGCGAGACCGTCATCACCGACGCCGCGAGCGTCAAGGCCGGCTACCTCCAAGCCCTCCGCGAATTCATCGAACACTACCGCGGCGAACTCTTCAAGCGCAACATCGACTTCTTCAGCATCGACACCTCCACGTCCTTCGATAAGGCGCTGATGGCTTACCTGTTGAAGCGGTCCGGGCACTGATGTTCGATCCGAGCAGCTTCCTGAACCCGTCGCTCCTCTGGCTCGGCGTCGGCGCGCTTGCTCCGATTATCATCCACCTGATGGCGCGGAGCCGCCCGAAGCCGACGCCATTCCCCGCCGTGCGGTTCATCCTCGCCTCGCACCGCAAAAGCTCCGCCAAGTTCAAGCTCAAGCAACTGCTCCTCTTGCTCCTGCGCATCGCCGTGCTGGCGCTCTTCGCCGTCGTCATCGCGCGTCCCTGGACACGCGGCTCCGCCGCAAACGTCACCTACGCAAAAACGGACGTCACCGCGGTCATCCTGCTCGATACTTCCTTGAGCATGGGCTGCCAGAGCGGCGACCAGATGGCGCTCGAAAAGGCCGCCGAGATGGCGCTCGCCGCCATCGACGCCTTCACACCCGACAGCCCCGTCTGCCTCCTCTACGTCGGCGATACGCCAGAGCCGGTCATCACCGACTTCAAGCACGCCTTCAACGTTGATTCGCTGAAGGAAAGCATCCGGAACGCCCGGCTCACCTGCCGCGGGACGAACTGCACCGCCGCCCTCAAGCAGGCCATCCAGATGCTCAACGAAACCAAGGGCGTCGGCAAGTCCATCTTCCTTCTCACCGACCTGACCGAGCGAGCGTGGCCGAGCCCCGTGCCCGCCGACGACAAGGCGGGCGACATCGCCATCTACATCGGCGACGCGGGGACCGCGGCGGCCTCCAATCCCGCCGTGCTCGGCGTCAAGGCGCCCGCGACGGTCGCCGCAGGCACATCGTTCGAGGTTCGAGCGACGGTCGATGCGACGGGAGCCGCGGGCCGACAGGTTGGCCTTGTCATCGACGGCGAAAAGCGAGCCGAGCGGCCTGCGAGCGCCCACAAAATCGAGCAAGTCGCGCTGATCGCCTCGGCATCCAAGCCCGTCCCCGAACACTGGGGCCGCGTCTCCTTGAGCGGCGTCGATGGTCTTGGACTCGACAACAGCCGCTATTTTTCGTTCCGAACCAGCGCCACGATGAAGCTCGTCCTCGTCAACGGAGCTCCGTCCACCGTGGCTCAGCGCGACGAACTTTATTTCCTCCGCATCGCGCTCGCCCCGGGCGGGCTGGCCGCTGGGCAGCCCTTCGCACTCGCCGAAATCACCGCTCCGCAACTCGAGTCCGCCGACCTCTCCGACGCCGACCTTGTCATCCTTTGCAACGTCGGCACCGTCTCGACGGCGGCATGGACAAAGCTCCGGCACTTTGTCTCTGCCGGCCGTGGATTGATTGTTTTTGGCGGCGACAACGTAGACCCGGAAGCATACGAGCCGGTCTCGAAGGGCGAAATCGCGCTCCTGCCCTGTTCCATCGGCCCGGCTTTCACTCCCCCAGAGCCGACGCAGCTCGAGCCCGGCCAACTCAAACACCGCATCCTCCACGCCTTTCAGGAAGGCCGCAACGGCGATCTTGCCGCAGCAAAATTCTCGACCTACCTCAAACTGACACCGAGCGCCGAAGTTCCACACGAAATCGTCATGGCTTTTCGCAACGGCGACCCCGCCGTGGTCGCTGGGACGTACCGCGCCGGCAGGGTGCTCGTGTTTGCCAGTTCGTGCGACGCCGACTGGAACACGTTCCCCAAACAGGGCGTCCCCTATGTTGTCCTCCTGCACGAGGCCGTGAAGTTCCTCGCCCCGTTCCGAGAGGAGCAGCGCGACGTCGGCATTGGTGCCGCTCCCGTGCTTCGCATCGCGGCGCCCGGCACGGTCGCCCGCGTCGAGATGGAGCGACTGCCTGACGACTTCAACCGCGAACTAGACCTGCTCTTGAAGAGGAGCTCGGCGGCGGAAGCTCACGTGAAAACGCTCAAGAAACAAGCAGAAACACGGGTAGCGAACCTGAAAGAGCAAATAGACCTGCGGACGGGCCAACTCCCGTTGCCCTCGGTCGAAGCCCCCGGCATCTATCGGGTTGCCATCGAACGCACCGGCGGCGCCGCCGAAGAGATGTTCTTTGCTGCGAACATCGACGCCGCCGAATCGAATCTCACCCGCCTTGCGGAGGACGAGCGGATGGAGGACGCCGTCAAGGCCTTCCTGCCCGGCCGCAAAGTCCGTTTCGCGCGAACGCCTGCCGAACTGCGCGAGCACCTCTCGCGGTCCGAATCCGTCGCCGAACTCGCCTCCCACTTCGCCGGCATCATGCTCGTCATCCTCATCGCCGAAATGTATCTCTCCAACCGCATGCGGGCTCGGGTGGATTCGGCGCAGGGCACGGACGAAAAAGCCAGCGGTTAGATGCGCGGTTCGTGTTCCTTCATTGCTCCGCTTTCAGAGCCAGCCCGTCAGCTCGGCGAGTTGGCGAGAATAGTCGACGAAGTTCGCCCACGACACAT
>CAZBRH010000058.1:0-3487 GCA_964494245.1 uncultured Planctomycetota bacterium | reverse complement strand
GGGACGCCGTGGTCGCACCCGGGGATGAAGCCGCCGTCTTTGAGTAGCGGAGGAACGACGCGCCGGATTTCGTCGCGGAGAGCGCCGCCCCCCTTCGCTATGGCCCGCTTGTCGATCCCGCCCGTGTAGGCCATGCGGCGGCCGAACGCGCGGCGGAACGCGACGATGTCGTTGCCGGCGGCGACCTCGACCGGGTTGCAGCAGTTGATCCCCGCCTCGATCCATATGGGCATCAACTCGCCGATGAAGCCGTCGGAGTCCATGTCGACGATGGGGCAGCCGCTCGCACGGATCGCGTCGGCCCACTTGCGCCATGTGGGCAAGAGGAACTCGCGGGCCATCGCTGGCGAAATCATGCTGTGGCCCTTGTAGGCCATGTCCTCAGAGATGCCGACGGCGTCGAGCCGAACGCGGTCGAGAATCGGACGGAGCGTTTCGAGAACGAACTCGCACCAGAAGTCGATCATCTCGCGGACGAAGTCGGGCTGCTCGATGAAGAGGATGCAGAGCCGCTCGAAGCCGCACCATTCGCGCAGTTGCCAGAAGGGGCCGCTGATGTTGCCGACGCGGCAGACGGCGTCGCGGTCGCCGAGCGCCCGGCAGCGTTCTTCGAAGTCGGCGGGGAAGCGCCTCGGATCACGCGGGTCGTAGCGCTCCTTCATCGCCTCCCAGTCTTCGCGGGTCTCGACGGGGCACTTGATCCAGCGGCGGGTGACGAAGTCGATGGCCGTGCGGAGGTAGGTCAGGTCGAACTGGTTGGAGATTTCGCAAATGTTGCCCTTCCAGTCCTGGACGATTTGTGTTTCGGCGCGGCGTTCGATGACCTTCTCTTCGAACTGGGGGATCATGAGGAACGAGACGCCGAGGTCGGTGCTTTTCGTCTTGGGGCGGTCGGGCTGGATGCCGAGGATTTCGCAGAGGTATTCAAACCAGCCGACGCCTTCGGGGAGGCCCTGCGTCCGCCAGGCGGCGCGGGTCGATTCGCGCGGCCCGCCGGGCTGGAAGGGAATCTTGTCGGGCGTTCCGAAGAGGATGGTTTCGAGGTATCGCTCGCGGGGGTTCATGCGCAGGACATTATAGGCCGACTCCCCGCAGGCGCAAGCTCGCCAGAGGCGCGTTTCAACTTCGCACAATCCGTGCTTGGGGAACGTCCCGCCGTGCGCTATAGTATCCGCAACGGTCACAGACATGGAGGTGCCGATGGAATACGCAGCGTATGGCAAGGGCGGCCCTGAGGTCTCGCGGCTGGGATTCGGCGTGATGCGGCTCCCGCCCCGCCGCAAGGGCGACTGGAACAGCGTCCACTTCACCAAGTCCATCGCCATCATGCGCCAGGCGATGGAGGCCGGCGTCAACTTCTTCGACAGCCATCACCGCTACCACGGCGGCCTGAGCGAGGTCGCCATTGGCCGCGCGCTCAAGGGCTGGAAGGGCCGCCGCATCTACGTCCAGACCAAGACGCCCTTCTACAATGACGAGCCAATCGACCACTTCAAGAAGCTGCTCGAAGAAGCCGTCGAAAAGCTCGGCGTCGGCTGCATCGACTACCTGCTCTTCCACTCGATGAGCATGGACCACTTCCGCTCGCGCGGGAAAAAGTTCTTCAAGTTCACCGATTGGGCAATGAAGCGTGGCCTCATCCGCCACCGCGGCTTCTCCTCGCACGCCAAGCCGAACGAAGTCCGCGAGTTCATCGACACCGGCGAATTCTCCGTGATGCTCCTCAGCTTCAACTGGATGAACCCCGAGATGACGGAGAACCTCGCCTACGCGGCGGAGAAGGGGATGGGCGTCGCCGTGATGAACCCCGTGGGCGGCGGGATGCTCGCCGCCGACACGCCGCAAATCCGCCGCCTCCTCCCCGGCGCAAAAAGCCCCGCCGAAATCGCGCTCCGCTACGTCCTGTCGACCCCCGGCGTGACGCTCTGTCTTTCCGGAATGAACACGCCGGAGCAGGTCGCCGAAAACACCCGCATCGCCAGCCGCAAGGTGCCCATGACGCCATCCCAGCGGGCGGCGATGATCAAGCGCCTCGACAAAATCAAAAAGCGGGCCGCGGCGATCTGCACCGCTTGCGGCTACTGCATGCCCTGCCCCAGCGGCGTCAACATCCCCGCGAACTTCACCCTGCTCACCCGCGCCCGCTATTTCGGCATGCTTGACATTGGCCGCGAGCGGTTCGCAAGGATGCGAAAGCACAAGGACGGCGACAAGTCGGCGCTGGCATGCGTCCGCTGCGGCCAGTGCCTCCCCAAGTGCCCCAACAAAGTCCCCATCATCGACCAGCTTGCCGAGACGGCCGCTCTGCTCGGACAGTGAACCCGCCGCTTCGCGATCTCAGGCACGGTAAGGACCGTTGTAGGCGAGGGGGCGGGGCGGTATGATGGTTCCAGGGCAGGACGAATGGGTGGAATCTTGACGAAGCTGGATCTGAGTGGCCTGGATGCGTTGGTTGAGCGCGCCCTCGCCGAAGACATCGGAACGGGCGACGTGACAACCGCGGCGCTGGTCGGTCCGCGGTCGAGGTCGCGCGGGCGGCTGGTGGCGAAGCAACGGGGGGTCTTGGCAGGAATGCCCGTCGTCCGGCGACTGCTCCGAAAGGCGGGAGGCGGCATTCGGCTTTCCGTCGCGCTCCACGACGGGGCGCTGCTCGAACCCGGCGCGGTCATTGCCACCATCTCGGGGCCGACGGCTCGGCTCCTGACCGTCGAGCGGACGCTGCTCAACTTCCTCCAGCACCTCTCGGGAATCGCCTCGCTTACACGGCGATACGTGGATGCGGTTGCTGGAACAGGCGTTCGCGTGCTCGACACGCGAAAGACCCTGCCCGGCTGGCGCGCGCTGGCCAAATACGCCGTCGCGGTTGGCGGCGGCCAGAACCACCGGATGGGGCTTTACGACCAGGCGCTCATCAAGGACAACCACCTGCGAGCAGCGAGACTCTCGCCTGCTGAAGCGGTGGCCTTGATGCGTTTTTGTCCTCGGCCGGGCCTCCGCGTGGAGGTCGAGGTCGACACGGTGGCGGACGCGCGAGCGGCGGCGCTGGCTGGGGCAGATGTCGTGATGCTCGACAATATGCCGCCCGCACGGATGGCCAAGGCGGTCGCAGCCATCCGTGCTGTCCGGCCGCAGACGATCATCGAGGCCTCGGGCGGCATCACGCTCGCCAACATCCGCGCCGTCGCCCGCACAGGCGTCGATTGGATTTCGGTTGGTGCGCTGACGCACTCTGCCCCTGCCCTGGACATATCGCTGGAATTGGAGGCAGATTGACCCCGCGGTCGGCGGCAACGGACAAGCTTTCGGCGACGGCGCTCTCGGACGGCCTGGGGACGCGGCTCATCGGTCGTCGCATCCACGTGTTCGAACTCGTTATCTCCACGAACGACGTAGTCTGGGAGTTGGCGGGTCGTGGCGCGGACGAAGGGACGGCCGTCTTTGCTGAGGGGCAAACGAGCGGGCGCGGCAGACTCGGCCGGAGTTGGTG
>CAZBRH010000057.1:11614-18542 GCA_964494245.1 uncultured Planctomycetota bacterium | reverse complement strand
CCGCAGGCCTCCCGTGCCCTGGCGAGATGTTCCCACGCTCGGTTCTTCTCTGGCTGCCCAACCCAGGAGTCGAAACTGTGGCCGATCCACGAGCCGGGGAAGAGGCCTTCCAGTTCCCGGGCGCCGCCGAAGCGGTCTAGGTAGTCGCTGATGTGAATCGTTTCGATGTCTGGTGCGTCGGAGAGCAGGCGATACAGGTTCCGAAGGAAGTCGACGCCCTGGTTGCGGTAGTATTCCCAACAGTTTTCGCCGTCGAGGGCGATGACAACGAGCGCGTTTTCGGGCACCTTACGGCGGATGGCTTGGAGGCGTGCGAGCAGGTCTTCCGCCGCTTCGAGCGGGTCGCGAAGGCGGTAGCGGAACCCGATGAGATTGGAGAGGACTTGGTCGCGGAAGACGATGGCGAGTTCCGAGCCGCCGCACGGGAGCCGATAGGGCGCATAGAGATCGCCCGGTCGATCGACCATCCCGCTGTCGTCACGCCCGAAGTGCGTCTTCAGCGTCTGGGCTAGGATTTCTTCATCGGAGACGATCCAGTCGATGCCGGCGCGGGCGAAGAGGGCAGCAGCGGCGGTGCTGACCGCGCCCTCTGGTGGCCAGAGGCCCCGCGGGCGCGCCCCAAAAGTGCGCTCGTGCAGTGCGATGCCGTTCTCCACCTGCACCGCTGCGTCCTCGGGCGAACGAAGCATCGGAACCGGCAGGGACACATCCGGCCGTGCGGCTTGAGCTGCCGAACCATCGCAAAGCAACGGCACGAGCGGGTGGTAGAATGGCGACGTCGTGAGTTCCAGCTGCCCAGCCCGCGCGAGGCGGATATGGAGAGGGAGAATTTGGGCCATCACATCAAGCTGTCGGTCGAGCACGATGCGTTTATCGGCTTCGGTGTAATCGCGGCCCTTCACGATGAGGTCCCGGAGCTCGGGATGTTGTTCGATGACGGTCGGATGGAACCATGCGAGGTTGCCCCAGACCTGCAAATCGCGAAAATCTTGCACGGAGAATTCGCGCGCGACCTGCTCGCGTGGCTTTCGTGTCAGTTCCGCGCGCGATAGAAGCTCGCGATACCGGGGATATGGGCGAACCATGTTGTCCCAATTCGTCAGAAAAAACGTGGCGAGCAGGGTAACCGCTTGGCGAGAGGAGAGCGAATCCGCAGGAACGCGGGCGAGCATCATTGCTGTATCCGTCGTCCCAGAGAGATATTCGAGTATCTGCTGAACGAGGGACGGCACAAAGTTGACAGTCTGGCGCAGCGCGGGGAATTCGGCGAGCAAGTTGGCCAGGCCAATGTAGTCCTTGACGGCGTGGAGCCGGACCCACGGCATCGCAAGTCGACCGGATGCCGGGTCTTTATAACACGGCTGGTGCTGGTGCCAAAGGATCGTAAGGTAAAGCTTTGACATCAGGGGACTGCCCGGACATGTGGCGCCGCGCCGATGCAAAGAAGACCGACGATGCTGCGTTCCGCTGTCCAACCTGTCATCAACCGCGCCTCTCCTCAGAATACCCCGCGACACGCAGTGGGGGATACGATAGATTCACACCGAGCATTTGTCAATAAAGGCGATGCCGCGCCGAATTGGGTGCCCTCGCAAAGCAGTCGCAAGAACCCTTCGTTGCCGAGCAGTGGCCGCGGGGATGTCGGGCTCAGAGGTACACGTGCGGCGGGGGCATGTGGCTGATGGTTCGGACCACGAACCGGCCGTCCGCCATTTGCTCGATGAAACTCATCGCGGTGTTGGGATGCCAGAAGCGGCCGACCGGTTCGATGCCGAGCAACCGTTCGAGGACCCGCGACCCGTTGCAGGCATGGCCGACGAAGAGAATACGGACGTTCTTCCGGTCATACAAGCCGAGCAATCGTTCGCATGCCTTCTGAACAAGCACAAGCCCCTCAGGGTAGTTCACGTCGGAGGGGCACCGCCTTCCCGGCTCGTCCTCGCGCAGGGTGAAAAACGCACGCTGTTCGGCGGGGATTTCGATGGGGGCGCCACAGAAGAGGTCTTCGCGTACGCGGGTGGCGCCGGCTCGATTGTTGCCGGGCATCTCGACGAACTCCGGCCAAAGTTCCGCGGCAAGTCCCCTGCGGCGAAGGAAGGGGAGGATCGTGTCCCGGGCCCGCGGCAGCGGACTGCAAAGGATGTGGTCGAAGACGTAGGGTTCAAGCCGCTCCGCAAGGGCTTCGGCTTGGGCGCGACCCGTAGGGGTCAATTCGCCCTGCTGCGACGCATCAAACGTCTCGTCGAGCCGCCCGCTTGCCTGGGCGACGTTTCCGAAGGATTCTCCGTGGCGAACAAAGTAGAGCTTGAGATATTCCATCTCCACCTCCAGGGCTGCTGCGGGGGATCATCTATCGACAGCCCGCGGTTGCTGCATCCGAATCGGTTTACCGTTCGGGGGCTTTTCGAACGTAAACCCGCAGGGGACGCGGCAGACGAGATCGCGCTCGGCGATGTCGCGTTCGCTCATCGGGAAGTTGTGGCAGTTGAGCGACTGCCGCTTTTCATAGACGCCGCAGACGGCGAGACCCTTGTCGTCGAACGAAAGAAAACGACAGCGGACGCCCATGCGGCAGCAGGCGCCGCAGCGGCGGCACTCGCCGCGACGCCGCGCGAGATTCTCGCGGACGCGCCGCCTGCGGAACCAGTTATCAAACAGCCGACGCAAGCGCGACGAGAGCAGCTTGAATCGCGTCCACCAGCCAACGCGGATGAAGATGTCCGGTTCATTTTTCATGGTTCATGTGCAATCGACGACGACCTTGATGCCCTGGCCGGCTTCGATGGTCTCGAAGGCGTGAACGATGTCGTCGAGCTTGAAGACGTGCGTAATGAACTTCCCCGCTGGCAGATCGCCCCTTGCGACCATTGCGGCTGCTTCGCGGTAGTGCCGGAGGTTCGAAGCGAAGGCGCCGAACAGGGAAATCTCGTTGTAGTGGATGTGGTTCGTGTCGACGGGCAAGAAGGGATCGTCCTTCGGAACACCCGCGAACCAACTGATGCGGGCTTTCTTGCGAGCGAGCCGAAGCGCAAGCGCCTGCACCGCTTTGACCGAGCAGGCGGCAACAATGCAGTCGAATTTCTCGCCGCCCCCTGCGGTCAGGACGAGATCGTAAGCGTCGCCCTCCGAGGTGTCGACCGCGATGCCGACGCCGAGTTCGTTCACGTATCGGAGCCGTTCGCGGGCGACGTCGGCGACGAGGACCGGCTCGCAGCCCTTCGCCCGGAAGACGGCGGCGTGCATCAGGCCGATGGGGCCGGCGCCAAAGACGAGCGCCCGATCGCCGCGCTGCGCCGCCAGGTATTCTTGTCCGTTGAGCACGCAGGAGAGCGGCTCGATGAGCGCCGCGTGGTCGGGAGACAGCGTGTCCGGGATGCGAATGACATTGCCCTGAGCAACTGCGCGGGCCGGGATTTTCATGAACTCCGCAAAGCCGCCCGCGTGGTCATAGCCGAGCGCGGTGAACGACTCGCAGAGGTTATACTGCTCGCGCCTGCAATAGATGCACTTCCCGCAGCCGACGACCGTTGCACAGATGACTCGCCAGCCGACCTCGACGTTCGTTACCCCGCCGCCGACATGGTCAACAATTCCCACAATCTCGTGACCGGTGACGGCAGGCGGAACGACGTTCTTCTGGCCGTGAACGTAGATGCGCTTGTCGGTGCCGCAGACGGCGCAACGGAGGACACGGACAACAACTTCGCCCGGGCCGGCCTTCGGCTTCGGGATTTCCTCGATCCGCACGTCGCGGATTCCGTGATACACGGCGGCTTTCATGCTTGTTCCTTATTATTCTTGCGAGCACACGCCCTCGCGCGCCCTGGCCAGGATCGGCCGGACGTCGGTGAGGAACGCATCGCGCAGGATCGCATCGGCGGCGCTCGGGTTGCAGGCGTCTTGCGCCTTCTTCAGTTCAGCCCAATCGACAAGCAAAGCCTTGGCGTAAGCGGTCTCAATGTTCTCGAGCGACTCGACCATTTCATCGAAGGGGTCTTTGACGTTGTGGCTTTGGTCGATCATGAAGGCAATCTGGTTTATTTTTTGGCAGCCCCGAAGTTCGCCCTCGACGAGGTTGCATAGAATGCGGAAAAGTTTGGCCGGATGGAGACTGCCCGTTGCGAGGTCGTCGTCGGCGTAGGAGCTGTCGTTGATGATGCGGCAGCCGCCGAGATCCCCACCGCGGACGAGGTGGGCGGCAATTTGCTCGACGTTTACCGCGTGCGCGTGGTGGCCGAGGTCGACGAGGACCTTCGCCCGCGGACCGAGCAGATGGCAGAGCGATCGGCTGCGCGCGTAGTCCTGGATCGCTGTGGCGTAAAGCGCCGGCTCGAAGAGCTTGTATTCAATCAGCATCTTTTCGTTGCCGCGCAGTTCCGCGTAAATTGCCTTCGCCGATTCGTCGAGGTAGTCGGCTTGGTCGTATAAGCTCATCTGGCCCGGCGAGTTGGTGCCGTCCGGCAGCCAAAGTGCGATGGTATCGCTGCCGAGCTTCCGCATGATGCGAATGCACTCAAGGCCGTGTTCGATGGAGGCCTTGCGGACGGAGGGGTTGGGATTGGTGAGCGAGCCGAAGCGGAGGCGGGCATCCAGGGCTCCCTTGGGACGCATCGAAAAGAGGTTGAGGTTGATGGTGCCGGCGCGCACGCCGGCCTGCTTGAGCCACCGGGCAAGGTCGGCGATGTCTTTTGCCGTCGACCCGTCCCACGGGAAGTGCAGCGCGACCGTGGCGCCCTTGCCAGTCTGCTCGTGGAACCTGCCCGCGGCGGCGATCCGCTCGGCGACGGTCTTCGGTTCCTTGCCCGACGGATAGGCGCCGAACCGTGTGCCGCCGCGCCCGAAGCCCCAACTCGGAACCTCGACCGGCAGCGAAGCCACCTTCTGAACCACCGTGTCCACCTTCTCCCTGCCGAACTTCTCGACTAGGAGACCAAAGCATTTCTCGTCAATGGCATCCATATCTTAGTTCTCCGCATCAGCCGATGACACGGACGGCATCTTCCTAAACCAAGAGGGCGGTGTCAAGCGATGGGCCGGCGAGGACGGCTGCCGCCCTATGAGCCGGATCGCCGATCCCGAAAAGAACACGCACCGTCATCGCTGGCCTCTTCATTCCGTGTGGCTCCTTTCCCGCAAATCCCACATTGCTTCGTAGGGCAGCTTGACGAAGCCATCGAAGCCCTGGACGGTATAGAACAATACAACGGTCGGGCCGCGGATGGTGTCTCTTGTGACGAACCGAGGTCTCGCCAAGAGCCATTTTCCTGTCGCCCCTTCGGGCGCCTTGCTGAGAACCTGGCGGTCGAGCGGGCCTTTCGCTCCGTCGATCTCGCGGTAGGCGAGAATCTGGAGCGGCTTGCCGCTGTCGACGTAGACGCGGGTCTTCGTCGGAATGAGCTGCACGCGGTCGGGATAGTGATTGACGATGGCGATGTTGGAGACCCACACCCGCCCGCCGATGTGCACGTAGTGCAGGTGAACGGAGGCCACGCCGCCGTTCGGCAGGACGACGAGAGCCTGATTCGGTTCGCCCGGCTTCACCCGTTCGGTGGGGATGGGCCGCAGCACCGGGATGATGTGTTCGCCGCAGCCCGCGGCAACCGCCACGAGCGCGAGGAGGGTGGGAACATGAAGGGCACGGAATGAAAAAGCGGGCAACAGGGCCACAGTTTTCCGTGGCTGCCCGAAAAGCAGCAATCGGATTTCTTTCCCCCTTTCGTCCGTTCCCATTTGCCCGCTCTCAGCGCGAAGCGACGATGTCTTCGATTTCGCGCAGAAGCTCCTCGGCGAGCCGCTCCTCGGGGACCTTTCGCAGCTTCCTTCCGCCGCGAAAAACGAAACCGAACCCCTTGCCGCCCGCAACCCCGACATCGGCTTCCGCCGCCTCGCCGGGGCCGTTGACGACGCAGCCCATCACGGCAACCTTGAGCGGCACGTCCACCCGCGGCATACGGCGGCGCACCTCGGCAACAAGACCGGCAAGGTCGATCTCGCACCGGCCGCACGTGGGGCACGAGATGCTGTCCACGCCGCCGCGCTCCAGCCCGACGGCGCGGAGGATGTCGTGCCCGATGCGCACCTCGTCGTGAGGCGGGCCGGTCAGCGAAACGCGGATCGTATCGCCGATGCCCTCCGCAAGCAGTGCGCCGATGCCGACAGCGGACTTGACCGTCGCCGATTCGATCGTCCCGGCCTCTGTGACGCCGAGGTGGAGAGGGATGTCGCACTTCGCGGCGAACGCCCGGTTCGCCTCGACCGTGCTCATCACGTCCGAGGCCTTGAGCGACACGATCAGGTCGCGGAAGCCGACCGACTCGATGAACTCGCAGTGGCGGAGCGCTGCATCGACCATCAGCATCACGAGGTCTGCGTCGCCAGAGTCCGAGCCATCGCGTGGGCGGACGGAGCCGGAGTTCACGCCGACGCGGATGGAGACGCCCGCGTCCTTCGCCGCGCGGACGACGGCCTCGACGTCGTCCCGGCTCCGCATGTTGCCGGGGTTGATGCGGATGCAATCGGCGCCGCTCCGTATCGCTTCGAGCGCGAGGTTGTGGTCGAAGTGGATGTCGGCGACGAGCGGGATGCGGATTTCCTTCTTGATGGACGCGATGGCGGACGCGGCTTTCCGCGTCGGCACGGCCACGCGGATGATTTGGCAGCCGAGGTCTTCAAGCTCGCGGATTTGGCGGACAGTAGCGGCGACATCCTCAGTGTGTGTCTTCGTCATGGACTGGACGCTGACGGGCGCCCCGCCGCCCACCTGCACGCTTCCCTTCCAGACCGCCCGCGTCTTCCGTCGTTCCATACGGCATGCCCTCAACAGAGAAGCAAACGCGTCAATTCTACTGCAGGCAATCAGCGGCAGCAACGCCGATCGTCCCCGCCCCGTGCCTTCCTGCCGCCCGGGCAGCCATGTCGCGCGTTGTGG
>CAZBRH010000057.1:0-11604 GCA_964494245.1 uncultured Planctomycetota bacterium | reverse complement strand
CGCGGAGTGCGGACTTTGGCAAGCCCAGATGAACCGCGGCAGGACGCCGCTTTCAGGGGCCGCGGAGCGGCCAAAAAAGCCCAGGTGTTTTCTTGTTCCTCTTCTGGAGATCGCCGGGTATGCTGTGGCCGGTGTGGGGTGTTTGGAACGCCCCTGTTACGGGAATCGAACGATGTTCCGTTGGTTGCGGGATCGCCGCCGTCGCAAGCTCCTCTCCAAGCCATTTCCCGATTCGTGGGAGCGGGTGCTCGATGCGAGTATGTGGCAGCATGCGTGCCTCGGAGAGGCGGCGCGGGCAAAGCTGCGCGACCTCGTCCGCATCCTCGTTGCCGAAAAGAACTGGGAGGGCTGCGCCAGCCTGCAACTGACCGACGAAATCCGCGTCACGATCGCCGCCTACGCCGCGCTCCTCATCCTGGAACTCGATCCTGAATCCTACGCCCGCGTCATATCCATCCTCGTGTATCCGGAGGACTACTTCAGGACGGAGACGGCGGTGACGGACTGGGGGCTGGAGCGGGTCGAGTCGGGCTACTGGTCGGGGGAGGCGTGGCGCAGCGGGGTCGTCATCATCTCGTGGGCGGACGTCGTCGAGCGGAGCGGCGGCTCGAACGTCGTCTTGCACGAGTTCGCGCACCAGCTTGACATGCTCAACGGCGATGCAGACGGCGCCCCGCTGCTGCGGGACGGCGCCGCCATCGAGCGCTGGCGCAGGGTGATGCCGGCGGAGTACCAGAGACATGTCGAACTGGTCGAGCAGCGGGGGCCGACGCTCTTGGGGCGTTACGCGGCGACCGATCCCGCTGAGTTCTTCGCCGTGGCAACAGAGTATTTCTTCGAGCGGCCGGTGCGGCTGCGCCAGCATCATCCCGCGCTCTATGCCGAGCTTCGCGAATACTACGGCCAGGACCCAGCGAACTGGAAGAGTCCCGCCGGCCACCCTTGCAGCGGAGCCAACTGACGCCTTTGCTTCAGCGCAGGATGTCCCGCCACCAGTCGAGCTCGCACGGGCCGGTCCCCAATGCCTGCCGCATCAGGTCCTCGAAGGCGAACTGGAGAATCGGCGTCCGGGCGGTCCTGTCGAACGGGTAGATGACAAGCTTGTCCCATGCGTGAATCGGGGAGAGCGGTTCGCGTTTCTCCTTTGCGAGCCGTTCGTTGGCCGCGCGGAGCCGGTCGCGGGTGGGTTCCGGCCAACACGGCCATGTCGCGGGGACAGTGATGAGGGTTTCTTCTCCGCGGAACACGCAGGGCCAGACGCGAGGTTCGCCGCCTTCTGCCGCGCTGTCCTGCGGCAACTCTCCGTCCTTGTCAACGAGCCGGAATGAGAAGGACTTGCCCCGCCTCGGCTCGGTGTCCGGCGGCGCCTTCGATGCTATCGGGTATGCCTCTTGCCATTCCGCTTCGGAGGCAGCAAACAGCGCGCTGGGAGACCCAAACAGAAAGGCGGCGACACGCTCCCGATCATAGTCGCCGGCGACGAGGTTCGCCCGCCACACGGCATCGAACGGCCGTTTCCAACCGATGCGGACGGTCCTCGTTCCGGGAAATTCGCGCATGGCAATGTCCTGCCAGATATTGGCTCCTTGGAGCAGGCCGATGTGCAGCAGCTTGTCGCGGAACTCGATCCGCGCTGCGGTGAAGCACCGGGCAGCGCCGTCGCCCGCCACGCGAAGATCGACCTGCCGCGGCTCCCATCCCTTCGCGGGATTCGTCTTGCCGTCTTCCGTTTTGGCCGAGCCGTCCCAGAGGAGCGCCAGCACGCCGGTCCCACCATCGAGGAGTTGGATTAGAGCGGGCCTCGCGGCGACCGGCACAACGCCGGGCTTGCGGGACGCGGCGTCGTATAGCTGGTCGTCTGCGTGGAAGCCCGGCACAACGGCGTACCGCGCGGGGGCTCTTACTTCGAGCCGTGCGGCGTTCTTCACCGGCGCGAATCCGACGCAGGGCTTGCCGCCGCTGAGAATCAGGTCTGCTTCCGACGAACCGGACGAGAAGCCGATTACCGCCTCCATCATGTCGGCCTCCCGCAGATGCACCTGTGTTATCGCCCCACTGGAGCCGTCTGGAGCGACGAGGGCCACCTCAGCCCGGACGTTTCCCGCTTTGGTGCGGACGACCGGGCCGGCGGTGTTCGCTCCAATCAGGACGATGAGCCATTCGTTTTCGAGGGCAGCGCCGTTGGCGAATTGGCTTGCGGCGTTGGCGGCCTGCCATCCCGTTCGATCTTCTGGCGCTGCCTTTCCCTCCGGCAGTTCCCAGACGAGGACTTTCGCCGAGAGCGGCGCCGCGAGAATAAGCCCTAGCACGAGAAGCGCGATGACCGTTGCGCGAGGATTCACTTTTGCTCCTTCCTACCGTGTCTTGTCGGCGGCTTTCTTCTCTGGCGTCAGCCAATCGTAGTCCCACACCTCGAGTTTCCACCCTTTCGGGATGTCGAGTTCAGTCCATACGCCGTCGGCGACCCGCACCACGTGCAGCCGCTTCGCCCGCGACACGTAGGCGATGTAGGCGCCGTCCGGGCTCCAACGCGGGCAGGGGTCCTCCCACCCGACATCTTTGAACGATACCAGACTACGGACGTTCTTGGATTTGCCATTCTCGGGGTCGTAGTCGCCGACAAGCAATCCCTGCTGGGAGTTCCAAGCCAGCGTCAGCGCCGAGGGATGCCAACACGGATGACAGAAGGGGGACCCATCCCCCCCGACGTGAAACGGTTTCATCTGCGTGCCGTCCGTATTCATCGTGAGGATAGTGTATCGGTAGCCCAGTTCTTTGCGCGTGCCGAAGGCGAGCAGCTTGCCGTCCGGGCTCCAGTCAATGTCGAGTATGCCCTTCTTGTCCGCCGCGAACGTTTCCAGTTTCTTTGTCTCGACATCGTAGATGCGGAACCCACCGGTCGTGCGATCTGGCCAGTTCAGGGCGAGCTTTGTCCGCTCGGGATTCCAGCCCTTGTCGGCGGCCCTTTCGACTTCCGTTTCTTCGCGGTTCTTGCCGTCGATGTCGATGAACGCGAGCTTGCCCCAACGGTTATCGCGCTTCAGCGTGCCGGACATGCACGCGGCTGTGACAAACGCAATCCGTGCGGACTTCGTGTGCACGCGGGGAATGCGCTCGTCCTGGTCGGTTGTGTTGGTGATGTTTACGTGCTCGGATCCGTCGGCACGCGAGAGGTAAAGTTCATAGCTCGCTCTCGGCTCCGTGCCGCAACTGGCCCAGACGAGCCGGTGGCCGCTCGCGCGAAGCTCCCCGCGCAGCTTCTGCCTCGCATCCGCCCCTCGGGCCGCGGCAGAACCGAACACCGAAACCAGCACAAAGCACCCAGTTAGAACGGAAGTTGCCCAACGGGAAAATCTCATAGATTGGCTTCCTTGTCTTGTTCCCGGTGGCCAGCACCGGCATATGCCTTACCTCGTGGCAAAGCAGTCTGGCGCCGACCGTCCGCCGTATCCTACACGGATTCCCGGGCTTTCCGCGACTTCTCGGCGCTTCGAAGTCTGTCGATATTCTATCAGGCGGTCTGCGGGTGTCAACAGCCCGGAAATGCGTCCTGTGATTCAGACTGTCAGGTGAGCGGATGTTTCCTTCTTGACGCTGACCATCGAGCGGCGAACAATGGACGCCAGAATTTCGTTTCTGTCCGGGAGATGCGGCTCGGACGGGGCGTGTGGAGGCCGTGTATGAAGAAGCTGCTCGGACTTGCGCTGCTCGTTGCTGTCGCTCCGGCTGTGGCTGCCGACATCGGATACTATAAGCCCGGCCGCTGGGTCCGCATCGCGGCCCCACTGCCCGGCGTCTGGACAGCTCCGGGGACAGCGACGGTCGTCGAAGACAACCGGAGCGACGCCCAATACGCCCTTCCGATGTCTGCGCCTTGGTTGGTCCCCCACGGCGGTGGACCGCAGGTTAAGGAAATCCCCGAGGGCGGCTGGGTTCTCGTGGAACTCCAGCGCGGGGCGGGCGGCATCGTTGTTTCGCAGGATGGGATACTGGATGCGCTGCCGGCCGGTTCGGTGCTGGAAAAGCTGGTCGAGTTGCGGTATGGGGTGCCGGAGTCCGTTGATCTGGTCATCAGTTATGATTTTGCCGAGGCCGCGCTGCCGCCGAACGAACAGGCCGCGTTGCTCGCGTTTGCTCGTCGGGGCGGGGCTGTGCTTTTCATCCACATGTCGCGCACGATTCCCGCCGCATCGGTCGCGCTCTGGCGCGATCTTTTCGGCGCACACGGCGCGCCGGAAGTCGCCGCGCCGGGGCTGCCCCGGGAACTGTTCGTGCCCCGCGGCTTCCGCACGCGAATCGATATTCCCGACAGCCCCGACGAGCCGACGTTTGTTTGGCAACGCTGCGGCCGGGGCGTCGTGCTCGCCTTTCGGCTGACGGATACTGCGGCGCTCGCCGACCGGGAACAAGCGGGAAAGCTCTTCCGGCGGGCCGTCAACAACGTCCGTGAGGCGCGTCGCCCAATCGAGCTGCGGCCAATCGAGCCGGACGCATTTGGCCTGTTCGGAGAGCCGGGGTGGTCGGACGGGCCCCGACGCGAGTTCGCTCTATCGGCGTGGGGCTACGCGGCGGGTGCGGCGGGGCTGCTCGTCAGCTTCGGCGGCCTGCTGGTGAAGCGCCGCTGGTGGTGGCGGCTTGGCGGAATGGCTTGCATTGCGGCCTGTGGCGCTGCACTGCTCTGGGGCGCTACGGTGCGATCCTACGGTCTGGCGCTTGATACAGTGGCAATCCTCGTGGTGGAGCCGGACGCCGATCCAGTCGAGGTCATCGTCGCGCGGGTGTCGCGTCTGGGGCCGGGTCAAACGCCGCAGTTGCGCTCGGCCCTGCCGATGCCGCCGCGACTTCTGCTCTATGGTCGGCACGCCGCCAAAATGAAGGAGTGGGTCCGCTATCGCTTCTTGCCCGAAGGAGCGACCGTCGAGCCGGTGCTCGATGTGGGGCAGGCGCTATGCCTTGCTTCGGTGGAGCCAGTTCTTGGCTCGGGCGCGGCAAGGGCGCTCTCTGGCCCGGAAGCCCAGCCGCCGCCGAACGCCGACCGGATTATCGGCTTTGTCCGAAGACGATGGGCACGGGGCGGGAGCGGATGGACTTTTCGATGGACACAGCCGGCCGTGCCGCCTCGCCTGTTCTCTGCGCCTTCGGAGGCGAGCTTCACGCAGGTTCATCACAGCCCCGTGCTCGTGGCTTCTCGGTCGGCTGCCGAATAGGCAGAGGTGGCGCCTTCTCGTCTTCCTCTTGGTTGCCGCTCACATTCGAGGAAGAGAAGGGCAAGAGCGGCAAGGACGCGCACCGATTTGGCGGCAAGAACGGATTGACTAGCATCAGGCAGGCGGCTATGATGCGGGCTATTGGGGTGGTTGCATTGCGACTTCCGTGGGTGGGGTCGCACGGGCCTTTCTTTGGGGGAAAAGCCAATGGCCATTCGGGTGAAGTGTGCGGGCTGCGGCGTCGTGCTGAACGTCAAGGACGAGATGGCGGGCAGGAGAGGGAAATGCCCACGATGCGGGGCAACGCTCGAAATCCCGGTTGTGGGTTCAGTGGGGGCCTGGCCAGGTCCGTCTCCACTGCAACGAGCAGCCGCGCCACAACTCGTTGCGCCTCCGCCGCCCGGCCTGCCTCCGGCCGCAGCGGCGGCTGCGGGCGTGTCGGACAAGTCGCAGGCGGTCACGTTCATTCTCGCTGCGCTCCTCGGGAACTTCGGTATTGACCGCTTCTACCTCGGCCAGACCGGTCTGGGCTTTGCAAAGTTGCTGACGTGCGGCGGCTGTGGCATTTGGACACTAGTTGACACCATTATCACGGGAATTGGTGCCCAGAAGGATGCGCAGGGGCGACCGCTTCGAGAAGAGCCCCCCGTGGGCACCCCGACAAAGAGTCGAACAGTCGCGTTCATCCTCTCATGGCTGCTTGGCGTCTTTGGCGCCGACCGCTTCTACTTGGGCTACACGGGATTCGGCATCCTGAAGCTCGTCACGCTTGGTGGCTGCGGCATCTGGGCGATCATCGACTACCTGATGATCGGCATGGGCCTGATGAAGGATGCGCAAGGCAACTCGTTATGGCAAAGACGTGAACGCTGACACTAACAAGACGTGTCGTTCCCTGTGGTCCCGCGAGTGGGTTCCAGCGGCTTTCGTAGCGGCGGCCTTGGTTGTGTCGGCTGCCTTCGACGTGCCGGCGCTGCTGCCGCGAAGCCCGTGCATCTTCCGCAACGTGACTGGGCTGCCCTGCCCCGGGTGCGGCATGACGCGCGGGTTCACGGCGATGAGCCGCGGGCAATTCGAGGCAGCGGTGCGGGCGAATCCGCTCTCTCCCGCCGCCTATGTCTTCGCGATTGGCTACGTGATCTTCTCTTGCTTGCGACGGCTTACGCCTGGCGTGGTCGGATTGGTTCGTGTCGGAGAACGAACCCGATGGTTCCTGTTTGCGCTGACGCTTTCGGTTGTGCTGGCGTCGTGGTCGGTGACCCTCGTGCGGCACTTCGAGGACGTGCCACGCTAAGTCGTTCTTGTTCTGCCGAAACGACCGCCGGCTCGCAGGGTCGGCCTGCGGCCATGGCCAAGACTCAGAGAGAGATCGCTTTGTAGGCCCGCTCCGTGAGCGGACATCGTGTATTGACAGCGCGGGATAGGTGCACTAGGATGATGCCGCAGAAGCCGGACGGTCCTTCGACCGTGCAAAAGGAGGCGCGAAGATGCCGAACGTGAAACAGGGCGAGCTGAACGCATCCGGCAAGAAGTTCGCCATCGTCATCAGCCGGTTCAACGAGTTCATCACGGGCAAGCTGCTTGATGGGGCGCTGGACTGCCTGACGCGGCACGGTGCGGCGGACGCCGACATCGACGTGTATTGGGTACCGGGCGCGTTCGAGATACCGGCGATCGCGCGCAGGGTCGCCCGCGCCGGGCGGCACGACGCCGTCATCTGTCTCGGCGCGGTCATACGCGGCCAGACGCCTCATTTTGATTATATCGCGGCCGAAGTCTCGAAGGGCGTCGCCCTCGTCGCGTTCGAGTCCGACGCCCCCGTGACGTTCGGCGTGCTGACGACCGACACCATCGAGCAGGCAATCGAACGTGCGGGCACGAAGGCCGGCAACAAGGGTGCGGACGCCGCGCTCGCCGCTATCGAGCTCGCAGACCTCACGGGCAAAATCTGATCTTTGAACATGGTCGCTCGCCGCAACTCCGCCGAAGGCCTGCCCGCTGCCGATCCACAAAATATCCGCAAGCGCACCCGCGCCCGCGAACTCGCGCTCCGCGCGCTCTACCTGTTTGATGTTCGCGGCCCCGGTTCGCGCGCCGACGTAGATGCCTATCTCGAGGCCGAGGCCGAAGACGGCGAGGTTCTTCGGTTCTCGCGCAACCTTTGCACGGGCTGCATCGAACGGCGGGCGGAACTGGACGACCGCATCGCCGCCGTCGCCGAAAACTGGGAGATTCACCGGATGGCCATCGTCGACCGCAACATCCTCCGCATCGGCACGTATGAGTTGATGTGTCTCAACGACATTCCGCCGAAGGTTTCGATCAACGAGGCCATCGACCTGGCCAAGAAATACAGCACCGCCGAGTCGGGCGCGTTCGTCAACGGCATCCTTGATAAGCTCCGCACGCAAATCCGGCCGGAGTAGTGCAACTTCGCCGCACTCCTCGAAAGGTGCGGAGAGCGTAGAGCCAACATCGCGTCGACGAGGACGACGAAGCAGGGGGGGACAGGTCGGCGCTACTGGTTGCAACGTGCGGCGCCCTGCTTCAGCCGATCGGGGCGCCGAACCGAACATCCTTGCAATGAGGGAACGCTGCCCTATAATATCTGCAAGGTTGAATCCTGAGACGGCCAGACTGGAGGAAATGCAGTGTCAGAAGTTGCCAAGGAACAGAATGCTCCTGTCGCAGAGCCGAAGTCCGCCGCGGCCCCAGCGGCTACGCCTTCGACGGGCAAGGGTGAGCTCATCGGAAACGCTGTCATCGCGCAATCCGGCGGCCCGACGAACGTCATCAATCAATCGCTTGTCGGTGCGATCCGCGAAATGATGCGCTCGAAGGAAATCAAGGGGGTCTATGGCTCGCTCCACGGAATCAAGGGCATCCTGAAGGAAGAGTTTATCGATCTTCGCGCCGAGAACCCGCGAACGCTGGACAAGATCGCCAAGACCCCCTCCGCCGCGCTTGGCTCGGTCCGGATGAAGCCGACCCCTGCCGACTGCGAACGAATGTTCGAGGTCTGCAAGAAGCACGACATCCGCTATTTCTTCTATATCGGCGGAAATGACTCCGCCGAGACCGCCCATATTGTTGCCACACAGGCCGCAAACGCCAACTATGAAATGCGCGTCTTCCACATTCCCAAGACCATCGACAACGACCTGCGGGAAAACGATCACTGTCCCGGGTATGGCTCCGCCGCGCGGTTCGTCGCTCTCGCCTTTATGGGCGACCAGCTTGATAACCGCGCCATTCCCGGTGTCAAGATCAACGTCGTCATGGGCCGCCACGCCGGCTTCCTCACGGCGGCGTCTGTGCTTGGTCAGCAGCGGAGCGATGATGGCCCGCACCTCGTTTACCTGCCGGAGCGTCCCTTCCGTCTCGACCGCTTCATCGAGGATGTCCGCCGTGTGAACGACGAGCTTGGCCGCTGCGTCATCGCCGTCTCGGAGGGCATTGCCGACGAGGCCGGCAACCCCGTCTACAAGAGCGGGGAGGTTGATGCTCACGGCAACGTCCAGCTTTCGGGGACTGGGGCGCTCGGCGACTATCTTGCCCGAACGGTGAAGGAGCGTGTGGGCGAGAAGCTGCGCGTCCGTGCCGACACATTTGGTTACCTCCAGCGCTGCTTCCCGGAGGTCGTCTCGACCGTTGACGCGAAGGAGGCCGAGGAGGTCGGCCGCGAGGCCGTCAAGGCCGCCGTGCTCGACCAGCGTCCCAGCGGCTCCATTGCCATCCGCCGCGCCGCAACGACCAAGACCTACATGGTGAGCTACGAGATCGTCGAGCTCGAGAGAGTTGCCAGGGACACGCGGAGCATGCCGGACGAATTCATCAACGCCGAGGGCAACGGCGTGACCGAGGCCTTCCGCGACTACGCCCTGCCGCTCGTCGGCCGCCTGCCGCGGTATGGCTGGTTCAAGGCGAAGCGGGTCGGCTGAAGCGACTCGGTCGGAACCTTCTGGCGGAGCGCCCGATTGTCCAAATTCCTCGTCGTGGTCGAGTCGCCTGCGAAGGCGAAGACGATACAGAAATACCTCGGCGGCGACTTCGCCGTCCGCGCGTCGATGGGCCACGTCCGCGACCTCCCGGCCAGGACGCTCGGCGTCGACATCGAAAACGGCTTCAGGCCGACTTACGAGACGCTCCCAACGCGCGCCAAAGTTCTCCAAGCCATCCGCTCCGCGGCCAAAGGCGCCGAAAAGGTTTTCCTTGCGCCCGACCCCGACCGTGAGGGCGAAGCCATTGCCTGGCACATCGTGCAGGCGCTGCGCCTTCCCGACGACAAGGTCTTCCGCGTCACGTTCAACGAGATTACGCGGCGCGCCGTGCAGAGGGCGTTCCAGACTCCGGGCAAGATCGACATGGCCAAGGTGGACGCGCAGCAGGCGCGGCGGGTGCTCGATCGCATCGTCGGCTACCAGATCAGCCCGCTCCTCTGGAAGAAGGTGGCCAAAGGGCTGAGCGCCGGGCGTGTCCAATCAGTCGCCGTCCGCCTGATTGTCGAACGTGAAAAGGAAATCCGCGCGTTCAAGCCCGAGGAATACTGGGAGATTCACGCTCGACTTGCGCCCTCTGGCAACACGGACGAGGCGGCTCAGTTCGACGCCGAACTCGTCGAGTGGAAAGGCGAAAAGTTCGGCCAGCCGAAACAGGCGAATGCGCGGCGTTGGACGGCGGAGGAGGCGCACGCCATCGTCGCGGCGCTCCGATCTGCCCGCTTCACCGTCGGTGCCGTCGAACGCAAGCAACAGAAGACAGAGCCGGGGCCGCCCTTCAACACGAGCTTGCTCCAGCAGGCGGCCTCCACGCGGCTGCGGTTTTCGGCGACGCGGACGATGCGTGTCGCTCAGCAGCTTTACGAGGGGATCGAGCTCGGCAGCGAGGGGGCCGTCGGCCTCATCACCTACATGCGCACCGACTCGTTCCGTGTGGCGGCGGATGCGCTTGCCGAATGCCGCGAGGTCATCGCCCAGAACTTCGGCGAAAGATACCTGCATCCCAAGGCGCGGTTCCACGCATCGCGCAAAGGCGCTCAAGAAGCCCACGAGGCCATCCGCCCCACCTCCGCACGCCGGACGCCGGACCAGGTCCGCCCGTTCCTGACGGACGAACAGTTCCGGCTCTACGAACTCATCTGGTTGCGCTTCATCGCCAGCCAGATGAGCGACGCTCTCTACGACGTGACCAATGCGGATATTCGCGCCGCCGATGGGCTGTTCAAGGCCAAAGGCCGCGTCTGCATGTTCGACGGCCACACGAGGGTCTGGAGCAGCCGCGACGATAGGGAACCCCAGAATCTTCCGCCGCTTGAACCGGGCCAGTTGCTGGAGCTGCTTCGGCTCAAGCCCTCGCAGCACTTTACCAAGCCCCCTGCGCGATATACGGAGGCCTCGCTTGTTCGCACACTCGAAAGCGAGGGCATCGGCCGCCCCAGCACCTACGCGACCATCATCGCGACGATTCAGGAGCGCGGCTACGTCCGTCAAGAAAAACGCGCGTTCTACGCCACGGACCTCGGCATTATCGTCACCGACCTTCTCCTCGCCAGTTTCCCGCGGATTATGGACGTGCAGTTCACCTCCGCGATGGAGGCGAAGCTCGACAAGATTGAGGAGGAGCACATCGACTGGGTGGCCGTGCTTGACGAGTTCTACAAGGTTTTCAAGGCAAACCTCGACCGTGCCGAAACCGAGATGAAGAGCGTCAAGGGGGCTGCCATCGAGGGTGAAAAGTGCCCCGACTGCGGCAAGCCGCTCGTGGAGCGCTGGAGCAAGTTCGGCCGTTTCGTCGGTTGTTCCGGCTACCCCGCGTGCCGCTCAGCCGAGCGCCGTCGCCCCCGATGTGGAAACCGAGCCGCAGGTCGTCTGCGAGCTCTGCGGCAGGCCGATGGCCGTCAAGAACGGCCGACGTGGCAAGTTCCTCGGCTGCACTGGCTACCCCGAGTGCAAGAACACCAAGAACCTCGGCCGGGACGGCAAGCCGAAGCCGCCGCCAGAGCCGACCAACGAGGTCTGCGAGAAGTGCGGGGCGCCGATGGTCATTCGGACTGGAACAAGTGGGCGGTTCCTCGCCTGCTCGGCGTTCCCCGAGTGCCGCAACATTCGGAACATCCCGACCGGCGTCAAATGCCCCCGCGAGGGGTGCGGCGGTGAACTCATCTACAAGCGCGGCCGCGGCCGACGCAAGGGCTTCTACGGCTGCACAAAGTATCCCGACTGCGACTACACCGCGAACGAACTCCCCCAGCAGGACACATAGTCCGCCCCCCTGCGCCGCACTCTCTGGTCTTATTCGTAATCCTACCTGTAATCCCGTCAGTTCGGCGTTTGACTTGCTCAGCCGACGGGCTTATAATGCTGCCAAGTTTGGATTCTCGCAGGTGTTCTTCCATCAT
>CAZBRH010000056.1:17455-18591 GCA_964494245.1 uncultured Planctomycetota bacterium | reverse complement strand
GTGGCGATTCGGCTGTGGCGGCCGTTTCCCTGCGAGGAGTTCCGCGATGCGGTCGCGAAGGACGGGCTCCGCGCGCCGCATTCGCGTCCGAAAGGAGTTGTCGATCATCCGCCCTGCCGCCGACCGAACGATAACGCCGCCATCCGGCAGCGCATCGGAAGCGACGACCTCGGCGCGGACGTCCCGCCTCCGCTCGTCCCGGACGCCCGCAACCACCTGTTCGGCGAGAGCCGGGCCGAGCGCCGCGGCGTCCGACGGGCGGACTTCGAGCGCAAAGCGGTCGCCGGGAAGGAGGGCGATGGCGTCCACACTCAGCCGCACAAGGACGCGAAGCATGCCGCCGTCCTGCCGCTCGCCGAGCGTCGCCAGCACCTCGGCAAAGAGGCGCTGGATGACTTCCTCCTTGACTTGAAGCGTTCGCACCTGCTCTTGGTGTGCGATGTCGGCGAGCATCCGCGCGCGGTCGCGGTCGAGCCGTTTGGCCGCGGCGGCAAGAATGCGCTGTTCGAGTTCTGCCCCTTTGGCTCGTGCGGCTTCCAGCGCGCGGTCCCCGCGCTTCTGTGCCTGGGCGAGCTTCCGCTCGGCCTGGCGCCGCGCGTCCGCCAAAATCTCCTCCGCAAGGGCTTTTTGCTTCGCTTCGCCGTCGGCTGCCATAGAATTCTGATTCCTAGACGCGAACCCCGAGCGCCTCGCGGATGACGGCTTCGAGCTCCCTCCGGCTGGCCGCAGGCCCGTCGGGGCCGGGAATCTCGACAACGATGGGGATGCTGGACTCGAACCGAAGAGCGTTGACCTCCGGGCGGATGGCCTCGGCAATTTCCTCGGTCATGATGACGACGCCCACTCGGCCGGCGCGGACCTGTTCGGCGAGCGCCTCGCGGGCTTCTTCGGGCGTCTGGACGGCGCGCCCCTCGACACCCGCGTAGCGGAAGCCGAGCACGGTGTCCTCGTCCGCGATGACGAAGTATTCCACGGCCTGCTCCTAGAGCTTGCCGATAAGGAGGATGCCAGCGACAAGTCCGAGGACGGCGATGCCTTCGCCCATTGCCACAAAGAGCAGCGCGCGGCCAATGATTTCAGGGCGTTCGCTCGCCGCTCCCAGCGCCGCCGCGCCGACGCGGCCGACGGCATAGCCA
>CAZBRH010000056.1:15458-17428 GCA_964494245.1 uncultured Planctomycetota bacterium | reverse complement strand
CGGAGACCGCGGCAGCGATGGCCAGCATGCTCTGGACGTTCGGGGCCAGCGGCGGCTTCGCTGCGCCTTCTTCTGGCGCCGACGCCAAAGCGTCCGAAAGCAACACCCCCAGCAACAGCCCCACGGCGACCATCACAAATCCGCAGGCCGCCACGAACCTCACCAACCTCGCACGGTTCATAAGCCCTCCTTGAACAAAGACCCGTTGCAGGAACTAATCCGCCTTGAGTGTGAACGGCTCGTATCGCCACCCCTCGCCGCGGTAGAACTTGCTGAAGAACTCGTAATACTGCAATCGCATCGACTGGATGGCGACAATCAGACCTTCGAGGAGAACGATGACCAGCGTGCCGACGACAAACACGCACGCCACCCAAACCGGCCCGCCGGGCATCGTCCGAACAACCTTGATGATTTCAAACACGGCCAGCGACAGCCCGGCGTGGGCCAGCGCAAACGCCGCAATCCGCGCAAACGACAGCGTGTTCGCCGTGTAAAGGAGCACCGCATCGAACGCTTCGATCGCGCTCTCCATGAGGACGACAAAGAAGCTTTCGTGCGACGGCTCGCTCCTGCCGCGTATCCGGCGAAGCAACATCGCCGCCGGGCGATACGCAAAGAGAACAACGAGCGGGGCGACCACGAGCAGGAGAACCGCGGGCCAGCCGACGGGCTTTCCGGCAACGACGCTGCGCGCGGCGAGAATGATCGCACCCCAGTAAAAGATTCCACCGAGGAGACCGAACCGGTCAAACGAAGCGGCCGCGTATTCGTGCCGCCGCAGCCGGTTCACGATATTCAGCACGATGCCGAGGGAAATGACGACAACGCCGAACGCGACCGTGATGCCGAGAAGGGTGTTCACATTTTCGAGCGGATGGAGGAACGGGCCATGCCGCAAGTCATATCCGAAGACAGTGCCATAGAGCAGGCCGAACAAGATGCCGGAACCGCCGCAAAACGTAAGGATAATGCCGGCGTCGCGGACCTTCGCCTTGCCCCAGACCCACATCCCGATGCCCGCAAGGAGCAGAAGCCCCGAATGCCCAATATCGCCGAACATCAGACCGAACATCAGGACAAAGAGCAAGGCGACAAACGGCGTCGGCTCGATTTCGTTGTATCGGGGCGTGCTGTAGGCCGAAACGAGCATTTCAAAGGGCCGAAGCAGCCGCGCGTTCCTCATCATTGTCGGCGGCTCCTCGTCGCCAGCGCCTGGGTCACGTATCTCGATGATCGCCCGCTGCTTCGTGAGGTCGAGCACTGTCTCGCAAAGTGCGTTCACCTTGTCCGCCGGGAGCCAGCCGGTGATGAGCATCGTCGCCCACGTGTGGGCAAAGTTCTCGCGCGCCTTGACGAGGCGGTATTCCGTCCGGAGCCGACGACGAATCGCCCGGAGCCGGTCGCCATAGCGCGCAGATGCGGCGCGAATGGCCTCGTTGTTCTCTCGGATCGCAGCGAGCAGCCCGCCCAGACGCGTGTTGGCAAGCTCGATAATCTGCAAGGGCACGCCCTTTTGGTCTTTCGGAAGTTCTTCGCGCCGGAACCCGTGGCGTTCGAGGGCCGTTTCCAGCGCCCAACGCCCCTTCTTGCTCGAAATGGCCACCACCCGGTTTTCACCGAACGGCGTTCGGTAGGGAAGCAAAACTGCTCGGTCGCCAAGTTCCTGCTCGGCTGCGGCGGCTTTGTCGGCCGACATGCTGCCGATGGCAAAGTGGAGGAAGCTGAAACCTTCGAGCTGTTCCACAGGGGCATCGATATCGCGCAGCATGGACGTATCCCGGAGGAGGCGTTCGAGCCGGTGGCGTGCAGCCGCCAGTTCGTCCCGCTGCTTTGTGATTTCACTCACCTCCGCCCCGATCCGTTCCAACTCGCTTTCCACCTCGGCAAGCGTGAGGTGCGGAGCCGGAGGGGCCTCGCCGCCCGTGTCGATCCCCAGCGCGGCGCAGAGCGAGTTGACGCGGGCTTCC
>CAZBRH010000056.1:4601-15448 GCA_964494245.1 uncultured Planctomycetota bacterium | reverse complement strand
AGCGCTTCAAGGCGGGACTCGCTTTCGTGGGACTCTGGTCCTTCGACGGGCGCGATGCCGTTTTCGACGGGGGCGCGGGTCAGGTGGAGCACGCCCATCTCGCCGAGCGCCTCCGTCACCTTCGGCTCGTCGGACGCGAGCGTCAGGATTTCCGCCTTTTTCATGCGCGCCGAAACAAACATCTCAATCCGTCCCCGGGCCCTGCGGCGGGTGCGCTGATGAGTTTCGCGCGGATGGCGCCGCCCGGACCGCCCTGGCGGACATGCTCGCTGATCTGGATGAGGTTCGCCAGTTCGACCCGTTTGATGTAGTAGAACGCCACGACTGCTCCGAAATCCAGCACGGAGCGGTAATACCAACGGTTTGCCTTCAGGTAGAGATTGCGCCACATCGCCGTTTCGAGCGTTTCGGCGGCGGAGATTCCTTGATGAAGAACAAGCGCGCGGGGAACGGCGGTCGCAGCGGCGTCGATGTTGGTTGCCTTGCGAAGCTGCTCCAGCACATGCAAAGCGGCGTGGTCGCCAAATGGAGCAAGAAACTGCCGAATCTTGTTGAACGGAATCGCGTAGTTGAAAACCGCCCGCAGCGTCAGCATCACATTGTAGGCGTCCAATTCCAGCCGAACTAGTTCCCTTACCGCGGTGCGGGCGACTCCGCGGATGCGTTGTGCACGGGCCTCCAGTTCGGTGAAATAGGCGCGGTCGATCCCCGCCTCAACGAAAAACAAGCGGCCGGACTCCTCAAATTCGCCCAAACCGAGCATCGCCCCTGCGCGGAACTGCGGAACAGGAATGCGGCTTATCAGGACTTCGAGCGATGGGCTTTCCAGCAAAGACCGGCTCGGCAGCGAAAGCGATTCCGGCACATCCACGGAGTATGCAGAGAGCGCCCGCTCGGAGGATTTCGCGGCCCAACACCGGAGCAGGACCTTGAGGTTTTCGACCTGGTAGCGACGCATCATCCACAGGAAGAGGTCTGCTTCGTCCCCCCGAAGCGCCGTTAGGACGCGGTGCAGGGATGCGACGTGTGCGGCGGTGAGCCGCTGCTGAAGCCGCGAAGCGTCGCCGACCGCCTCGCCGGGAGCGAGCAAAGCGGCAAGGTCTTCGATTCCGGGGGATGTGCAGAGCTTCGAAAGCCGTTCGCCTTCGTAGAGTTTTCCGCGCATTCCGCGGACTTTGGCGACGACAAAATCCAGGTTCGCCATCGGGAACCCGTTTCCGGTCCTCGACCGTTCCAGTCGATGCCTGCCGCCAGAAACCGTCTGCCCTGCGGGAAGCAGGGACTTTACTGGGACGGCGGCGCCGGCTCTTCACCGGCCAAAGCGGCAAGGATCAGCCGTTTGGCTGCCTCGGCCTTTTCCGGTGCGATGTGGCGCAGGGCATCGTTCTTTGCGTCAATTTCGGCCAGAAGCGCCTCGCGTCGTGCGCGCGCTTCGCGGAGGCCGGCTTCGACCATCTCGGCGGCCTTGCTTTGGGCGCGGCGTTGAGCGTCTTCCTGTAAAGCGAGCGCCTCGACGCGTGCGGCTCGGACGATTTCCGCCGCCTGCGCGTCGGCATCGGCGACAATCCGCCGCGCCTCGGCCTCCACCTTCAACATCTGGGCAATGGTCTCTCGCATGGCGCTAGAAGCTCTCTTCTTCCGGCAGCCGAATGCACTTCAGGAATTCCTCTGGCGTTTTCGCGTTGACGAGTCGCTCATAAGCGTGGGGCACGTTGAGGCAGGTCGCAATCTCCGAGAGCGTCTGAAGGTGCGGCCCCGGGTTGTTCGCCTGCGCGAGCACGAGAAATACAAGGTGCACGGGCTTCCCGTCGATGGCGTCAAATTCGATGCCCTTGCTGGAAGTGCCGGCGGCGGCGGTGATGCGCTCGATGGATGTGTCCTTGCCGTGCGGGATAGCGATCCCGTTGCCGATGCCGGTGCTCCGCATTTGCTCGCGGGCATAGATGGCGTCCAGAGCCCTCTCGCGGTCTTTGATGCGGCCTGCCCGAACGAGGAGATCGACCAACTCCTCGAAGCATTCTTCCTTGTCGACCGATTCGAGCCCGATTTTCACGACGTTGGCGTCAAGAATCTCCAGGAGCTTCATTGGGAACGCTCTCGAACAGTGCTGAGAAATAGGCAGCGTGTGCCACGAGAAAGATAGTAGCAGAGCATAGGCGGCTTTGCAATCCCCCACCGCAATAAACGCTCCTCGCTCTTCGCACGAAGCCGGCCCCGGCCGGCCTGAGTTCCCGAAAAATAGGAGCGCTCATGGTGTGCGGCGGCTATAATAGCGCGCTGGAACGCTGGAACGCTCTGGCGAGACGTGGCGAAGCGTTCCCGCGGGCACAGGCGGGAAATTCGGCGCTGTGCTCGCACGTCCGACCTGGCTTCCGGCCGCCCGGTGGAATGCGCGAAATCTCTGGAGGACATTTCGATGTTGCCCTGCAACGGCTGTCATTCCTTGCTTTGGCGGCGGCGCGGCTTCACCATTGTCGAACTGCTTGTGGTCATCGGCATCATTGTCATCCTTGCGGGGATTCTCTTGCCCTCCCTCCGCCACGCGCGGATCGAAGCGCGCATCACGCACTGCATCTCAAACCTGCGCCAGATGGGAGTCGCTTTGACGCTTTACGCGAACCAATACGGCGAAGGCAGGGTGGACGCCTATCCGCCCTGGCTGACGCTCCTCCTTCGCACAGGCGGCAAGCGGAAATATCTCGAAGACCCCAAGGTGTTCATCTGCTTGGAAGACCCGTCCCGCGGCCTCGAAGGCGGACGCCCCGACGGCATGCGATACGAGGGGCAGAGCGAGCCGATTGCCCAGTTCGAAATGGCGGATATCGACGAAGAAGACTACAAAATCGGGCCGAACGGAAAGCCATATCTCGACGGGTCAAGCACCAAGAAGAACGAGAAGACGGGCGGCATCAATTGCAGCTACATCTTTGAGTTCAATGGCGAACCATGCGACTGGATTTATCCGAGCGGCCCGCCGGTGACGCCCGCGACCGTCGGCGGCGTTCCGGATGGCTACGAATGGCAGTGGAGCACCAAGCCCAACTGGGCAACATTCAAGCAACTCGCCGACACCGACGAAAACGGAGTGCTTTCTTGGAATGAAGTCAAGATTCTGTCCCGCAAGGGAAACACAGCGATGACGGTCTCCCCGCATGGGGCGACCGGGTTCCGATTGTGCGGTGCTACTGGCACGTCGAGAACTTCGGCCCGCTTCGGGACGGCAGTCTCGTGCTCGACCTGCTTGGGGACGCCAATGCGGTCGAACGAGGCGTGCCGCCGTGGTACAAGTGAATGATTGAGAGGGGACGGACGATGAGGCAAAACGGATGGTGCTTGCTGCTGACAGCATGGGCGCTGCTCACCGTGTTGGCGGCCGGCCCGGCGCTGGGGCAGGACGCGGCGAACGGCAACGAAGATGCGAAGGCGCGGTTGGACGCCCTTCTGGCCGCCGCCCAGAAGCTCCACGATGACGGGAACTACGCTGCCGCCCGCGAAAAACTGTCTGAGGTCTTCAAGCTTGCCCCCGCACACCCAGGGGCCGTGCGCCTTGCGTCCAGCATCGACGCGGCTCTCGAACGCGAGCGCCTTTCTCTTTACCGACAAGCCGCGTTCGAGGAAGACGCCTCCACCGGCGCCGTCCCCAGCGCGACAGCAGCCGCAGCCGCACTGCTCGCTGCGACACAGCCCGCGAAGCGCCCCGGAGATTCGGGACATCTCTATGCCCTCGCCGAAGAACTGCTCGAAAAGGGCCACCATGACGCCGCTCGCCGGACGCTCGCCGAGATTGGCCCAGATGACAAAGAATTCGAAAAAGCACTCGTGCTCAAGGCGCGAATCGACGCTTGGGAAGCCCGGAACCAGGCCACGGTCTATGGCACTCGAACCCGGGAAATCGACCGCGACCTCGAACGGCGGCTCGAACGCGACCTCGAATCCGCACGCCAGCTCTTCAACCGCGGCCGGTGGGCGGAAGCGATCGACGCCTGTGAGAAAATCCGCCGCTACGCACCCGACGACGCCCGCGTCCGTGCCCTCATGCAGGATGCATCCATCGAGCTGACCGACGCCCGCGTCCGCGACATCCAGCGCACGACCGAGCGCCGGCTCCGCGAAGTCATTGGCGAAACCGAAGAAATCATGACCCCGCCTCCCGACCTCCCGAAGCTCACCAGACCGAAGCTGGAGCCGGAACCCCGCGTCCCCACCTCCGACGAAATCGAACTCGAAAAGAAGCTGAACGAAAAAGTTTCCGTTGACCTCATCGAGGCGCCGCTCTCCTACCTGCTGTCGCGGTCAATGGGCATCAATATCATCGTTGACCCAACCGCCGTGCAGAACAAAACCCTGACAATCAACGTGCAGAACGTGACGCTGCGCGAGGTGCTCGACTTCATCACGCGCAACGAAGGCGTCAGCTTCACCAAAGGCAAGAACACCATTTACGTGACGACACCAGACCAGCCGATGCTCACCATGCGTATCTTCCATCTGAGCAAGGGGCTGACGGACGCAACACACGACATCACGCCGCAGGGAGCCATCAACATCGCCGCGGGCGCGGGCGGAGCCGGCGGCCGCCAGCAGCAACAGCGGCAGCAACAACCGCAAGACCAGGACGCCATGGGCCCCGGCGCAAAGCCGAGCATGACGTCTGACATCGAACGACTCCTTGACCAGCTGCCGCTCCTCATCGAATGGCCGACCGGCAGCACGTACTACCTCGACCGAAAACGCAACGTCCTCTTCCTCCGCAGCACGCCGCAGGTGCTCGACCAGGTCGAGAAGATGATCGAAGCACTCGACGAAAATCCGATTCAGGTGCTCGTGATGACGCGGTTCATCGAGGTCGATGCCGAAACCTATGACGACATTGGCACGCAGTGGAACCTCACGAACGATTACCCCCTGAGCAAGAAAGGCGGGCAAAACAGTCTCGTGATCGACGCGTCGACTGGGACGATTTTCGATGCCCGCGTTTCGACCGGCGCAACGGATACCGTCAGCTCCGCCGACGGCTTCACGTTCGGGCTGACCGGCATCCTGACCAACGTCCAGTTCCAACTCACACTGAAGGCCCTGCTTTCAAAGTATAAGGGCCGCATCATCAACGCCCCCTCCATCATCGCCAGCAACAACACCCCCGCCCGCATCCAAGAGAGCGAAGACATCTGGTATGTTCGGGACTACGACATCGACCGGACGGAACTCACGGGGGCGGAGGGAGTGACCACCTCGGAACCGGTCATTATCCCCGTGTTCGACCGCGAGCCGGGCGTCGGCTTTGGCCTGACCGTGACGCCGAGCGTCGGCAAGGACAGCCGCGACATCACGCTCCTGATTGAACCGGTCTTCCGGAAAAAGAGTCTGACGTCCGTGACAAGCCCTCTCATCATCCGCGGCGAGCCGGGCACCCCCGACATCGAGCGCCAGATCGAGCGCCCGGTCATCGTCGACCGCCGGATGTGGGTCAAGGTGACCGTGCGCGATGGATATCACGTGGCGCTCGGCGGTATGGTCACCGCTGCCTCGAAGGAGATCGAAGCGAAAGTCCCCATCCTCGGCGATATTCCGCTTCTCGGTTGGCTCTTCCGCCGCCGAACGACGCTGGACGTGAAGCGGCGGCTGCTCATCTTCGTCAGCGCCAAAATACTTACCCCGCAGGGACGCATGTATAAGACCGAAGACGAGGAACGTGAAGAACGGGAGAGGGAACTCGAACTGACTGGCGCCGCCGGACTGCCCAAGGGGCTTGGGTTCGAATATGTGAAGACCAAGGAAACCCGGCAAGGCCTGGGGCCGCCGGTCATCAGCCCACCCTCGAACGGGGTGATTGAGGTCAGGGAAGTCGGCCAGTGAGGAGCGAAGGCATGGGCGCACGGACTCTTCTGCGTCTTGCGGCCGCGTGTGTCGCAGCGCTGGCGCACGGCGTCGCCGCCGCAAAGCCGACGGCTCCGATTCTTCTGACGGCGGCGGTGGCGGAATCCGACCCCGTTGCTGGAGTGGCGCGGATCGAAGTCCGCGCTCGGTCGCTCGTTCCCGGTGCGACCGTGCACGTTCAATGCGACCTGCCGAAGGGCGCGGCGATTGTCCCCGGCAGCGGCGAATGGACAACCCGTGAGCAAGGGGAAAAGGTTCTGGCCATCCGCATCACGCTTCCGCCCGGCGCAGGGAAAGCGGTTGTTCGGGCCGACCTGCGGGGCGAGGGAATCCACATCGGCCGCATTATCGGCCTTGACCTGCCGTCAGTTCGGGCGCAAGGCCAAGCGGCCGCAGCGCCGGCGGGCGAAGAGAAATCCCGCATCATCACGACGAGCAAAGGCGAAACGCTTCGGGTGCACAAGCAGTGAAAACGCAGGCACACGGACGCTCCCACGCTCTGCTGTTCGCGCTGTTGCTGGCGCTCGCCGCGACATCGGCGCACGCAAACACCATCGCTGGCAAGGTGCGCTATCAGGACAAGACGTTCAGCACCATTGACGGCAGCGTGCTTACGACGCCGATGCTGCCCGCACGCTATGTCACACTCGACTTCGTCCGCGCAAGCAACCTCACAACCGTCCTCGGCTCGACAACAACGGATGCCTCTGGCGACTTCGCCTCGCCCGACGTCGGCGCACCAGCCGACCTCGTCATCCTGGTCAAGGCGATGGGCGTGTATCAGGGCCAACTTGTCGTCGTTCGGGACCAATCGGCTGGCGGCGGGGCCATCCAGACGTTCCAGAGCGCCGAGTTTGACCTCTCCGGCGGAAATCTTTCAGGTCAGACGATTGACATCACCGCCGACGCCATCTCCGGCGCGTTCAACATCTTCGATTGCCTCGTCTCGGCAGACGAATACGTCCGCGGAAATCTTTTTGCCACCCCACCCGCCGCGACGAACTTCCAGCTGACCGTCCGGTGGGAAGAAGGACTCGACACCGAAGGCGGCGGCTCGTCCGCCAGCTACTTCACCGTCGTCGGCGGCAACATGATTCTCAACCTCCTCGGCGACCCGGCGGTGGACAACGACGCCTTCGACGACTCCGTGATCATCCACGAATACGGCCATGTCGTCGCTTATCTCTACTCGAAGGACGATTCGCCCGGCGGCGCTCACACGCTCGGCGACGCGCTCGACCTCCGTCTTGCCTTCTCCGAGGGCTGGGCCGACTTCTTCTCCTCCGCCGCACGCAGCACCGAGTGGTATATCGACACGAACGCCGACACGGCGCTCATCTTCGAAATCGCCACCCCTGCCGTCAACGGCGCCCCCGGCCTCGACGTCTCCGGGGCCGACAACGAACTCGCCGTCGCCGCCATCCTCTGGGACATCATCCACTCGGCCATCACGGTCGCCAACGGCGCCATCGACACGCCCCGCGAAGCGCTCTGGGACGTCTTCGACAACTACCTCCCCGCGGCGACCGTCCTCGACCGCTGCCTCGAAGACCTCTGGGACGGCTTCTTCGAAAGCGCGAGCACCCCCGCCTACGGCGTCGGAGCGAACCAGACCATCCTCAACGCCATCATCGCCGCGCACGGCGTCAAGTACTTCGCCGACGATTCCGAACCGAACGACACCGCCGCCACCGCCGCCACGCTCCTCACCAACGGCACAACGATCCTCGGCACGCACTACGCCGACCCCGACGGCGACGGCATCGGCAACGGCGACGTTGACTGGTTCGCCTTCACCGCCGAACAAGACCAGACCTACACCATCGAAACCTACGACCTCGGTCCCGAAGCCGACACCGTGCTCCAACTTTACGCGACCGATGCGGCTACGCTCCTCGCCAACCACGACAACCGCAGCGCCTCCGACCTCTCCTCGAAAATCGTCTGGAAAGCGCCGGCCAACGGCACTTACTACGTCCGCATCACCCGTTCCACCAGCCCATTGCCCATCGTCGGCTCGGCTCCGAACGGCGTCCGCGCGAACTACGGACACTACAGTTTGAAGGCCACGCTCGGCGGGCTCACGTCCGGGCCGACGGTTGTGATGATCAGCCCCTACGACGGCGCAACCGGCGTCGTCAAGAACACGACCGTCATCGCCGCCTTCTCCCAGCCCGTCAAGGCCGCAACCGTCACGACGGCGAGCTTCACCCTGAAGAACGGAGCAGCGGCCGTGCCCGGCACGGTTGCACTCGACGCCTCCCGCACCATCGCCACATTTACCCCGGCTGACCGGCTCGCTAATGAGACGACCTACACCGTGGAACTCACGGCGGCGATTCTGGACGACGCCGACCGCGCGCTGACTGCGTTCACGTCGACGTTCACAACGGGCTCGACAGTAGCGCCCCCCGCCGGCCCCGTGCCGCGCGTCCCCCGCGCGCAGATTGCCTCCGGCGACGGCTACGTCGAGGTCGAATGGGTTTATCCGGACAAGGACCACGACGGCGTGATTGTCGCCTACGGGCGTGAGCGCTTCCCGCGCATCGGCCTCGTGGACGGCGCGCTCGTCATCACCGACGGGACGGAGGTCTATCGCGGCAACACAGAAACATCCGTCGACATTCTGACGGCAAACGGCGAACGAGCGTTCGTCTCCATCTGGACCTTCACCGGCACAGACATTAGCGAGCCGTATAACCTCTGGACTCGCGCCTCGCAGGGCGGCCAGGGCATCATCGACCACCTTGACCCCGACGAGGTCGAGGCCACGGGCGCCCCGACGCTCCCCAAGCCCGCGAAGTTCCAAGCCGTCTCCGGCGACGGCTTCGTCGATGTCGAATGGGTCTCGGCCGACCACGGCGACGAAGCGGAATTCGACGGCGTCATCGTCGCCGTCGGCTCCACCACGTTCCCGAAGCTCGAACAGGTTGTGGAAAACGGCACGACAACGCTCCGAGTCACGCGCGGGACGGAGCTTTACCGGAACAACAATCGCGTCCGGTTTCGACTTGCGACCGTGAATGGGGAGAAGCGGCTCTTCTGTGTGTGGACATATCGGGGCATCGAGTATTCGAAGCCGCTCTATGCCGCGACACGGGCGTCGCGCGGCGGGCGCGGCCTGCTCAAGCCCCAGAGCTTCTACGGCGACGCCTACGAAGAACCGACGCAGCTGCCATGAAGAAGGTTTCGAGTTCCGAATCCCGAGTTCCGCGGCATGGGGGCTGGCACTTGCACAGCTCGACCCTGTGGCCACTGAACTCGGAACCCAGAACTCGGAACGTGGAACTCGGACCGCGGAACCTGATATGAGCGACCTGGCGCTGGGCATCGACATCGGCAGCCATTCGGTCAAGGCGGTGCTGCTCCGCCGCCACCGGGGCCGGGTGCAGATGCTCCGCGCGGGCTCCGCCCCACTCGAAGAACTCGGCCACATGGAGGATTCCCGCCGCAAGATCAGCAAGGTTGCGATGATTGTGCGCAATCTGCTCCGTTCGGCGGGAATCCGCCCGATTCCCGCCCAGACGGCCGTTGCTGGAAAGCGGTCGATGATCCGCTTCACCCGCGTCCCCCCCGCTCCGCCCTGGCGCCTCAAGATGCTCATCGACTATGAGATCGAGGGGGACACGGAGGGCAAGGGCAAGGACCTCGCCTACGATTTCCGCCTGCTCGACCTGCCGACCTCGCAACTCGAGTTCACGGTTATGATGGCGATGGCGCGGAACGACCTCGTGGAGCACCATTGCGAAATACTCGGCGAGGCGGGCGTTCCGCTCGCGAACGTGGGCTTGACGCCGTTCGCCGTCTTCAACGCTTACCTCCAGAATCGAACGGAAGGCATCACAGACGACAAGACCGTGCTTCTTGTGGACATCGGCGCGGAAAACCTGAACCTTGTTGTGCAGCGAAACGGCAACCTCTTCTTCGCGCGGAACGTCTCGCCCGGTGGCCGGGCATTCACCGAAGCCGTGCAGGATGAGTTCCGCATTCCGTTCGCAGAGGCCGAGCAACTGAAGTGTTCCAAGGGGCGGCTGCTGCTGGGCCGCGAGGGCCAGAGTTCCGACGAGACACAGGTCTCTCTGGACGCCGACGCCCCCACCGAGGCAGCCGGAGCGGACGAAGGCGACGTGCCCCGGATGCTCGACGAGGTTGCCCCGGAGCTGCGCGTTTCCGGTTCTGACCAGGCCGCTCAGCTTTCGGAGGCGATGCTGCCGGTGGCCGGCCGGCTCGCCTCCGCTATTCAGTCTTCGCTCATGTATTGCCGTGCCCAGACCCGGCTGACGGACCTTCAGGTGGACGAGATGATGCTGACCGGCGGCGGAGCGAAGCTGCCCGGTCTGCGTCAGGTCCTCAGCCGCCGCCTCGGCATCCCCGTCGCGCCTGCGGACCCGCTCAAGGGCATCGACCTGACCCCGCTCCGACGCGAGACCCGAGAGGCCGTCGAAGCGGACGCCGAAAGCTACGCAACGGCCATCGGCCTGGCGCTTTCCGACCTGCGCCCCGACGCCGTGAGCTTCAACCTGCTCCCCCAGAAGATCAAGCAGCGCCGCCGCTTCTTCGCCCGAACGATCCATCTCTGGCTGGCGGCCGCCGCGATGCTTGCGATGATGATCCTCGTGGGATACTCGTCGGTCAAGCATACGAACGCCCTCAAGTCCCACGTCCAGGAGATCGAGGCCAAGCTCCAGACAAACACAAGCGCCCAGAGTCGGCTCGACGACCTCCTCCGCGTAAACCGCCAGTATGCCGCGGAAGTAGCCCTGATGCGCGATGAGTTCTTGAGCTTGAGACAGCTCGTCAGCGCCTTCGGGGCGCTGTCTCGACACACCCCGCCCGAGGTCGAGCTGACGCAGTTCCGTGTCGGCGGCCTCAAAGACGGCAAATTCGAAGATGTTTTCGTCAAGGGCTTCGTGCTGCGGCGACCAAAGGACCGAAGCGGCAAGGAACGCCGCCTCGAAAAGGACGACGCC
>CAZBRH010000056.1:0-4584 GCA_964494245.1 uncultured Planctomycetota bacterium | reverse complement strand
GAGAAACTCCGCACCGACCTCGTGACCCATCCGGCGTTCAGCACGCCGGAGAGAACCCCGGTAATTCACAAGGTGAAGTCCGAGCCGGACCCGCAGCACGTCGCCGAGTTCGAGCTCCGGCTCGTCCTTCCGAAGGCAGCAAATGACACGGCTCTGGGAACAGAATAGGGCGCTCCTGCTCGTGGCGGGCGGGTGCCTGCTTCTCCTCATCGTCGTCCGCCCGACGATTTTCGATGCAGGCCCGCCTCTGGCGCGGTGGCTCGGTTCGCCCTGGAAGGCGCGCTACGAAGCGCTGGAGCTGCGGCGCAACGAATTGCAGGCAAAGCTCGACGCGTTCTACCCCGCAGGCGGAGAGGGCTTAGCCGAAACGGAGGCCCGCGTTCAGGCAGGCAACGCACGCCTTCAGGAAAACTTCGACCAATACGTCCACGCGCTCGCGTTCATTCCCTACGCGCCCTTCCTGCCGCCCCGCGACGGCGCGGAGCCCGGAGCGCAGTTCCTCAAAGTGCTCGAAGAAGCACGCGAAGCGCTCCTTCTCTACTGCACGCTCCGCGACGTCGCCGTCGAGCGGGCGCTTGGCTTCGGCGAATTCGACGAGGGCCGCGTGCCGGAAGGGAAAAGGGTGCCCGAACTGCTCCGCCAACTCGCCGTGACGGACACGTTCGTCCGGCTTTGTGCGAACAACCAGATCGAGTTTACGCAGATCGTCCGGCACCTCCCCCGGCGCGACGTCGCCCAGCAAGGGCGAAAGTTCCTCCGCGAGTATCCCGTTCAGGTCAAGCTCCGGGCCGGCTACCGGGAGCTGATGAACCTGTTGAACGCGATGAACGGCCGCCGCTGCCGCGTGAAACGCGCCCCGCTGAACGAATCGAAGGGAATTGTCGAAGAGGTGACTCTGGACATTGGCAGCGCCGACGGCGTCCAACGCGACCAGGTGTTCACCATTTTCAAGCGATCGGGGACCGGTCCCTGCGACCTCGTGTATGCCGGGCGCGTCACGGTGACGAACGTCCGCGAAACAGAGTCGGAGGCCCGCGTCGAAGAAGCATCGCTCCCCTACGATCGGCTCGACACCGTCAATGAGCAAAAAATGCGCATTCAGGCAGGCGACTGTGCGAGCACCGGATTCCTCCGTGTCTCCAGCATCCAGATTCAGGCCCTGCCCGGCCGCGCCGAAGAACCGGATGCCGAAGGAATCCCGACAAGGGTGATTCCGAACATGTTGGACGTATCCATGGAAGTCTGCACAATCGACTTCGACCCGAGGACGGAATACGTGACGGTGAAGAATGCGGACAAGACGGCTCCGTCCCGCTCCACCGGGCGGATCGGAGTGCCTGTGGAAGCCGGACCGGAGCCGGCAATCCGCGCCCATCGTCCGTGGTAAGGAATCCCTTATGGCTGCTCAAAGAACGGGTTTCCTGAACGCCGAAAAGACGGTGTTCGTTCTCATCGTGTGCTTGCTGGGCTTCTTTACTTGGCGCGCCGTGCGCACGGAGCCGCTTCCCGGGCTGCCCGGAGCTCCGCAGCAGAAGGGCACGCAGATCACCGCCGGTTATTCGCTCCCAGAAGATTCCCTGCGAGCCATCGAAGTTCCGAACTTCGCGGAGGCAGGGTCGAGGGACCCGTTCGGCCAGGCCTTTGATTCGCTCCGTGTGGTTGCCGCGAAGGTCACGGCCGTCATGACGGTCTCGGCGCTTTCCGGCACGGCGGTCGTGGACATCCAATACCGCATCCTGCCGCGTCCCATCTCTACGCTGCGGTTCTGGCTCCCGGAATACGTCCGGCTCGTCCGCGTCGAAGGCGACGGTCTCACCGAGGGCTACGAGCCGGAGGTTCAGAACTTCGGGGAAAACGGCAAGCAGTTCACCGTTCGGCTCCGCGCAGGCGTGGTGAAGAAATACGCGCTCCGCCTGCGTCTCGCGTGGTTGCGAAGGGGCGACGCCTCCGTCCTGCGTGTCCCGGAAGTGCTCCTGCTGGATACAACGCAGGAAAGCGGCCTCATCGCACTCGTCGCCGCGCCGCGAACGCAGGTGGCCATCCGAACGGCGAAGAACGTAACCCCCGTTCCGATAGAAACCCTCCGGCTGCCGGAAGGGATGACGGCCGAACGCCCCTTCGCCGCGTTCGGCTACCGCGCCCATCCCTACGAAATCGAACTCGGCGTCAGCGAAGTCAAAGTGGCGGACGCCGGCGGCGCAACACCGACTCCCCCGCGGCCGCCCGTGCTCCCGGCCAGCCCCGGCCACAAGACGACCGAACCGCCGGAGAACTCGAACAAGATGACCGGGCCGCCTATCCCCGTCAAGGAATGGCAACTCCCCGTCAGCTTCGTTGGAACCGCAGACTTCGGCGGCAGGATGTGCGTCCTCCTCAAGGACAAGAGCGGCGCCATCAGCCGGAAGTTCGAGGGCGATAAACTACATGGGCTTACCATCGTCAAAATCTACCCTAGCTCCGCCATCGTCGAGAATGAAAAAGGCGAGCAGTTCATCTTCAAGGACAAGCTGCGCGGCGAGCACGACTACTGAAGCCCGCCGCTGCATCCTCGGGAGCGTTCGCGCGAGAGAGAGCAACCCCACAATGACCCGCAGCAGCGTCCGCCACCTGTCGATTGCGCTTGTTCTGGCGCTCTTCTGCGGCTGCCAGGGCACGCCGCCAGCGCCGCCGCCAACAAGAACGGCCGCTCCCCCGCCGGCCTTCTTCGACGATGCTGCGGCGACCGAGGAGCTCTTCCTCGGAAAAACGATGGCGGAACTTCGCCAGTTGCTGCGGGACGCCATCGACACGCCGATTACCCTCAGCTTTCGTTCCGCCAGTCTTCAGACCGTCGTCCGCGAAATCAGCCAGAAGACGGGCCTCGGCATCGGCGTGACGCCGGACATCTCCGTCGCCGCCGAAGGCCGCCCGATTGACCTCGATGTGCGCCACATGCCCGCGCGGCACGTCCTCGATTGGCTCACGCGCCTGCTCGGCGCATACTACGCCATCGAGGGACCGCAAACCGTCTTCATCACCCGCGACGCCGCCTGGGCGAGCCAAGACCGACTCAAACTCCGCGGCTACTCCGTCGGCGCGCTCATCCGCATCGACCGCCCCCGGCGGAACCCGTATGACGTCTCGGAAGACAAACAACAACTCCTTCTCGTCCTCGACGGTTGCCTTCGCCATACGATGGCCGGACACCGCGACGCGAAGATACTGCTCGACGAAACCGGGTCGCGCCTGACCGCGATGCTCCCCCCACGCGGACACCAGAAACTCGAAAAGATTCTTGAGGAGCTTCGGAAGCCACGCGAATATCTGCCTCCGGCGGCCGACGCCGCAACCGACGTGGAGAACGCTCCGGATAAGCTCCTCGAAACGACCGTCCTCTGCAACTTCGCGCGGCAGGACGTGCGTCGCATCATCGACGAACTCGGACGCAGAGCGAACGTCAACATCGGCTTCGATTATCGGCTTATCCCTGAGAACCGCAGGGACATTGCGCTGGCGCTCGGCGAAACGACGCTGGGCCATGCCCTCGAAACCGTCGCCCGCGCCGCCGGACTCGGCCAGCCCGTTGTCGAACCCGGGCGGCGCGCTTGGATTCTTGCGGCGGGCGAAGAACACCGGGCGGCGCTCGCCGGCTCCGGAGAACTCCCGTGGGACCGCGCGATTGTCCGCTCTTACTACATCAAGCCGCTCGTGGACAACTTCGGCTTTGGACTATTGGAAGAACAAATCCGTAAGACCGTCACGCCGAACGAGTGGGGGCGGGATATCCCCGTCGGCTACTATCATGCCCCGACAGGGCGGCTGATCGTCCTGCACGACGAGGAAGCCCAAAAGACCATCGCCCGCCTCATCGACGCGATGATGAAGCAGCTGGCGCCCAAAGGCGGCGCTGGGAAGAACAATGAGTGAGAAGGCGCTGATTCAGTGGCTTCGCAACCGCATCGGGTCCGCCCCTTCCGCGCCCGTCGGCCCCGGCGACGATGCCGCCGTCATTCGCCTGCACGAAGACGGCCTCCTCATCGTCACGGCGGACGCCTTCCTCGAAGGCGTGCACTTTGCGTCCAACGCCGACCCCGCCGGAATCGGGCACAAGGCGATTGCCGCCGCCGTCAGCGACATCGCCGCAATGGGCTGCTATCCGCTCCACAGCTTCGTGACCGTGGGGCTGAACCGGGCCCGCGGCGACGAGTTTGTCCGAGCGCTGAGCGAGGCGATGGTTGCCGCCGCGGAAAAACACGGCGCGCCGATTGCTGGCGGAGACGTCACCTCGTGGGAAGCGCCGCTCGCCGTCAGCGTCGCCGTCGTCGGCGAAACGCGCGGCCTGAAACCCGTTCTGCGGTCTGGAGCGCGCGCCGGCGACCGCATCTTTGTCACAGGGCGGCTGGGCGGCTCGCTGCTTGGGCGGCACCTCTGGCCCGAACCGCGCATCGCCGAGGGCCTTTTCCTCAACCGCGAAATCGGCGTGCATGCGATGATCGACGTGAGCGACGGGCTTTCGACCGACCTCGGCCACCTCGCCAAAGAGAGCGGCGTCGGCGCCGTCATCCGCGAGTCCGCCATCCCAGTTTCCGATGCCGCCTGCGAACT
>CAZBRH010000055.1:15730-18768 GCA_964494245.1 uncultured Planctomycetota bacterium | reverse complement strand
AGCCGATCGGAAATCGTCCACATTCCCTACGACGAGGCCTACGAGCAAGGGTTCGAGGACATGCGCGTCCGGATTCCGGATATATCGCGCGTCACCAACCTTGTCGGGTTCAGGGTTACCCGCGACATCGACCAGATTATCGGGGACGTTGCGGACTACTTTCGGGGATCGGGGCGCCGCGCCGGGAACTGACCGGAACGTGCTTAGGCGATCATTCCACGCTGTCCCAACAATAGGTGCAGAGTTTCTCCTTTGGCAGACCGATGGCTTCGATGAGGTCGGCGAGGCGCTGGTAGCGCAGCGTCGTCAGGTTGAGTCGGCGGCGAACCTGCTCGACCATCGCGGCATACCGGGATGAATTGTGGTCGGCGTATTCGGGCAGGACCGCGGGGTCGTCTTCTCCCAGTTCGTGGATGGCGCGCCTCGCAGCGAGGTCAAGTTCGGACCGCGACCGCGAAAAATTGAGGAACTTGCAGCCGTGAATCAGCGGCGGGCAGGCGGGGCGCATGTGTACTTCCGCCGCTCCGCTGTCGTAGAGGCGTTGAATCGTTTCTTTGAGTTGTGTGCCTCGGACAATCGAGTCCTCGCAGAAGAGCAGTCGCCGCCCCCGGATCAGTTCGTCGATTGGGATGAGCTTCATCACGGCGACGAGGTCGCGGACGGCTTGGTCCTGCGGCATGAAGCTCCTCGGCCATGTGGGGGTGTACTTGACGAAGGGCCTGCGATAGGGGATTCGGGCCTCGCTCGCGTAGCCGATGGCGTGCCCCGTGCCTGAGTCCGGGATGCCAGCGACGATGTCCACTTTGACGTTATCGTTGCGTGCGAGCGCCGCGCCGCAGCGGTTCCGGACTACCTCAACGTTGATGCCTTCGTAGCACGATGCCGGATAACCGTAGTATACCCAGAGAAAGGAGCATATTTGGAGCCGGCTTCCGGGAGGGACTCTCTGCTCGAAGCCGTCTGGGGTAATCCGAACGACTTCGCCGGGGCCGAGATACTTCGTGAGGCGGTAGTTCATGTTGGGCAGGGCGCAGGTTTCCATTGTCACCGCGTAAGCGCCGGGCTTTTCCGCAAGGACCACGGGCGTGCGTCCCAGCCGGTCGCGGGCGGCGTAAAGGCCGTCCGCTGTGAGCAGCAGGATGGAGCACGAGCCGACGATCGCTTCTTGGGCGGCACGGATTCCGTCTTCGAACGTCGCTTCGCGGTTGATAAGTGTTGCAACGAGTTCCGTCGGGTTGATCTCGTTGCCACTCATTTCAGAGAAGTGTGTGGTGCGCTGGCGAAACGCCTTTTCGGCAAGCGCGGCGGCATTGCGAACAACCCCGACGGTGACGATAGCATAAACGCCGAGATGGGAGCCAATGATGAGCGGCTGGTCTTCGTAATCGCTGATGACCCCGATTCCCTGCCTGCCGCGAAGCCGAGGCAACTCCGATTGGAACTTGGAACGGAACTGCGTTGTTGTGATGTCGTGGATTGACCGGACAATACCGTCGCTATTTCTGACTGCAAGCCCGCCGCGCATGGTGCCAAGATGGGAGTGATAGTCCGTTCCGTAGAAAAGGTCCGAGACGCAATCTCCCTTTGACACGACGCCGAAAAATCCGCCCATTCTGTTCCTCCTCGGGCAGAGTCCCATGTCCCAGCGGACTTGTGGGACGTATGAGACCTATATCCTCACTGGCCCATCACTGCATGAACCTCGTGCCGCCCCTTCATTGGGGGAATGCGGGTGCCGCCAATGGCCTCGCTATCCACTCGCACCTCTTTCACGCCGCGCTCGATGCCCTCGGGATTATGAACCGTGACGTGGTATTCGCCGCCTCGCCAGCGGCGGACGACCCGGTATTCCTTCCAAGTTGCAGGGATGCACGGAGAGATGACAAGTCCGTCAAGGTCCGGAATCACGCCGAGCATCCACTCAATCGCTCGACGATACCAGGCGAGCGAACCAGTGAAGTTCGTGTAAAGGTGTTGTCCGAAGTTCGGGTGCGCCCTGCCAACAGCAAAGTTCGTTTGCTGGTGGAGTGGGGCAGTGCTGATGTCGGGGATCGTTGCCTCGGGCATTGTTGCCTTGAGAGCACGGTAAGCGTCTGTTCCGCGCCCCATCCGGATCATCGCGGCAATAAAGAAACTCTGCCCGTGAGTGTAGACGGCTCCGTTCTCAAACATCCCCGGCTGCATGTCCGCGATGCGGCCGACGTGCTTGCTCAGCGCGGTATATGGCGGGTCCAGGAGCAGGTGCCCGATGGGAGTGTCAAGCGCTTGAATAGACCGAATGACGTCATCGGCGTGGCCGCCGGCCTCTGCTACGCCGCTCAGGAGCGCCCAAGTGTTCACGTTCAGGTGGATTCTGCCTTCTGGGTTACGGTGGGAGCCGATCGGGCGCCCCTGGTCGTCGAAGCCGTACACATAGTAATGGCCGTCCCAGGCGTAGCGGTTGATATTCCGCGTCATTGTGCTGATGATGCTGCGGAATCGCGCGGTGCCGGAGGCGTCGCCGATGTGTTCGGCGAGGCGGAGCAATTCCCGGCTGAAGAAGACAAGCGCCATCGAAAGCCAGACGCTGACGCCGCGACCTCCCCTGCCGATTCCATCCAAGGCGTCATTCCAGTCGCCGTGGCCGGTCAGGCAAAGCCCCTTCTGACCACGGTGTGCGTAGCAGCTTTCGAGGCCGAGTTTGACGTGATCGTAGACAGAGCCGGCCTTCCGCGAGCGGAGGAAGGGCACCTTCTCGCGCAGGATAGCGAAATCTCCCGTGTCGCAGAGGTATCGCATCAGCGTATCGACCATCCACAGGGGGCTGTCCATATACATCCGCTCATCATGTCCGCCACCCGGGAATCGCTCGTATTGCCGAACGGCTCGACCGTCCTCGAACTGGTAACGCAGAGCGGTCAGGAATTCGGTCCTGGCGAACGCCGGGTCGAAGGGTGTGATGCTCATGAGGTCCTGGAGCACGTCGCGGTAGCCCACCTTGTCGAGCGCACGAGTGAAGCGGGCAGTCGAACTGGCTTGGTGCTTTGACCAGACGTTGA
>CAZBRH010000055.1:0-15720 GCA_964494245.1 uncultured Planctomycetota bacterium | reverse complement strand
TGTTTTTGCCGTCGAGGATGGCCGGCTGGGACCAGACGTTGAAGAAGCGGTCGAATTCGTCGTCTCCGGTGCAGCATAGCTCCGCGGAGATGCGTTCGCGCCAGCAATCGTGGAGATGCGCGAGTTCGCGCCGTATGGCCCCGCGGTGAGCAAGGTATTGGTCGTGAATTCGCCGCAAGTGGGAGCGGCGCTTTTCGCGCTCGGCCTCCGTCGCCCCCACGAGGATCGTTAGCGTTGTTCTGCCGCGCGGGGCAAGCTTCAGGTCAAAATGCATCGCGCCGATTAGCCCCATGTAGGGCTGGACGCCCATCGAGTTCGAGCAACGACCCTGCATGGCGGCGTAGGGCAACAAGTACCGTGCGGCGCCGCCCGTGAACGCCTCCGCCGAAAGGTCAAAGCCCCGAAACCTGCGGCTGGCCATCATGAATCCAGAGCGCGGCGCCTTATTATTCTGGTCGTTGTTCACGGCGCACAGGGCGTTCCACTCGCGGTGAACCTCTCCGGCGCACACAACGCGCGGGTCGAAATAGTATCCGGGGTAGCTGTTGATGGCCCACTTGACCCAAGCAAAAAGCGAGAGGCGCCGTTTGAGAGGGCCCAGATTCCGAAGCGAAATCTCCCACACCTCGATTGTGTCATCGACTGGCACAAACGAAAGCACGCTCGATTCGATGTCGTTGCGGACGGCGGACGTGACGGCGTAGCCAACTCCCTGGCGGCATTCATATCGTGAGTATCGGCGATCGTGTGGGTCGCGCTGGGCGATCGCTGGCCAGCAGAAAAATCGCTTCCCTTCGGCGGTGCGGTAGTTGCCGTCCGGTCGTTCTTCCCGCAGCACAATGCCACGAAAATCTTCCGGCCTCGGCGCCGTCGGAACGTAGTTCGGGTCGCCGTGCGATGTGATCGTGCCCGCGAGAATCGAATCGACCGAGCAAAAGCCGCCACCGTACTGATCCCAGAACGAGGCGAACATCCCTCTGTTGCGCGGGTGGACGCTGGCCATCAGGTGCAGGAAGGGGCGCGGCGTGCAGAGTTTATGGACAACGTGCTCGCTCCCAACAATGATTCCGTTTTCGCGAAGGTCCTGGAACGAGCTGTAGCGCTGGGCGAGCGCGCGGACTTCGTGCGGCTTGAGGCCACTTGTCGGCGGTTTGTTCGCTCGGAGGTTTGCTCGGCAGCGGCTCACAAGTCGATCGAGCCAGTGTCGACGCTCATCGGATTCGACGTGTTGCATCGGGCTTCCGACCGGTGCGACAATACGCGTTTTTTCCCTTGGTGCGGTTCTGCACGACGGCGGAGTATAGGGGCGCTCGTGGGACAAGTCAAGGGGGACTCATTTGCGGCGCCCGAAGCCAGACGAGCGGATATTCGCGCATGCGCAAGTCGGCGCTGATGTTGTAGGTCGGCGTCGCGTTTGGGTCAGGATAGCGTGTGGTCGGGTCGCCGCCTTGCTCCACGTAGCGTTCGGGCAGATGGTGATAGCAGCGCACCAGCGGCACGGAATCTCCGTGTTTCTGCCACAGCCGCTCGAACTCCTCGCGCCATGTCGGCTTGGCGTCGGGCAGGTGGCAAGGGTAAACATTCGCGGTGTAAAGGTAGCTGCACGGCACCGTGTCCGATGAGGTTTCCGGATCGTCGGTTGGGCCGTCAAGGTCCACGTAGGTGAACATCTGCTGGTAATGCGGGCGGAGCCAAGCGGGCAGGCAACCGGACCGGCCGCGGTTTACGTCCGCCGGACAGACGAGCTTTTCTCTGCGGTGCTCCAGCATCGGCAGGAGCGCCGCAAGATACGGCGGCAGCCGGTTGGTCCATGCTGTCTTATACATGTCGAGTGCGAGGGAGATGGCTTTGAGGTTGTCGCGGCAGCGCGCATCTTCCGCTCGCTTGAATACTTCCCAGCCGAGCGTGATGACCGCCCAGACGACAACGCCGACCGTCGCAGCGATCATCGCGTATCCGAGGAGCCGAAGGAACTTTCGGCGGAAGTCGATTTGCTCGACGTCGGACATCCAAGCGCCCTCGGCGCCTACACCAGTCGTGCCGCAAGTTCCGCAGTGCGTTGCCCAAGCTCGCGGCATTGTTTTTCCACGCGCGCATCGGGCGCGTTGACAGACACCGGGCCGTAGTGGTCGCCCTTGGAGGTCCCGCGCACGATCATGCCGTGGATGAGCATTGAATGCAGGATGGAAAGGATCGTCGTCTCGTTGCCGCCACCAATGTTGGCCGAGGATGCGAACGCGGCGCCGACTTTGCCCTCAAGCTGGCCGTGGTATTTGACGCTCTCGTCGAAGAGGCGTCGCACCGGTGCGGCTGCTTCCCCGTAGTAGGTCGGCGAACCGATGATGATGGCATCATAGTCGAGCAATTCCACTGGTTGCACCTCCGCTATCGGCTTTACCGTGACGTCCGCCTTTGCCTTCTTAGCCCCCTCGGCGACGAGTCGGGCCATCTTCTCTGTGTTGCCGGTTGCCGAATGATAGGTCACAAGGACTCTGGCCATGTCTAACCCTCCGTTTGCGATGACAGGTATTCGCCAATCAGAACTTCCACGTCGCTGGGTTGCGTGTTCTCCCAGAGGCCGACGATTCGCCGCTCTCGTTCGGCGCTTTCAAGCGAGTCGGAAGCGTGAGCCCCGTTTTTCATCAAGTCGTTCCCGTAAACGCTTCGCACCGTGCCCGGGGCCGCTTCCTGGGGATTCGTTGATCCCAGGCACTCGCGGATCTTACGGACAGCGCCCGGTCCGCGGTAGAGCAGGGCGAGGCATTTCTCGCGGCCCGGCAGCGTCTTCTCGATGTCGGAGGTATTATACGGGTCGCGGCCTGACATGTATTGGACGATTCGGTAGAATTCGTGCCGCGCGTTCGTCTCCTTCAGTAGCTCAGACACGGCTTCCACCGTCCTGTCGCTGATAGGGAACTCGAACGCCGCGCGGAGCACCTCGCCGACACGGCGGACGACCGCTCCCCTTAGGCGCTCCACAAACATCGCCCGAAGGGGAGCATAGAACTCTTCCGCTTGCGCGACCGTCATCCGAAGCACTCTTGCTCCGACAATGCAAAGGCCCGTCCTTGAAAACAAGTCGATGATGTTTCCGGGCCGGGAGCTGCCTAGCTTGAAGTTGTCCGGCTTCAGGATCACGAGCGTCGTCTCTGCCGGTTCATTGCCCTTGAACTGGATAACGTGCTCCAGGACGCCGCCGTCGCTATTCGCGTATTTTGCCAGAAGCCGCAAGCCGTCCGCCGTGTTTTGCTTGTCCGTGCCAATGAACACTGCCGGCTCGAAATGCCTCATCTCCCCCGTGATGTAGCCGATGAAGTCCCCATACGTTCCGCGGACCGTGTCACCCTGCGCCTGCGGATCGCTGAGTGAGCCGACGCTGCGCCGGACCCGCGCGATGGCGTCCTCGCCGCCCAGGAGGAGCATCAGCGTGCGGTTTGTGATTCCAAGTTTGTTGTTCCTTCGGAAGAAGTCATTGAGGTAATCAAGCAGTCCCCGCTTCAGCTCCGGCTCAATGTCCTGTCGGGCGATGATTTCACGGTACTCGTCCACAAACGCGTCGCTCGGCGCATAGAGTCGTGCGCCGACCAGGTCAAGGCCCGACAGCGTCAGCAGGCGGCTGATGATCCCGCCCGTCCGGCTCTTGAGTAAGCTGTAGGGGGTGATGAGCACATACGCCAGTTCGTTCGCCACCGACACTCCTCCCTTTTGCCAGTATGAGAATACACGTCATTCCAAAGAAGAGTCCGAGGATGTCCGCAAGGATATCCAGAGGATCGGGGCTTCGCCCCGTTCGTTCCTGAAGCCACTCATCGACCGCGGCGAATGGCGCTCCGACCACGCACGTCATTATAGCGGCGAGAACGGAATTTCCATAGAGTTCGTGTCGGAGCGAGCGGAAAAGCAGAGCGCCAAGCACGAGGTATTCAGCGAAGTGGAAGAGTTTGTCCGCGTGAAGGAACAAGGGCGGTGCCGGGAGGGCCGCAGGCGGCAAGTGGTTCACGATGGCGATTGTTCCTGCGGCAGCGACGGTTGCAGGCCACCGGGTTAGGAACTCCCCCCGCAGTCTTCTTCGCTCAGTGCTTTCGCCTTCCCGGTTGCCTGCCATCCGCGCGCATCTCCTCGTTTTCGATGGCTTCTGCGTCTTCCTCGCGGAACACCGCCAGGAGTTCGTTCACTTCTGATTGTGCCGGGCCGGTGCGCTTGGCGCGAGGTTCCGGCGCCGGTGGCTTCTTCGCAATGCGGCGTTCGGCCCGGTCCGCCTCCGCCAAGAACTCCCGTGCGGTTCTTGTCTTCGCGCCGAGCTTTTTGGCGACGTCCAGAACCTCGTGGTCGTTTGACACCACGCAGATCTCGCGCCGCCCACTAGAATCCTTCAACATGCGCTCGATGACTTGATCGGCCTTGCGTCTGGCACCCGAAAAGCAGTAGCTGACCTGCCCGCGCGGTGTTGGGGGCTGCGTCCCGCCTCCTGTGCCATCGAAAACGATCCTTGCCTCCTCGCTGCTGCTGAAAACAACCGCTTCGACGATTTCGATTACGCGGCAACGCGACTCGTTCGGCCTGCCAGCACGGAGAAGCTCATGGGCTTTTGGGTCTGCGAACGTCAGGTTATGTCCGTCAATCAGGAACACGGCAACTCATCTCCCGCTCGCCGCGTCAAGTGTATCGAGATTTTCGCCGTTTGACGCGATGACCTCCCGATACCAGAACGCCGAGTCTTTCAGCGTCCGCTTCTGCGTCGCATAATCGACGTGGATAAGCCCGAACCGGTGCTTGTATCCCTCGGCCCACTCGAAGTTGTCCATAATGGACCAATGGAAATACCCGCGCACGTCCACGCCATCGTCGCACGCTCTCCGCAGCGCAAGCAAATACCTTCGCACGAAGTCGATCCTCTGGGGATCGTGCACGCCCCCATCAAGCGCGACCCAGTCCACGTTCGACATTCCGTTTTCGGTGATGATGATGGGCAACTTGTAGCGTTCCTGAAAGAACTTTGGCCCCCAGTAGAGTGCGTCCGGCGTCACCGGCCAGGTGAAGAGCGTGATGGGTTGTCCCGGCTCGCTCGGCACGGGTGCTGGGGAGCCGTCGGCCGACGCGCGGATGAGCGCACCGTTGTAGGTGTTCGCCCCGAAGAAGTCGAGCGGTTGGCTGATGATATCCATATCGCCGTCGCCGATGCGCGGCGCGTCAGCGCCAAAGAGTCGCAGGCCGTCCTCCGGGTATTGCCCTCGAAATACCGGGTCCATCCACCAAGTATTGTTCCAGCAGTTGCGCTCGGTTACGGCGAACATCGACCGGCGAGCTGCCTCTACGTCTTCTGGTTTATTCGATGCCGGGATGCGGACCATGCCGACAGGAGCGAAGCCGACCTGCGCCGCTCGGCGGGACTCTGCCCGGATTGCCTTCACAGCCATTCCGTGCGCCAGCAACGCGTGGTGAGCGGCACGGAGGACCTGCGCGAAGCCGAGCTTATCGCCTGGAGCATGCACCCCCGTCTGATGCCCAAGCCCAATGAAGCACTGCGGCTCGTTCAGTGTCATCCAATGACCGACCCGATCTGAAAGTCTGCGGACGACAGCCGCAGCATACTCCGCAAACCAGCCCGGGCTGTCCGTGTTGAGCCACCCGCCGCGGCAATAAAGCTCGTGGGGATAGTCCCAATGAAACAGCGTCACATACGGGGCGATACCCGCGGCGAGAAGTTCGTCAACAAGCCGGTCGTAGAATCCAAGTCCCCTGTCGTTCACTGGCCCCTTTCCGTCCGGAATGACTCGCGGCCAGGAAATGGAGAAGCGGTAGCCCTTGAGGCCGACTCTTTTCATCAAAGCCACGTCTTCCTTGTAGCGGTGGTAGTGGTCGCAGGCGACATCGCCAGTGTGTTTGCTCCAGATTGCGCCTTCCTTGCGACACATCATGTCCCAGACGGACAGTCCCTTGCCGTCCTCGCAGGCAGCCCCCTCAATCTGGTAGGACGCCGTGGCTGCGCCCCACATGAAATTCTTCGGGAACCCCATGTTATTCGACTCCTGCGCAATCAGAGGTGGGCGGCGCGCCCCGACGGCGCCGGAGCCGACGCCTCCCCGCACGTCGATGATATCCCGCTCGTGCATTGTGTCAATGACCAGCGTGTCGTATCGCAGCTTGTTTCGCCGTCGCGGCATCGTTATTATGACCGGCGATGGACGGACGCACTCTAGAGGTTGTTCGGCTTGGGCTTTGTGCCTACGACGACGCCTTCGCGCTCCAGCGGGAGCTGCATGCCCAACTCGTGGCGAACCCTGTAGCCCATGACCGGCTTATCCTTGTAGAGCACCCCCCGGTCATCACGCTTGGCCGTCGCGCCAACCGGGCGCACGTGCTGCTCAGCGCCGAAGAACTTGTCCGCCGGGGCATCCAGCTTCGTGAGGTCGATCGCGGCGGCGACGTAACGTATCACGGGCCGGGCCAACTTGTCGCTTACCCGATTATGCGGCTCACGGGGGCTCGCCGCGACGTCGGTGATTATTTCCGCTCGCTGGAAGAGGTTGTTATTCGCCTGCTTGGCGAGTATGGGATTGAGGCAGGCCGTCAACCGGGGCTTACGGGCGTTTGGATCGGCGACGACAAGATTTGCGCGATGGGCGTCGCCATCAAGCGGTGGGTGACATATCACGGCCTGGCGCTGAACGTGGACCCCAACCTGGCGCATTTCCGGTTGATTACGCCCTGCGGCATCGCCGACAAAGGCGTGACGAGCATGGCCAAGCTGCTCGGGCGCTCTGTGGCCGTCGCAGACGTCGCGGACCGCCTCGTTGCCCGGTTTGCGTCCGAGTTCGAGTTCCCGGACGTGGTTCCATGAGCTACGCATATCTCCTATACGGAGATGAAGGTGAAAGGGAACTGGCCGCCGCCGAGGTCAAGGAGCTCAGCGGCGGGCATCGAACCGCCGAGCGTATCGTCGAGGCGCTTCGGCCAATCGAGATCGCACGGACGGGCTACGCGGCTAGCGGGATCGAGGTTCTTGCCAAAGGGACAACGGTCGATGCGGTCTGCGAGGAGTTGCGGCGTTCTGGCCTTGCTGCTGACCGCTTTGCCATTGATGTGCGGCGGATTCCGCGCGGGTTGCCCGTTCGCCGACGTGACGCAGCGAACGCTCTGGCGATCGCCATCAATGGCGCGCCGGACCTCACCAATCCCGCGATATGGTTTGCCGCGTTCGTCTGCCCTGAAGGCGTCTGGTTTGGGCGACGGATAGACGCAGGAAGGCCGGACTGGGAACGCTTCGCGCGGAAGCCCTACGACTGCTCTTCGGCGCTTCCCGCGCGGGCGGCCAGGGCGATCGTGAACCTCGTCGTGCGCGGCGGCGAACGAGTTGTCGATCCGTGCTGCGGTTCCGGGACGTTGCTCCTGCACGCGGCGGCGCTCGGCGCCCACGTAACCGGCTTTGACATCAACCGAAAAATGGTCGGGGCGACGAACAAGAACCTTGCGCACTTTGGCTTTGAGCCATCCGCATGCGTCGCCGACGCTGGAGAGCTGCGCGGCGAGTATGACGTTGTCCTCGCTAACCTGCCTTACAACCAGATGTCGGCAGCTTCGGACGCGCAGGTGCGGCGGATTGCAGGAAGCATCGTCCGCCTCGCGCCGCGCGGCGTGCTGGTTGCGGCCAGCGACCTGTCGGCGGAGATTCGCGGCGCAGGCGCGCGGGCGACCGCTCTTATCCAACTGCGTAAGTTCAGCTTGACGCGGCTCATCCTCGTGTTCGAACGCGCCGGGAGCTGATACGGCGGTCAGCGCGTGAACGCCTTGATTTTGCGGATGAACTCGTCGAGCGTCACAACGCCCGAAAACGTCAGGTCATTCCGCGGCCTGCCGTCGGGGTCAAGGAAGACAACAGTGGGCACGCCTTTGATGTTGACCTGATGCGCGTCGGCAAGTCGCGTCTCTTCCATTGCGTTGATTTTGAACGCAGCGAGGTCGGTCTCTGCTCGCATCACATCGATGACTTCCGGGCGCGAAAAGACCGTCGCGTCGAGCTCCTTGCAGCTTGCGCAGTCCTTTGTGTAGAAATCGAGGATGACCCGCTTTCCGGCGGTCAGAGCATCCTCGACCTCGCGTGCCGTCGCTGGTCGGAAGGCGTTGGGCGCAGCGGCTTCTGTCTCGCCGCCGACGAGTCCGCGCGGCCCCAGCAGGTCTGCGGCCGACGCCGCGAGAAACGCAGCATACGCGATGGCGACCGTGCCGAGCACCTTCTTCAGGCGGTCCCCGAATGAGCTGTCTTTTTCGAGAGCATCCAGACCACCGAGAAATACCGCCGCGACAACCAAGAGCAGCGCAAACGCGGCCTGATATGCCGCGTCTCCAACGACCGGCCACAGGAAATAAAGTCCCGCCCACAGGAGCACGAAGCCGAGCAGCTTCTTGAACCATTCCATCCACGGCCCGGCCTTGGGCAAGAGGCCGGTCGCTGTGCCGAACACGACAAGCGGCAGCCCCATCCCCCAGCCCAGCGCGAAAAGCATCCAGAACCCAAGCACTGGCCCGGCCTCCTTAGCCACGTAGACCAGCAGGCCGGATAGCGGCGCCGTCACGCACGGCCCGATGACCAGTGCGCTGACGCCGCCGAGAGCAACGGTCCGCAGCGCCCCCCGTCGCCCCATAAGGCCCTGCTGGAGTCGGGACGTAAGCTGAGCCGGCAAAGCGAAGTTCCAGCCAGCGAAAAGAACGACCGCAAGCACAACGAAAAGCCCGGCAATCGGGACCCGCACATACACCGATTCGAGGAAGACGCGAACCTCGCTGCCGCCCCTTCCCACCAGAAGCCCGACCACCGCATACACGAGCGACAGGCCGAACACGTAGGATAGCGAGGCCGTCAGCGCCGAAAAAAGCCCTCGTTCGCTTCGGGCGCCGATCACCGCTGCCACAATGGGAATCGTCGGATAGACGCACGGCGTCAGCGCGACGCCGAGGCCGACAAGAAATGCGAGCAGAATTCGCCACAAGCTCGACCGCGCCTTCTTTGGGGTTATGTCAACCTCAAATTCGAATGCCGCTTTCTGTGGCAGGAAGCAGACTTCCTCTGTGCATGACTCGTGCTGAAGCGCACCGGCGACGCGGGCCTTCGCCCCTGCGTCGCCAACGACCGCAAAGCGCAGGACGATTCGCGCCGCCTCGGCATAGACGGGGACAACCCTGCCATCGCTGAACTTGTCCAGAATCGACTCGGCTGGCGGAAGCACGAAGCCCTGGAACCGAGCTCCGTCGAGTTTTGCGTCCACCAGCGCGAGCTTGTCTCGGTAAAGCGCGACGCCATCGGGGATGCGGAAGTCCGCGACGACGTCGAACGTTCCGCCGGAGGGAACCGACGCCGAGGCCGGCGAGAAGAGAACCGTCGGCGGACTGGGCCCCGTCGCTGACCCGAGGGGGAACTCACCCTCCGCGCCGTCAACGACGCCCGCCAAGAGAAGGAGTAGCACAGCACTCAACCATTGGTTCCGATGGCCCTTGGGCATTCCTCTGCGTCCTCGCTTTGGGCGGACCGGAGGGCGCGCCTGCCCTCGTCATGCGCAGGCAAAATGCCCGCGTCGCGGTTTCGCTCCGCCCATTATACCGACTGGAACAGGCGGGTTGCGGGTGTTTTTCCACTTGCGCCCGCGTGTCGGCATATGATAACTTACCGGCTAATGGCAGACTCGAAGCAAATACTCGATGCGGAAGAAATCAAGCGGGCGGTCAACCGCATCGCTCAGCAGATCGTCGAGGCCAACGGCGGAACACGCAACCTGGTCTTCGTTGGCCTCCACACCCACGGCGTTTTTCTGGCGCGGCGCATCGCAAAAGCCATCGAACAAGCCGAAGGTACGAACATCCCCGTCGGCACGATGGACATTACGCTCTACCGCGATGACATCGGCTTTCGAGACGACGGGCCACACCTTCCCGTCCGCGAGGGAACCAATATCCCCTTCGACATCACAGAAAAAACGGTCGTCCTTGTGGACGACGTGTTGCACACTGGTCGGTCCACCCGCGCCGCGCTCGACCAGTTGATGGACCTTGGCCGCCCCCGTAAGATCCAGCTTGTCGGTTTGATCGACCGCGGCGGGCGCGAACTGCCGATCCGCGCCGACTTCGTCGGCCGTAAGGTGACCGTCGGCGACAATGAAATCGTCCGCGTTCGTCTGACCGAACGCGACGAGGCGGACGAGGTGGTGGTTGTGCCAAGACATACCGGCAGCGTGTGACGTGGGGAAGATGGAAACAGGGGGAACAGGGGAAGCATCGGAGAGAATTGCGTGAAGTGGACGCGTAAGCACCTGCTCGGCCTCGAGGACCTCTCGGCCGAGGAAATCAATATCGTCCTCGACACCGCCGAATCGTTCCGCGAGGTTTCGACCCGCAGGCGCCGCAAAGTCCCGACACTGAGCGGCAAGGTTGTGGTCCTTATGTTCGTCGAGCCAAGCACGCGGACGCTCAATTCCTTTTCGCTGGCCGCTCGGCGACTCAGCGCCGATGTTCTCGCATTTTCCAAGACCACCAGCAGCATCACAAAGGGCGAAACTCTTGTCGATACCGCCAAGAACATCGAGGCGATGGGCATCGACGTCATCGTCCTGCGGCACTCGGCCGCCGGAGCGCCGCACCTCCTCGCGCGCAATCTCGACGCCAGCATCGTCAACGCCGGCGATGGCACACACGAACACCCGACGCAGGGTCTGCTCGATATCTTCACCATCCGCAGCCACAAGCAGCGCATCGAGGGGCTGACCGTCGCCATTGTCGGCGACATCAAATACAGCCGCGTCGCCCGCTCGAACATCTGGGGACTGAAAAAGCTCGGCGCCCGCGTCATCGTCGTTGGCCCGGCAACGCTCATCCCCACCGGCATTGAGCGCCTTGGCGTCGAGGTCTGCTATGATCTCGACAAGGTGATTCCTGAGTGCGACGTCATCAACATCCTGCGTATCCAGCTCGAACGTCAGAAGAGCGGCCTTTTCCCGTCCATTCGCGAGTATGCCCGCATCTTCGGCCTGAATAGTGAGCGACTCGCGCGCGCGAAGAAGGACCTCCTCATCATGCATCCCGGGCCGATGAACCGCGGGATTGAGATTACCCCCGAAGTCGCCGACGGTCCGCACTCCGTCGTGCTCGACCAAGTTACGAACGGCCTCGCCGTTCGCATGGCGGTGCTCTACCTCGTCTCCAGTGTGAAGGCCTGACATGACAACCACTCTCATCCGCGGCGGGCGAGTCATCTGTCCTGACCAGGGCATCGATAAGCCGCTCAACGTCGTCCTCTCCGGCGGCCTCGTCCGCGAACTCACCGAAGCCGCACCCCCGGCTGACGAAGTCATCGACGCCTCCGGCCTGATTGTCGCGCCGGGGCTGATCGACATGCACGTCCACCTCCGCGAGCCGGGCAAAGAAGACGAGGAGACGATAGCGAGCGGGGCCGCCGCGGCCGTCGCCGGCGGCTTCACTACCGTCGCCTGCATGCCCAACACCTCTCCGACCGTCGATAACGAGGCCTCCTGCGAATACGTCTTTCTCCAAGCCGAGCGCGCCGGCCTCGCCAACATCTACCCCATCGGCTCCATCACCAAAGACCGCAAGGGCGCGGAACTCTCCGAGATCGGCCAGCTCAGCCGCGGCGGCGCCGTCGCCTTCTCTGACGACGGCTCGCCCGTCCGGAACGCCGACATCATGCGCCGCGGGCTCGAATATGCCCGAATGTTCGGCAAGCCCATTATCGAGCACTGCGAGGACTTAGACCTCTCCGGCGACGGCGTGATGAACGAAGGCGCCGTCTCGACCCGCCTCGGCCTGCCGGGCATGCCCGCAGCGTCGGAAGAGGTTGCCATCGCGCGCGACGTCATCCTGGCCGACCTGACGGGCGGGCGGCTCCACATCGCCCACGTCAGCACCGCAGGCGGCGTCGAGCTTGTCCGCCTTGCCAAGCGCCGCGGCATCCACGTCACCGCCGAAGCGACCCCGCATCACTTCACGTTGACCGATGAGTGCGTCGCGACGTTCGACCCCGTATACAAGATGAACCCGCCGCTGCGGACGCAGGCCGACGTAGATGCGCTCCGCGAAGGCCTCCGCGACGGCACCATCGACGTCATTGCGTCCGACCACGCGCCGCATTCCTCCGAGGAGAAGGCCGTCGAGTTCAGCGAGGCGCCCTTCGGAGTCATCGGAATGGAATCCCTCCTGCCCGTCGCCATTACCGAGCTGGTCGGCGGCGTGCTCGACTGGCCCGCGCTTATCGCCAAGCTCACCATCAATCCTGCCCGCGTCCTCGGCATCCCGAAGGGCACCCTGCGGCCCGGCGCTGACGCCGACGTCACGCTCATCGACCCGTCCGTCGAGTGGGTCATTGACGCCTCCCGGTTCAAGTCCAAGAGCCGCAACTGTCCCTTCCACGGTCGGAAGGTCCGAGGCCGTGCCGTCCGCACCATCGTCAAAGGGAAGACGAAGCACGCGGGATGAAATGGGAGAGGAGGAAACGTCACCGTGAACCCGAAGATGCAGTTGGACCGGGATGCGCTGGGCGAGTTCTGCCGCAAATGGCGGATTCGTGAGTTGTCCATCTTCGGTTCCGCGCTCCGCGACGATTTCGGGCCGGATAGCGACCTGGATTTTTTGGTCAGCTTCGAGCCGGCGGCCACGTGGGACCTCTGGGACCTGGTTACCATGCGCGATGAGCTGGCCGCAATAACAGGTCGAGAAGTCGACTTGGTCGAGAAGGAAGGGCTCCGCAACCCATACCGCCGGAACAGGATTCTATCGACGCGGGAGGTAATCCTTGCAACCTGATCGAGACGACAGAGCATACCTCTGGGATATGCTGGATGCCGCGCAGGCCGTCCGGGAGTTCGTGGTTGGAAAGACGGCTCACGACTATCTGGCCGACCGAATGTTGCGCGCTGCTGTCGAAAGGCAAATCGAGATCATTGGAGAGGCGGCACGCCGCGTCTCGAATGAATTGAGAGAAGCGCATCCGGAAATCCCCTGGCACGCGATCATCGGCCAACGAAACATTCTGGCCCATGAATATGGAGAAGTGCGGCACGAGAAAGTCTGGGGCGTCGCCACGGATCGGATTCCCGAACTCATCCGCGTGCTGGAATCCATGGGAATCCGAACAGACCGGGAGCCGCTCCCCTGATCTGGAAGTCGCAGAGTGGCGAGAAATCCTGCTCCCCCTCCTCCTGATTGAGCAGAAGGGAAGCAGACCCGTTGGCCGGAAGAAGAACAGAGAATAGTTGTGCCAACTGCCGGATGCTGTGAGATGAATGCTGAAGGAGGATGCTGAAAGGCGGCTGAGCCTTTTCAACGGCCAACGACGCGTCCGCGGCCGTGCCGTCCGCACCATCGTCAAAGGGAAGACGAAGTTCGCAGTGTGAAGAGAAGGACGAGAAGCCGGCGGCTGCCCAGAGTTGTTCCGCGCCGCAACAAGCAAAGCGGCGTAAGACGGGGAAACGGGGAAAACAGCAAGCGGCGGAAAAGACCCGTCTTGTGCGCAAGCAGGAACGGAGAGCGATGGCGCTTTTTCCAAGGCGAAGGGAGCGTTATCTGTCCTCGTACTCCCCGATTTCGCTACAGGATGAAATCCGTTGACAGAAAACGAGACCGCCTGCCAGTAACGATCGAAGTGATAATCTGCTTGTTTGCAGTTGTCTCCTTTGCCGCGACAAGCGTTCGTATCGAGAAAACCTTTAGCGCGTCCGTGACGGACAACGTGCCTTCTGCCGAGGCCTTCCTTCCGGTGAACGGAAACGTGTCGGGCCCCCGTTGGCATTGGCTGTTGATATTGACGCGGCACACTTGGTTCACGAGAGTGTCGATCAGATCAGCGAGCGTCTGCGGATCGCTGCCAAAAAGACTGACTTGCTGCCCATAATCAGAATGGATGACGTAGTTCATCGGTTCATCAATACGCTTGAACGACGTAACCGGTATCACGGGACCAAACTGCTCTTCGGAATACAGTCGCATGCCGGGTTTGACTGAATATACGACGGCAGGAGTCATGAAGGTATGATCCACGCTTCCGCCAGATTCGTTGAGCACTTTGGCACCCTTCGCACAAGCGTCTTCGATTAGGTCTGCCAGAAAAGCCGTCTTGCTCGGCTCGGGCAAAGGGGTGATAGAAACGCCCGGTTCCCAGGGCATGCCGCCCTTCAGCTTATCGATAGCGGCAATGAACTTGTCGAGAAACGCATCGATGATCTCTTCGTGAACGAACAGTATCTTCAGCGCGGTGCACCGTTGGCCATTGTAGGAAAGTGCCCCGAGCACGCATTCCTTCACAACCTGGTCGAGTTCTGCGTCCTTCAGCACAATGCCAGCGTTCTTTGCCTCCAACCCCAAAACACAGCGGAGACGGTGAGGTTTCGGATGTTGCTGCTTGAGGATATCTGCGACACGGCTGCTGCCGATGAATGCCAGAACGTCAATCCTTCCGGATTTCATCAGCGGGGCGATCACCCTTTGCCCCTCTCCATACACTGTGTTCACCACACCCGGCGGAAATGAATCTCGAAATGCCTCAAGGAGCGGCTCGTGCAGCAGGACGCCAAGCTTCGGTGGCTTGAAGATCACCGTGTTGCCCATAATCAGAGCGGGAATCAAGGTGGTGAACGTCTCATTCAGCGGGTAGTTGAAGGGGCCCATGCAGAGGACGACCCCAAGCGGCGCTCGACGGATTTGCGCAATCACGCCTTGCTCGATGACAAAGCGAGAAGAAGCTCGATCCAAATCCTTGAGTGCTCCTATCGTATCTCGAATGTATTCCACGGTCCGGTCAAATTCCTTCTCCGCATCTGGCAGCGTCTTGCCGATCTCCCACATGAGCAGCCGAACCACGTCGCTGCGCTTCTGCACCATGCGGAGCATAAACGCCTCGACATGCCGTATACGCTCTTCGATAGACATCGTCGGCCATGATCCGCGCCCATGATCATACGCTGCACACGCCGCATCGAGAACTCCCAATGCGTGCTCTTCATCAAGCAGGGGATAGCTTCCGATCGCTTTCTGGACGATGCGCGACCCCGACGATACACATACCGGCGACAGGACCTCCTGCTGCGGTCCCTCCCAGCGCACAATCCTTCCGTTGCGTAGATAGTGTCTCTGCTCTATCGGGGCATCGATTCGGTATTGCTGCGGGATGTCTCGTTCGGCAGGAAATACTGGTCGGATCATTTGACATCTCCTCTTTGTTCAACAACGCGATCACCCGTCCCCCGTCCCCAGAATTGGGGGGGCGAGTCGCCGGTCATTTAGGACAGCCACCCTTTTCCTCGACCGCGCTTGCGCAGGGTTCGTGGGCGGCCAACCGGCGAGCGGCTTCCGCGCTGTCCCTTCGCGTCGCACGAGTAATTATACGTCCGGCCGTTGGGATTGCGAACGGTAATCCTTCCATCACGAAGCGCACCCCGATTTCCTTCGTGGCTTTCGGCACATGTCCCCGATGCGGTCACCGTCTCGATCAGGTATGCAGCGCACCCATTGATGGCGTCGAGATTCGACGGCGCCAGCGCAAGATGTCCGCCACGACGTGCAGCGCCACGCCCCGCGGCACATCCGCCCACGTCGCCGAGCGAGTCGCCGGGCTGTTGTCTCATGAAATAGGTGGCTGTCCTCTACTATTACCACATTTCCCAATCCATTTCCTCGCTCCGCGAGGTTCCAAAGCGGCATCGTGCTGCCGCACTCCATTTGTAA
>CAZBRH010000054.1:18540-18783 GCA_964494245.1 uncultured Planctomycetota bacterium | reverse complement strand
CCGCGTCGAGCAGTCCGCAATCACTTCAGTTCGACTTTCGCGCCGACTTCTTCGAGCGCCTTCTTCATCTTGTCGGCGTCCTCTTTCGAGACGCCTTCGGCAAGCGTCTTCGGGGCGCTATCGACCAGCGCCTTTGCTTCCTTCAGCCCGAGCGAAGTGAGCTGGCGGACAACCTTGATCGTCTGGAGCTTCTGCTCGCCAGCGGAGGCAAGAACGACGGTAAACGTGCTCTTTTCCTCGGCA
>CAZBRH010000054.1:10605-18507 GCA_964494245.1 uncultured Planctomycetota bacterium | reverse complement strand
CAGCAGCAGGACCGGCGGCAACCGCGACCGGCGCAGCGGCCGTTACACCAAACTTCCGCTCCGCGGCCTTGACAAACTCGGACAACTCGAGCACCGTCATGCCCGAAATCAGTTCCAGCGCCTCGGCAACCTTACCTTTCGGTTCCGGCGCGACGGCTTGTGTCGCTTCCGACATCTCTGATTCTCCTTTTTCAGTTCGACGATACTTCGGCCTTTTTCTTCGCCAGTGCGTCAGCCAGGCCGACAATTTGTCGGAGAAGGCCCTGGCCAAGCCCCAGCATCGCAGCGATCGGCGCGGCGATCGCGCCGACCACCTGCCCCATAAGAATGGGCATGGGCGGAATGGTAGCCAACTCGGCCACCGCGTTCGCCGGGAGTGGGCGCCCGGCAAGCACGCCGCCCTTCAAACGCAACGTCCCGGTATTCCCGGGCTTACGGCTCCAATCAAGCAATGTCCGCACGAGGAGCACGGGGTCGTCGGCTCCGTAGGCAATGGCTGTCGGTCCGCCCGCTCGCAGCAAACTCGCATCCGAGACAGTTCCTGCAACCTCGAGTGCGCGCTGCGCGAGCGTCGCTTTGACGACCATGATCTTTGTCGTCGCGCCGCAGGCGGAGCGAAGCTGATCACGAAGATCCGTCGCCCGGCGGCCATTCAGCCGGGTAAAATCGAGAAATACGCACGTGTCCACGCCACGAAACCGGTCGGCCAGTTCGCGGACCATCAACTGGTTCAGTCTGCTCGGCATGATGCCTCCATCCCTCGTGATACGTTCAAACCGCTATCTTGACGCCCGGCCCCATCGACGAGGCGAGCGTAATGCTTCGGATATACTTGCCCTTGACGCTCGAGGGCTTGGCGCGCTCGATCTGCTCAATAAACGCCTGAACATTGGCCGCAAGCGCCTCGGCGCTGAAGGATTTCTTACCGACGGGCGCGTGGATGTTGCCGCCGGCATCCAAACGGTATTCGATTTTGCCCGCAACGAACTCCTTGACGGCAGCGGGGACATCTTCGACGACCGTGCCGGACTTTGGCGAGGGCATTAGACCCTTCGGGCCGAGCACACGGCCAAGTTTCCCGACGAACCGCATCGTCGATGTCGCCGCGACGGCGACATCAAAATCGAGCCAACCGCCGCTGACCTTCTCAACGAGTTCCTCGCCGCCGGCTTCGATGGCCCCCGCCGCCTTCGCCGCCTCGACTTGCTCCGGCGGACAGAACGCAATGACGCGGAGCGATTTCCCGATGCCATTCGGCAGCGAAATCGTCCCGCGCAGCGCCTGTTCACTCTTCTTCGGGTCCAGCCCTGTGCGGATGGCGATTTCGATGGTCTCGTCGAACTTGACCGGGGGCTGTGCCTTGATCGCGCTGATCGCCTCGGGCACCGTGTAGGTTTTTGCCCGATCGACGGTCGCCAGCGCTTGACGGTATCGCTTTCCTTTCTTCACGTTGTCGGTCCCTCTAGTCCACAATCTCGATGCCCATGCTGCGGGCGGTTCCTTCGACTTGCTTGACCGCGCGGGCAATGTCCTTCGTGTTCAGGTCCTTCGCCTTTTCACGGGCGATGGCTTCGACCTGAGCGCGGGTAACGCGTCCGACTTTTTCTTTGTTCGGTGCGCCGGAACCCTTGACGATATTGGCGGCCTTCTTGAGCAGGACGGAGACCGGCGGGCCGAGGACGACGAAGTCGAAGGACTTGTCCTTGTAGATCGTCATCTCGACCGTAACGGTCGTGCCTTGAAGGTCCCGGGTCCGATCGTTGAACTGCTTACAGAAGGCGCCGGGGTTGACGCTCCGGGGGCCGAGGGCGACACCGACGGGCGGTCCAGGGGTCGCCTGCCCCGCAGGCACCTGCATCCTGAAGACTTCGACGATTTCCTTTGCCATGCGCTTCCGTCCCTATGGGGCCGTTGGGCAGCCGGCCTAGGCCTTCTCCACCTGCCAGTATTCGAGCTCGACGGGCGTCGGCCGGCCGAAGATGGTAACAATAACGCGAAGGAGACCCTTTTCGCCGAGAACCTCGCCAACGACGCCGTCGAAGTTCCGGAACGCTCCTTCAACAATCTTGACGTTGTCGCCCGGCCCGAGGTCGATTTTGAGCGTCGGCGTTTCTTCCTTGCTTTCGGCCTCGGCGGTGACCTTTTCAACTTCCTTTTCGCTCAGCGGAACGGCAACGCCGCTCGTCCCGAGAAAGTCCCCTATCCCGGGGCAGTCCTTGACGAGCGCCAGCGTCTCCTGGTCTAGTTCCATTTCGACAAACAGGTAGCCGGGGTAGATTTTGCGTTCGCTGATAACGCGCTTGCCGCTTTTGATCTCCGAAACTTTTTCGGTCGGCACAAGAACGGAACTGATGCGCTGTTCGAGCCCGGCAGCGCGAACACGCGCCAGAAGTCCATCGCGCACCGATTCCTCGCGATTCGTCTGAACCCGCAGAACATACCACTGCTTCACGCGCGACCCTCGGCTCCTAGTAGAGGCGAATCAGTTGGAGAAAGGCGGCCATCCCAAGATCGACGACATACAAAAAAATCGCCAGAAGGAAGGTTGTGGCGATGACGACGATGGTCGAGCCGCGGACCTCGTCTCGCGTCGGCCAGACGACCTTGCGCATTTCGCTTTCCGTATCGATCAGGAGGTCGCCCGTCTTTTGGTGGAAGAAGGCGAAGTAGAGCGTCAGGCCGCCCAGCAGGGCAAAGACGATGCCGCCCCAGATATAGCGGCCTGCGTCCGAACTCCAATCCATCGCCGTGCGTGCGGCATAGACCGTCACAATGCCGCCGACGATGGCGAGGGGCATTCGCGCCCACATCCCTTCCTCGCGCTTATAGATACGCAATGACGCCTTGCCTCGTCATTTCCTCGCTGTGGCAGGGCAGAAGGGACTTGAACCCCCAACCGCCGGTTTTGGAGACCGGTGCTCTACCAATTGAGCTACTGCCCTGGCCGTCACGGGCCTTTTCCGTCCCGTCGGCCTGCCGGAAAAATGGGCGAACCGGCCGCCGAGAATCGGGCCCTACTTCCTGCGCTCCTTGTGCGGCGTGTGGGTTCGGCAAACGCGGCAGAATTTCCGCAGTTCCAGCCGGCCAGCGCCGCGCGTCTCTTTGCTTGTCCGATAGTTCTGGCTCTTGCACTCGGTGCATTCGAGCGTGATGTATTCGCGCATCGGCTCACTCGATGATCTTGGTGACGACGCCCGCGCCGACGGTCTTGCCGCCTTCGCGGATGGCGAAGCGCATGTTCTGCTCCATCGCGATGGGCTTCAGCAGCGTAATGCCGAGGGACACATTGTCGCCAGGCATCACCATCTCGGCCCCGCCCAGAAGCTCGACCGCGCCTGTCACGTCCGTCGTGCGGAAGTAGAACTGCGGGCGGTATCCGGTGAAGAACGGCGTGCTGCGGCCGCCCTCTTCCTTCGTCAGGATATACACCTGCCCCTCGAACTTCGTGTGCGGCGTGATTGAGCCGGGTGCGGCGATGACCTGCCCGCGGCTCAGGTCTTCCTTCTCGATGCCTCGGAGGAGCAGGCCGACGTTGTCGCCCGCGATACCTTCATCAAGCGTCTTGTTGAACATCTCGACGCCGGTGCAAACGGTCTTCCGCGTGGGGGCCAGGCCGACGATTTCGACTTCGTCGCCAACGCGGACTCTGCCGCGCTCGATACGGCCGGTGCCGACGGTGCCGCGGCCCTTGATGCTGAACACGTCCTCGACAGCCATCAGGAGCGGCTTGTCCACCTCGCGGACCGGCTCTGGAATGTGTTTGTCCAGCGCATCCAGAAGGTCGAGGATCGGCTTGCAATCCGGATGCGTCGTATCGTGGCCGTCGATCAGCGCCTGCATGGCCTTTGTCGCCGAACCGCGGATGATGGGCGTATCGTCGCCGGGAAACTCATACTTGTTCAAGAGATCGCGCACCTCGATCTCGACGAGGTCCAGAAGCTCCGGATCGTCGACGAGGTCGATCTTGTTCAGGAAGACGACGATGGCCGGGACGTTCACCTGACGGGCAAGGAGAACGTGCTCCTTCGTCTGGAGCATCGGCCCGTCGGCGGCGTCCACCACGAGAATGGCGCCGTCCATCTGGGCAGCGCCGGTAATCATGTTCTTGATGTAGTCGGCGTGGCCGGGGCAGTCGATGTGTGCGTAGTGGCGCTTCTCGCTTTCGTATTCGACGTGTGCGACGGCAATGGTGACGATCTTGCTCGCATCGCGGACGGTGCCGCCCTTGGCGATGTCCTCATAGGACTTCGCCTTGGCGCGCCCCAATTTCTCGCACACCTTCGTGATCGCCGCCGTCAGCCGCGTCTTTCCGTGGTCGATGTGGCCGATCGTCCCCACGTTCACGTGCGGCTTTGTTCGTTCGAACTTTTCCTTTGCCATGGTCCATCCTCCACTCGGATCGGGCCACGCCAGCCGCGCGCCACACGCAGGGCGATGCCCGCACCCTTTCCTCTACGTTGTCCTCGCGGGCGCCCACGCCCGCCACAATAAGCCACCCAAAACGCCGTGACAAACGCTCCTGTTCGCTGCGAGCAAACAGGCGTTTGCCTACCGCCGGGTCAAGGGCCGATGCCCCCAACACCAGAGGACAAGCATTCCTGCTTGTCCAGCACCACCGAGCCAAGAGAGCTGGTGATGGGGGTCGAACCCATGGCCCCGTCCTTACCAAGGACGTGCTCTACCACTGAGCTACACCAGCGAAGCTGGAGCGGGCGATGGGAGTCGAACCCACACAACCAGCTTGGAAGGCTGGGGCTCTGCCGTTGAGCTACGCCCGCCTTCGCCGGCCGTCCTCGCCCCACAGGTCCCGCCCGCCGGCGGCGCCCCGCAGAACGAAGCAGGGTGGGCAGAGGAGGATTCGAACCTCCGAAGGCTGAGCCACCAGATTTACAGTCTGGTCCCTTTGGCCACTCGGGAATCTGCCCGAACCCATGTCGCGGTCTTAGTTGTCAATACCCACCCTGGGCGGATGGCTGCCGGGATGCAGCGGCCCGGCCCCGCCGCACAACCTCCGCGCCCGACGGCAAGGGCTGGAGCCAGCGGTGAGAATCGAACTCACAACCGGTGGTTTACAAAACCACTGCTCTGCCGTTGAGCTACGCTGGCCCTGCGTCGGCCCAGCGCGCACACCGGCGCCATTCCGCCGAACGCGGCGAAGTGGGGAGTATAGCACCTTTTTGCTGCATGTCAACCAAAAAACTGGAAAACTTCGCCCCCGGCTGCTGCCTCTACCGCCTGCCCCACACGCGCCCTCGCGTTCGTGCTTGCTCCCCAAGCCCTCACGCCGGACAAGCAAGTCACAACTTTCCTCCCTATCTTTCTGTCCGAACCAATCCATCAGCTCTCGAGATATCTCCGTATCGCGCGGGTGATGCGGCGTAGTGTGTCGCGACGGATATCATCGTCTGCCTGAAGGGTTGTTATCCGAAATCCTTCGAGCGCGGAATGGAAGCCACTCAGCGGCGTCACGCAGATGCCTTCGCTGCCGAGCAGATAATAAACAAACCTTTTGTCGTTCGGAACGCCGCGCACCATTTGCTCCACGAATTCGCGGACCCTCGGATTGCCGATGGGGAGCGTCTGCCGGTCGTTTAGAACGCCCTCCCGGAATACAACGGGGAAGTAAAACGCGCCGTGAAGCTCGTTGACGATCAGCTCGTCAATCGGTCGGAACGCCTCGTAGGCCTCCTTCGCACGCGCTTCAAATATCGCCGCACGGCGCGCCAGATGCCCCGGATACCGCGGGTCGCCAAACACGCGCGGAATCGACATCTGCGGCAGTGTCGTCGAACAGACCTCCATCATCTTGGCAAGCACGAGGCCGTGCGTGTATTCGTCGAATTGCGGATCGCGGCCGCGATTGAGCATTTCGACCCAGCCGCAGCGGGCGCCCGGCCACGGGTATTCCTTCGAGATACCCCGGAGCGCAAGCGCCGGCACATCCTCCACCACCGTCGAAAGGTGGCAGACCCGCGCTCCGTTGTAGCAGATATGAGCGTAAATCTCGTCGCAAATAAGGAACAGCCCGTATTGCCGCGCGATTTCAACAATCTCAGTCAACGTCTCGCGCGGATAGACAAAGCCCGTCGGGTTATCCGGATGGACGATGGCAATAGCAACGATCTGCGGGTTGTAGCGGACCTTTGTCCGCATTTCATCAAGGTCCGGCTGCCAGCCATTGCTGGGATCAAGATGGAACCAGAGAGTCTCATATTCGCCGCGCTTGGCCTCGTTGGACGAATGGGTCGGATAGCAGGGCGACGGCATGAGCACCCGTGCGTCCTTCCGAATGAGGTCATACACTTTATCCACAGCGTCGGCAATGCCGTTGAAGAACAGGATGTCGTCCGGCTGAATCTGGACGCCGCCCCGCGCGTTGACCTGTGCAGCCAAGAACTCCCGCGCCTCAACAACGCCCCGGCTCGGACAGTATGCCCATGCCTCCGAGCGATCCACGAGCCCATGAATGATCTCGGCGATCCATGGCTCTACCTTCTCGCCCATCGCGATCGGGTCGCCGATGTTCTCCCACGTAATGTCAACCCCCAAGCTCCGGATGCGGTAGGCGTCCTCGACAATCTGCCGTATGGCGTATTCGAGATACTTGGCGCCTTCGTGAACGACGCGGGTACGCATTGTTTGCTCCTGACAAGAAGGGCCATCTTTTTCAGGCAAAATCTTACCACATAGCGCCCGCCGCGCAAAAGCGCGAACGCCGCTCTCGCCCGCTTGCCGCCGGACATGGCGCTAGTTATACTCCGCCCGTCGGCCTGCCCACAACGAGGATACGTCCGTGGCTAACTACCCGCTTGTAAGCATGCTGATGGCGGTTCACAACACCGGACGCTTCCTCCGCCAAGCAATCGAGTCCGCCCTGTCCGAGACGTATCCGAACTTCGAACTGCTGATCTTCGACGACGCCTCGACGGATGAATCGCCTGCCATCATCGCCGAATACGCCGCACGGGATCCGCGTATCCGCCTCTTTCGGGGCGACGGAAAAGCAGCCACGTTTGGAGAGATTCTCCGCTTTCTGGTTGCGCAGTCTCGCGGCGAATACTTCATCATCACGGACAGCGATGACGTATTCCTGCCGCACCGCATCCAGCATCTGATCGAAACGGCTCTCGCGAAGCCGACCGCAAGTTGCGTCTTTGGCAAACAGCAGGAAATGTCCGAAGACGGAGCACAAACACCGCGGTTCCAAGGCGAACCGGTATCACCATTCGACCTCTTCCTCCGAAACGCAGTCGGCCACTCCGCTGCTCTCGTTTCGCGCCGTCATTACGACCTCACAGACGGCTATAACGACCACCGCGCATGGGCGGAAGACTACGAGCTGCGGCTCAAGCTGTTCGAGCAAGGCCCCCTCGTCTTCATCGATGAGATCGCCCTTCTGCACCGGAACCATCCAACCTCGATGACGCGAACACGGTATAGCTTAGCCGAGGAGGTGCAAATCAAGCGAGAGGAGGCAGAGCGGAACAAGAACGTCGTCCGCCGACTTGTTGCCAGGAAAAACGACCCGATCGGTCACCGCGAATTCGTGGCGATCCAATACGTTGCGGCGTATCTTGCGAAATATCAGCGCTGCCCCTATACGGCGTATCGGCTTCTGCGATTGCTCAAAGCGCACCCGCTTCCTACCCGCCAGACCCGGCAACTTTTCTTCTTCCAGATCACGCGCAGCCACAGAAAGCGCTCGTGCCGTATCCTGGCAGCATACATTCGCAACGCGCCACATGGACCGCGCGTCCTTGCTCAACCATCAATCTGAAACTTCGGGCCGCCCCGCTGGGCAATCAAATGAAACAGCCGTCGAAAGGCATGATGGTTCGTATATTCGCCGAGCGTGCGGCGCTGGCCGGCATCCGCAATGGCCCGACGTCCGGCATCGTCCCC
>CAZBRH010000054.1:8324-10571 GCA_964494245.1 uncultured Planctomycetota bacterium | reverse complement strand
CCGAACTTGCTCCACCATCTCGTCTTCATCGCGGAAAATGGCAACTTCACGGCCAAGTTCAAAGAATTCCTCCATGCCTGCGCGGTAAAGCGAAAGGTAAAATGCTCCGAGGCCGGTCGCAATAAACGCCCCGTTGCTCAGACCACCGGGAAGCTCAGGACGAGCAGGAAGCGCAAGCACAATCTTCGCGCAGTGACACGCCTTGGCATAGGACGCACCCCACACACGGCCGCCTCCCCACGCACGTCGAACCGGCGAGAACCAGTCGCTTGGCTTCGTCAGCCGAAACGGCAGCCGCCGACCCCACCACCGCACAAGGACGCGCTCCCGCAAGAGCCGCTCGACGGCGCTCACTCGGCGCAAGTAATCCGGCTTTCGTCCCATGGTCCCAATAAAAACGACATCGCATTCATACTTCCTTCGCTCCGCTCGAGAGATTCGGTCATAGGCGAAACACGACGGCGTAATCCCCTCCATCAGGTGCTCCGGCGAATCGATTCCCGCCGCACGCAACGCGGGAAACATCCCGAAGCTCTGGACACAACAAAGGTCGCTCGCTCTAGCCAGCGGCGGCAACCAATCGGGGACATTGGCATCAGAATGCCAGAGCACTGTGTAGATGCCGCGCCCCCGCAACATCGCAACCGTCTCGGACTGATATCGTTCGCCCTTCCAGATGATATGGAGTTGCGGACGGAACGCGTCGGCGGCACGTAGGACCGCCGCATCGGGCCGCTGCACGCTGCGGAAATCGAACAGCTCCGCATCGTGCCCTAGTTCGCGCAGGGCAACCAACAGATGCCGACCGTATGCCCACGGTCGGTTGGCTGGGGCGGACAGCAATACTCGGGCCACAAATTCCTCCGCCACGAAAATAGAAGAAAACGCTATTGACGCCCTGTCCCATTGCCAGTAGAGTCAACGGGCATAAACGGACGCCGAGTTGTGTCCGTATTATAGGCAACCCACGGAGACGCTCAAGGCGCCGGGAGGATACACGTGCCGCCCCAGCAAGGCCAGCACTGCATCATTTTCCCTAATGTCGAAATCGGCGAGGGAACCCGAATCGGCAACTTTGTTCTCATCCGCAGCGACACGCGCATCGGAACCGATTGCGTCATCGGCTCGAACGTCGATATCGAGGGCGACGTGCAGATTGGGAACCGCGTCTCGCTCCAAAGCTTCTGCTACCTGACCCGCGGCGTCGTCGTCGAGGACGACGTATTCTGCGGCCCGCGGGTCACAACGATGAACGACAAGCGCATCTGCTATCGCCGGCCCTGCCTGACGTTCGTCCGCGCTGCGCCCAAAATTCTCCGAGCGGCGCGTGTCGGCGGCGGGAGCATCCTGCTGCCCGGTGTCACAATCGGTGAGAATGCCTTCGTCGGGGCAGGGTCCGTAGTAACCTGTGACGTGCCTGACCGAACAATCGTTTTCGGAAACCCCGCACGGAAGGTCGGAATGGTGCGGGACGAGGAGCTTCTGTGAGCGAGTCCGGCAAGCTCATCATCAACGCAGCCATCACCGGAATGGTTCCGACAAAAGCCGACACCCCGCATGTCCCGATAACCATCGATGAAATCGTCGCCTGCGCACGACGGGTGCACGATGCCGGGGCGGCGATTGTTCACCTCCACGCACGGGACAAGAGCGGCAATCCAACGAGCGACGGCGCGGCATACGAAGAACTCGTCCGCTGCGTCCGCAAGGCGTGCCCTGACATCATCACGTGTGTCTCACTCAGCGGTCGCCTTGTTCAGGACGTAGGGCTTCGCACGGCGGCGCTCAGGGCCCACCCCGAAATGGCCAGCTTGACACTCGGCTCAATGAATTTCCCCAAGCAGGCCTGCGTCAATTCGCCCGATGTCGTGTGCGACATCGCTGCTCGCATCTACGCCGCCGGAGCGATCCCCGAACTCGAAGTGTTCGAGCCGGGGTTCATCAACTATGCCAAATACCTCATCCGCAAGGGCATTCTCCACCCGCCTTACTATTTCAACCTGATCCTCGGCTCGCTCGGTTCGGCGCCGCTAGACCCGGTGGGACTCGGATACATGCTCTCACTGCTCCCCGAGAACGCGACATGGGCCGTTGGCGGCGTCGGCCGGTATCAGCTTCGGGCAAACGTGATGGCGCTCGCCGCAGGCGGACACGTCCGCGTCGGACTTGAGGACAACTTGTATTACGATTCCGATTGTTCGGACCTGGCCGACAATGCCCGGCCCGTGGAGCGAATCGTCCGAACTG
>CAZBRH010000054.1:0-8301 GCA_964494245.1 uncultured Planctomycetota bacterium | reverse complement strand
GGCCGTGAGCCCGCCACGCCTAGCGAAGCCCGCAAAATCATCGGGCTCCCGGCCAGATGAGTCAAACGCTCCGCAGCACCGAGACCACCGCCTCGCAATCCGCCTCATCCACGCACACAGGCACCGCGAGCACCTCCTCACAGGCCCGCTCGGTAACCGGCAGATCACCCTTCTTGCCGCCGAGCTGGGCAAAGCACTCCTGAAGATGCAACGGCACCGGATAATAGATGGCACAGCCGACCCCGGCCTCACGGAGTTTCGCCATCGCTTGATCGCGCCGCCCGCCCCTCACGCGAAGCACATACTGATTGAACACGTGGCGATTCCCGGGGACCTCAACCGGCGGAACGTAAAGGTCGCTGCCCGCGAGCAGTTCCGCATACCTTGCGGCGGCGGTCCGGCGCTTCTCCTCCCATCCCGCAAGATAACGGAGTTTCACAGAAAGAACCGCCGCCTGAATCCCATCGAGGCGAAAATTGCCGCCCACAACGCGGTGATGGTAAAGCGGCTCCATCCCGTGGTCGCGCAGCACAACAACGCGGTGCGCCAGCTCGTCATCGTTGGTGACGACCGCTCCCGCATCGCCGATGGCCCCCAGGTTCTTTGCCGGAAAAAACGAGTAGATTCCGGCGGTGCCCATCGACCCGCACATTCGCCCCTTGTAGAGGGCGCCGATGCTCTGTGCGGCGTCCTCAAGAACCCATAAGCCGCGAGCACTGGCAATCGCGTTGATGGCATCCATATCCGCCGACTGGCCGAAGAGGTGCACAGGCAAGATGCCGACCGTCCGGCGCGTAATTCGCTGCTCGATCTCGCGTGGATCGATATTGAACGTCAGCGGATCGATGTCCACAAAGACAGGCCGAGCACCAAGCCGAACGATCGCGCCTGCTGTAGCAAAAAACGTGAAGGCCGTCGTAATAATCTCGTCGCCGGGTTGAACGCCGAGCGCCATCAGTGCGACGAGCAACGCATCGGTCCCCGAGCTCGTTCCCACCGCGCGCTTTGCGCCCGTGTGCGCCGCGAGTTCCGCCTCGAACCGCTCGACGTAGGGTCCGCGGATGTAGGCCGCCGAGTCGAGCACTTCCGTCATCGCGGCGACAAGTTCTCCGCGAATCGGAGCATGCAGCTTCGGGATGTCCAGCATCGGAATCTTCATCTTGTTGCCCTGCCCGCCATAAGATTGTTGACATTCTAGACGAGCGTCCCCGATTAGGCAATGTGCAGGTGCCGTGCGCCTCCCCCATGTTGGCAGTTAGAGGAACGTGATGTGCGTAAGCCCCCACTATCGCGCGGCGTGTCCTGTTGAAGGTGACACTAGTCCTGCATCCGGCCCTTTCGCCGCTTCGCCACGTCCAGTTCGATTTCGCCGAACTGCTCTTCCACCGACTTGTCGCCAGAGTCGCTGGCAAGACGATAACTCATGTTCCCACGCTTGCCCGACTGTTTCCGGGAAGAAAAATGCCGGAGTTCGTCCGGTTTCTGTCACTTCAGAACACCCGGACCTCGGCATCTCCATCGACGGTCGAGGAACTGGGTTCCATGCACGGTCCACGCGAGGACGTGCCGCTCTGATCCCGCTTTGTGAACCGCTGTATGGTATCTGCCGCGATCCCGAAGGGGACTCCGCCGTTATCCGTCCGGACGTAGCTTACGAGCACGGCCCCCAGGTCTGCCGCCGCTAGATTCGTGTTGATAAAGCTATCCACATACCTTTGGTCTGCCCCCCGCATTCCGTTCACTCTCACGTTTCGAATTCGCGCCCGCCCTTCCGCCGTTAGGTCCAAGTCAGTCGCGGAATCCGGCAAATCCAGCACCCCGTCGCTGTTCAGGTCTCGTGTCGTCAGCACCCCCGCGAAGATGCTGGAGTCCACAATCCCGCCCGCGGTTACGTCCCCGATGTTCCAGGCGGACAGAATTCGCGTGCACGTCATCCACTCCCGGGCCGTGATGCTATTCAGTGCCAGCCGCCTCGAATCGGGGACTTGGTGCAACACAAACTCCGCATTGTTGATGTTCTTCGCGGTCACCGCTCCAATCGAGTTCGCCTTGAACTGTCCCGACAATGTGCCCGTGCCTGTCAACGTTCTCAGGTCGCCCGTGAACGACACTTCCCACGTCGCTGCCGAAGAACCGATCTTGATGCTATTCCCATAGCCCGTGATACCCCACGTCCCGTCCGCTTCACCGGCGACATGGACCTCTCTCAGTGTCTCCCTCGTTGCTCCCATGCCGCTCAGGGTCACGTCCGCCCCCCAGTTCCCCGGAGTCGCCGGAATACCGAGCATTGCGTTCCCCGATTTCCCCGTCGTCCTCAGTGTCCCGACGCTCGCGGCCACCAGTGAACCCGACTGCCACCGAATGACCTGAACCGAACCAACCAGACCGTTCACCGTGACCGTCGTGTCCGCAACGTCGCCCAGCTTCAGCGTCCTTACCTCCGAATGCACGTCCAGCGTCCAACCCGTCACATTCCGTCGGACATCAATCGTCCCGACGTTGCCCGTGATGTCCCACGTCGTGCCAGAAATGTCCCCGAGCACCGTCGCCGAGTTCAACGCAATCCCTCGCGGAGCACCTACGCCCGTAAGCGTCAACGACGCCTCGAAGTCCCCCGGAATCGCCGGAATACCGAGCGTCGCATTCCCCGATTTCCCCGACACCTTTAGCGTCCCAATCCACGCCGCCGCGATAACGTCTGCCACGCCATCCGTGTCCCGCCACGAAACGACGGTTAGCGACCGGATGGGCATCCCGGACAGGATGCTCAGGTCTGCGACGTTGCCCAAGCTCAACGTCACCGTCTGCAAGGCGGTTCCGGGCGGGCCGATGGAGAGCCCGCTTTGCTGCCCAAGTGTGCCCCCGAGTTGGAGGTCCCGCAGTCCGCCCGACACCCGTATATCGCCCAGCAGGAAAATTCCTCGGCCGTCGATTCGTCCAAGATCGCCGTTTACGGTGATGTTTCCGACGGTCGCCCGGCCGTCGCCGCCGCTCGCCGACAAGGGCCGTCTGCGTGGAGCTCTGGGTGACGTAAACGGTGTGAGCATACAGTTCGCTGCCAATAACGACGGCCCCGTTTGGTCCCATCTGCACATTGCCTTCGGGAAATAGAATGAAGCCGTCCCCGCCTTGCAGGGTGATGCAAACCCTGGTGCCGTCTTCGTCCGTATACGTTACGCTCCTCGCCCCCCCACTGCCGACAGGAACAATTACAGGCGCGTCATCGTCAAGAATTGTGCCGGTTGCCTGTGAATCCTCAATAACGGCGTTGGAAGCATCGAAAAGCGAGACAAGCAAACTCCGGTCGTCCTGAAACCGGTTGTTGCCCAAAACCGGAACCCGTATGAGGGCTTCGATTTCGCCGGGATCGAACAGCAGTTCCCCCGATGTTGGGGAATAATCGATTCCTTCGCGGGCCGTCCCGTCTAGTGTCGTGTATCGCACGCTAACGGGAGACGCGCTTGCCTCGGACAGCTGCACACGGAAAGAAAGCTCTGCGGTCTCCCCTGCGGCCCCCTCCAGGACCTCCGTATCCCCAATGATCACGGACGGAAGCCCGGCACTCAAGAGCAGTCGAGGTTCCAGTGCTTCAAACACGGCCTGTGTCGAAGCACCCGCACCCCGATTTCCTGTCCTCATACCTGTCCTCTCTAACGACCGTTCGGAACCCCTTGCGACCATGAGACAACTCTGCGAGGAGCACTCGGGGCATCTGGCCTCCCATGCGCCTTGGCGGACCGGCGGCGCACCACATGCCCGTCACCTTCTCCAGACAGATAGGTTATCGGCATTCCAAAGGCGGGCTTTAGCTATTACGCCAGAACAATCACGTCATCCGCTTGCCACAGCGAATCCGCCCCTCTTCCGTCCCCGGACAAGAAGCTACCGCATGATCTACATCGGTTTCTGTAGGCCAACAAACGGGGATGTAGCTTCAGAAGGCAGCGTCAGTTGCCGCCAGCGCCATCAGGTGCTAATCTGCTCCCGTTCCAGCTTCCGCGGGCGCGCCCATGACCTTGGCCACTTCAGCGGCCATGCGGTGCAGAAAAGATGACTCGGACGGCCGCCAGCAGACCGGTCCGAACCGTCACTTGCCCAGCCACCTCACGGCCAAGCCGCAGCATCCCGCTTGGGGACACGAGCTTCTTCCTCATAGCCGCGGCGCCTCGTATTTGGCTGGATTGCGCATGGCCTCCTGTGTCCGGGCGCGAATCTCGGCGGCAATCTCGGCGAGCCGCGGGTCCATCGCCACCGCCAGCCCCGCCTGCTGCCGCAGAACCTTCACGGCCCAGCGGCACTCGGCCACGAACTCGTCCTGGCTCTCGCCGATGGCCACAAGGGCCTCCCCGAAATCGTGAACCTTCTTCGCCGCGTCCGGTCCTTCATAGTCCAAGAGCTTCGCGCGGAACTCTGCGACCATCTCCTTGACGCGGTCGGGGGCGTTCATCTGCTTCAGGCGTGCCTTGTAGCGCGCGTCGAGTTCGTCCAGAATCTCTGCCAGCTTCCCGATGGGCACCGCCAGCTCCGGGTGTTCTTTCTTCTGTCCCTCGAGGTAGGTCCGCATCTTCCGGCCAAAAGCCACATAATGCTCGATGCGGTCGCGGATATGTCCAGTAAAGACAATGACTTCGTTCAGCAGATATTCAATCCGGTCCCGGCTGGCCTTCTGCTTGCCCTCCCGGTAGATTTGGTTCAAGCCGCTGCGTGTTCCGCACGTTGGCTTGCCCTTCTTTTCCATCCCCTGATGTTCGATGTCCAAGATGTATTCACAGGGTCCCTTGCCCAGAGTGTTCCCCAAGACATCAATCACCGTGTATGCGTCAAGCGGGGTGCTCTTTACACGGAAGAAGGGGTAGATCACGACCGGCCCGCGAAAGGCAGGCCAGTATGTCTGGAATTTGGAACGAACGGGCTTGGCGATGGGCTGGATTGCTCCCCGCCCCTCGTGGTCGATCCAGCAAGGATAGAGGAAGCTGCCGAACATCGAGACCCACCGCTTACGGCTTGCGTCGAGCTTGATGTCTTCGTTTCCCACCCAGCCCGGCTTCACGTAGCCAGAGCTCCCCTTGGCCGGAAGCAGCACGTCCCAACTGCTGGCGAGACCGTTTCCCAGTGTGAAGTTCGCGCGCCAGCCGGCCGGGAAGGGCATCCGCCAGTCGAGTAAAATCTCTTGGCCATCGTCTTCGGCGTTCACTTCGTGCGCGTGCCAGATGTGCCCGCTCGCCTCGAGGATCGCGACCCAGAGTTTGGAGTTTTTTTCACAACTGACATCCGAGCCGGTGATAACCCGCTTGTCCCCCGTCCCGGCCAGGGCGAGCCGGGCATCTTGGTCTGTGTCCTGAAATACACAAAGGACGATACTTCGGCCCTCGGCCGTCGGAAGCAGGATGAGGTTTTCGCTCGGCACCGCAATCACGTCAGGCGGGACCTTCCTTGCGTCGAGCATTATGTCGTCGGCAAAGAAATCGGGCAGGATGGCGAAGCGCGACGCCGCCTCGACGCGCAGCCGGCCGGGGGCCTCCGTCAGTTCGGCTTCGACAAAGGGCGTTCCCCGCCCAAGTTGCAAGCGCATCGCAAGCGACATCCCCTTCGCCGTCTTGAAGAGAGCGGCGAGCGAGGCAGCGGTCTCCGACAGTTCAGCAAGCGCCACTTTCTCGAGTCGCGCGGCGGGTTCCCCATTGGCCGTGAGGGGAACGAGCCGCGTGCGGAGGTGCGCGGCGCCGTTCCCATCCACGGCGTAAATCTCCGGCCCCGTTCCCTGCCGTCGCACGACCAGCACAAGCCGACCGCAAGCGATGACCGCGTCGCCGTGGAACGGGGCGGCCTCTGCCCCTTCAAGGGCTGTCCAGCCCTTCTTTTCCGCCAGCGCTGCGGCCGTGTATGCCTCCGCCGACGCTGCACCCGTGTCCCAGACCGAGAGCGCGTCGGCCGGGGCGGGCGCGTCGCCCGCGCTCACCTGCCGTGCGGACAACAGAAGCAGCACGAGGAGCACAACGCCGCAAGCAGCTGTGCGCCGTCGCAAACACATCTCACCTTGGCACATCATTGTCGTCTTCCTCCGAGCTCTTGGTCAAACGCATCCTTCTATTGTTCCAGCGCTTCGAGCAGTTCCAGCCGCGCCTGGCGGAACTTGGTCACGTCGCGCACATAGTCGGTGAACGTCGAAACCACGGTCTTGGCGATCCGCTCGGCCTGCTCGCGGTCTCGCGCCGCAAGCACCGTCAGCAGCTCGTAATCCTCGATGCCATCGCGCATCGCCTCATGCCGGACAGAATCGACAACACACCGGTCGCCCGGATAGACAATCCATCGGTCGCCGGGACCCTTCGCCCTTCCATTGGACAACAGGGTTCCGCCTGCTGTGTTCTGGAAAGGGTCGCCATCCCAGTTGTTGAACGCCCAATGCAGATACCCTGCGAATCCCCAACGGAAGTTGATCCAAGGCAACAGGCGTGTCTTTATCAGGGGATAGTCCATCAGACGGTTCGGGTAAGCGCCTTGCGGGGAGCCGCACGTGTATAGCCACACCTCCTTGCCCCCCTCCATCCTCTGCCGTATCAGGTCGAGCGAACCGTCAAAGCGTCCCAACTGCGGAACCCACACATCGCAGAGTTTCTCGAAGATCTCGAACCCTTTCTTGACGTCCAGCGCCTCCATTATCGTGAGTTGCGGCGCAAACTCGCGAACGTATCCCGCGACGACCGCATAGGGCTCCAGTTGATGCGCGTGCGGTTCGTCGAAGATGTGAATCCGAAAACGGTCTATCCATCCCTTTTTCACGAGGTGGTCGCGCAGCGCGGTCAAGAACACACGGTATCCCTCGCGCGCAGCCGGATCGGTCACGTCGAGAATTGCTTCCCTGGGCGTCCCATTCTCGATCCGCCAAATCCGCGCCTTCGGGACCCCGTGGTATCCGCTTCGGCCTGAGGCGTTTGGCCGTCGGGCGGCAATCGGCTGCCCCTCAATATACGTCTTGCGCGCTCCGCCGCGAGGACGCGAAAACTCCTCCACCCAAGCGTCAAACAGCGCAAAGTCGAACCCCAATTCTTCGCCCTCGGTCACGACGGGTCGGATAAACGGCGGCCCCAGCGGCGTCCAAAACATGTTCTGGCGATGCGCCCACATGCTGTCGAACAACACCCGCGCACAGGCCCACCATTGCTCACTGCCGGGTGGCGCTTCGCCGAACCCCAGTTCCTTCGGGCGGACCGAGAACCAGTTTGTCAAAAGAAACCGCCCCTCAAACGGCACGACGGCCGAATAGACCCGCAGCTCCAGCGGCAGCTCCAGCGCGACTTCTCCCGACGCCACCTCCACCACACTGCGATACAAACCCGGCTTCGCAGTGGCGGGCACATCCACGTCCAGCCAATAGCACTCCGTCCGGTCCGCCCGAAGGTCCAGCGTGCTACCGAGGAACAGCGGCTCTGGCAATTCCACCGGCGGAGCAGCCACGCGCTCCTCCAGCGGCGAGCCGGGCGTTCCGTACTCAAGCCGCACACGTCCGACGGTGCGGATACGCATCCTCAGCTCGGGACCGAACGGCTCCACCTTGAGCGTAACGCGGCGCGCCGCTGGACTCCGCACCGCCAACTGAATCGCCTCGTTCTCGCCGCGGGCGGCACGCAGAACCCCCGGCGAGGACGCGGCGGGGGTCTTGTCCGAAACAAGCACCTTTTGCAGGGAATCGACCCACCAGGCCTGAAGCGACGCGGGCGGCTCGCCAGCCCACGCCGTCATACTCGCCGCTCCAAGCACGACGCCGATGACGGCAACCCGCATCGCAAGCAACACTTCGGGAGTCTGCCGCCCAGTTTGCTCCCGCACGCAGTCAGTCAGAAAGCCGGGCAGCATTATTGACTTCGGAAGTAAGCGGCCGGTCCCATTGGCGCCTATACCTAATATACGCTCACCCTGGGTCGCCGACAACAACAAAATTTCTCGCGGGGCGATTTAGACAGGCACGATCTTCCGCGGGCTTGTGCTGGTGGGCGATACTACCCGAACAAACGCCGTGTAACCTCCTCCTTGCTCAGTCCCTGCGCCTGCGCCATAGCGCGAAGGATCGCGTTCAGCGTCCCCAGCCGGAGCACCTCGTGGTCCGGGATCGCAATCCGATGGTGCCGGGGCGACTCGGTCTGAAGGATGACGTGGCTTCCTTCTTGATGAATCTTCCGGTGGGCGAAGTTCCTCTCCGGGCCCGCGACGAGTTCGCGCCCGGACAGGTTGCGCGGGAGCTTCATGTGTAATCGTTCCAAAATCTGTGTGATTTTGGGAAAAAGGGCTAAAGCGGGGGCGGGC
>CAZBRH010000053.1:0-19155 GCA_964494245.1 uncultured Planctomycetota bacterium | reverse complement strand
CTCTGCCGCGACCTCACCGGCTGCGACCTCCGCACGCCCGAAGGGGTCCAGCAGGCCCGCCAGAAGGGCGTTTTCGATTCCGCGTGCCCGAACGCGATTCGGGACGCCGTGCAGATTCTGGCAGAGATGGAGGCTGGAACGTGAGCGATCCAACGCCAAGAAGGAGGAGTGACCATGCCGCGGCGTGGGTTCGAATGCCGGGCATGCCGTAAGCCGTTCGAGATAGACGCTGCGATGTCGGAATACGGCGCGATGCACGAGAACAAGGGCGTTGCATGTCCGGAATGTGGTTCGAAAAAGGGGGAAGGATAATGAGCGCGCCGGCGGCGACGCGCACAAACAGAAAGGAGCGATGCATCTATGTTTAGGAAAATGCTCGTGGCGACAGACCTGTCGGAGGCGTCGGAGCGGGTCGTATGCACGCTGGGCGGGCTGAAGGCCCTCGGGACCCGCGAGGCGCTGCTCATCCACTGTTTCAACATCCGCGACGTGGGTGCGCTCGCCCCGCGACTGATGGAGTTGGCCAAGCCCTCCTTCGACAGGCAGGCAAAGCTGCTGCGGGACCAGGGCTTCGAGGTGACGGCCAAGATGGTCCTGGGCCTGCCGCACATCTCCATCGCCCGCGAAGCGGACGAGCACGACTGCTCGCTGGTCGTCGTCGGCTCACATGGGCAGACGATGGCGGGAGAGATCATGCTGGGCGGCGTCGCCAGCGCCATCATCCACAACGCCACCCGGCCGACGCTGATCCTCCGCCTGCGGCTGAAGGACGAGAGCGGACGGACCGTCTGCGCGGACGCTGCGTGCAACCCGCTGGAGCATGTGCTGTTCCCGACGGACTTTTCGGACAACGCGGAGCACGCCTTCAAGTATGTGCGAGAGATCGCCGCTCACGGCGCGAAGCGCATCACGCTGCTCCACGTCCAAGACAAGGGGCGGATCGACCCGCACCTGAAGGACCGCCTGGAGGAGTTCAACCGGATTGACGCGGAGCGGCTCAAGCGCCTGAAGGCGGAGTTGGTCAAGGCCGGGGCCAAGGCGGTCGACGTGGAAATCCCCTATGGATCGCCCAAGCAGGAGATTATCGCCCGGACGCGGGAGGGCGGCGCGTCTCTCGTGGTCATGGGCAGTCAGGGGCGAGGATTCCTCGGCGAAGTCTTCCTCGGCAGCGTCAGCCACGCCGTGGCGCGGCGCTCGGAAGCTCCGGTGCTCCTCGTTCCGGCAATACAGTAGGCATCGGACGTGCTTTGGGACAAGACCGCAGGCCATCTGCCAGTGATGAAGGAGGCGACATTATGAAGGAGTCACAGATGAAGGCCGAATCGTTTGCTGCTGACGACCGGAAAATGACCAGTGTCTTCGAACGCTACCTGACGGTGTGGGTGATCCTCTGCATCGTTGCCGGGATCGTATTGGGAAAACTGGCTCCCGGGCTGGCCAAGTCCCTCGATGGCGTGGCGATCTACGTCAACAAGGCGCCGGTGGTGTCCATCCCCATCGCTGTTTGCCTCTTCTTCATGATGTATCCGATCATGGTGAAGATCGATTTCGCCAGCGTCATCAGGGCCGGCAAGAGCGGCAAGCCCGTCTTCCTGACGTTGTTTGTGAACTGGTGCATCAAACCGTTCACCATGTACGCCATCGCCCTCCTGTTCCTCGGCGTCATCTTCCGCGGGTTCATCGGAGCGGACGCCACGGACCTTGTGAAGATGCCGTTCGGGCTCGACCTGCCTCTGGGCGCCACGCACGGCGCGGGAACCGTCACCATGCACGAAGGCGTCAAGAAGCTGCAAATCCCTCTGTGGCGCAGCTACTTCGCGGGCGCAATCCTCCTCGGCATCGCGCCGTGCACGGCCATGGTCTTGGTGTGGGGCTACTTGGCGCGCGGCAACGACGGCCTGACGCTCATCATGGTCGCCATCAACTCGCTGACCATGCTTCTCCTCTACGGGCCGCTCGGCGGCTTCCTGCTCGGCGTGGGAAAGCTGCCGGTCCCCTGGCAGGCGCTTCTCTTGTCCATCGCGATTTATGTCGCCTTGCCCCTCGTGGCCGGATACCTCTCGCGCAAGTGGATCATCGGCGCCAAGGGCGAAAAATGGTTCACGGAGAAGTTCCTCCACGTGCTCACCCCCATCACCATCATCGCGCTGCTGGTCACCCTGGTGCTGCTCTTCAGCTTCAAGGGCGAGACGATCCTGGGCAACCCCCTGACCATCCTCTGGATCGCCATCCCGCTGTTCCTTCAAACCTGCCTGATCTTCGTCATCGGCTATGCCCTGGCGAAGTGGCTGAAGTTGCGCTACGAAGACGCCGCTCCCGCGGCGATGATCGGCGCGTCGAACCACTTCGAGGTCGCCATTGCGACGGCGACGATGCTCTTCGGCCTATCAAGCGGAGCCGCGCTCGCCACCGTCGTCGGCGTGCTCATCGAAGTCCCCGTGATGCTGATGCTCGTTCGCATCTGCCTCCGCACCCGGCACTGGTTCCGAGCCGCGAAGCAAGACGACGCCCGGCTTTCCGGGCAGGCGGCGTAGCGCGCGGAGATCGCCCCATAGTCCCGCACGACGAACCGCGCGAAGGCCACGAAGAGCAATCCAATCGAATGCAGGGCATGCCTGCCTTGTTGCGTTCGGAGGGGCGTGGTATATTGCGGCCATGAACGACGCCACAGCAGTGCGGGATCGCGATGCGGACAGGCGTGCGCAGTTCGAGGCGCGCCGCGTCACGTGGGTTGGCCTCGGCCTCAATCTGCTCCTTTGCGGCGTCAAGCTCGTCTGCGGGTTGGTCGCCGCAAGCCAGGCGTTGGTGGCCGACGCCGTGCACACGCTCTCGGATTCGACCACCGATGTCGCCGTGCTGGTCGGCATTCCATTCTGGTCGGCGCCGGCGGACGACCGGCATCCCTATGGGCACCGGCGGATCGAGACGGTCGTCACAGTGCTGATTGCCGCATTGCTCGCTATGGTGGCGTGCGGGCTGGTGTATCACGCGCTGGCCACGATCGAAGAGCATCACGACCGGCCTCCGGGGTGGCTGGCGCTCGCCGCTGCCGTCCTGTCGATTGTGAGCAAAGAAGCGCTTTACCGCTGGACGGTGGCTGTGGGGCGGCGGCTGCGGTCGTCGGCGTTGGTCGCCAATGCTTGGCATCATCGGTCGGACAGTCTGAGCTCGATTCCGGTGGTGCTCGCGATCGGGGGTGCTCGGGTCTTTCCGGCGTGGTCGTTCCTTGACCACATCGGCGCCATTGTCGTGTCGGTTTTTGTCTTCCGTGCCGCATGGCAGATCGGGTGGCCGGCGCTGCGGGAGTTGATGGACGCTGGCGCTCCGAGGAAGGAGCGACGGCGGATCGAGGAGATCGTCCTTGCGACGGCCGGAGTCAAGAAGGTCCACGCGGTGCGGACGCGCTACGTCGGCTCGCGGCTCTTGGTGGACCTGCATGTTATGGTCGATGGCGACATGACGGTGCGGGAAGGGCACGAGGTTGCCGACGAGGTGGAGAAGCGCCTGCTCGCGACGGGGCCTGACCTCGTGGACGTGGTCGTGCATCTGGAGCCGGTGGATTCGGACAATCAGAAGCGCACAACGGATAAACACGGATAGACACGAAGGGGGTTCGGGGAGTTGGAGGAGCCGTCCGCCCGCGTCGCACTGGAGCGGAGGTCGAAGAGCATGCACTGCGGGACGCCGTGGTATGTCCACTCTCGGACGGGCCTTTTGGTTTTGAGCAGCGTGTTCGCGTAGTCGCCGAGCATCCCCTGCCTCGGGAAGAGAATAAGAAAGTCCGGCGGCTCCTGACCCGGCCCCCAGCTCCGAAGCCACACGAGGTCATCCCGCATCCACGGCAGCGATTCGAGGAAGGCCTGGTGGCGCGGCCAGACGGCGATTTTGCTCCGAGGGGGGCAGAGTGTGTTGACCGCCGCTATGACCGAGCGATTGACCGTGTCGCCCCAGTAGGTCGTCTCGAAGCCGAGTTTCCGTGCGCCCCAAGCGCCTCCGACGAGAGCGTTGTAGTATGAAAGCTCATACGGATGAGCGTGGTAGAGCGCGGCGGCGGCCAGGATAAAGATGGCGGCGACAAGGCCGCGCCCCACGGCCTTCCATCGCTTCCACGCCCACGCAGCGCCGATGCCCGCGAGGCAGGCGACAAAGGGAAACGCCGGAAGGAAAAGCCGAACGCCGTCATACTTCGGGACGCCCGGAACGGCGGCAACCAGCAGGTGCAGCGCCCCGCTCGCGAGGAAAAGCGCCCCAATGCCGCGGTCCTCGCGCTGCGCGAGAGCCGGCCGCACGCCAAGCCCAGCCAGCGCGAGCAGCCCAAGCGGCACCGTCACGAGCGTCAGGACGAACGGATAATGCCACGGGGCCGTCCGCTCGCGGTATGTGCTGCCCATGTAGTAAACGGGTATGTTGGTCGTGCCCATTGGCCGCTCGCCGCTGCCCATGCGTTCGACTTTGTTCGCTGCGTATTCCCGAACGCGGTCCCAGGTGCGCGACCAAAGCCACGGCCAGCCCGCAACAAACGTCGCCGAGCCCAGGATGAGCAGCATCGTGCAGGGAAGAACGGCTCGCCTTCTCTGAACCCAGAGCGCCCAGGGAATCAGCACGACGGGCAGGAACACGGCGTTGAGCTTCGTGAGCAGGGCCACGCCCCAGAGGAGGCCCGCGGCGACGGCCCATCGCTTGCGTTCCCATGCGCGGGAGAACGCGAGCGTCGCGGCGAAGCAGGCGAGCGCGACCGGCACGTCCAACGCCGCGAGGTGCCCGTGCCCGAAGACCCGCGGCATCAGCGCGAGCGACGCCGCGCCGAACGCGCCAGCCATGCGGCCGAAGTGGCGGGCGGTGAACAGGTAGACAAGCCCGACGAGCGCCGTGAACAGCGCCGCCGCAACGATGCGGGCCGTGAGTATGGCGAGAAGCCCGTGGCCGCGTTCGAGGACGCCGGCGAGGCCATATGCGATTTTCGCGGCGGGCGGGTGCTCGTGATTCACCAACCAGGGATTCGATGCATCCTCGCGCGATAGCACGACGAACTGGGGCTTCGCAAGCCAAAGGCAATAGCCGTAGCCGGCGGCCACATACGACGGCTCATCCCACGTGATGCCGGGGCCGGTCGCCGCAAGGACGCTGATGCCAAAGATGAAGAGAAGCCCGACGCCGAGAGCGGCTCGAATCCTCCGCTTGGATTCATCATTTGCCATTCCGTGATTCAGCATCCGGTTGCCGGTCAGGCGAGCAGTGCCTCCGCCATCCGGAGGTGTTCGGGCGTCGTAATCTTGAAGTTCTCGTAGCCGCCGCGGACGAGTTTCACTTCGAGGCCGAGGCGTTCGACGAGTTGTGCGTCGTCGGTGCACTCGAAGCCGTCGCGTTGCGCCGCCGCGAACGCCCTGCGGATGAGTTCGGTGCGGAACACTTGCGGCGTTTGGGCGGCCCAAAGCCCTTCGCGCGGGACGGTCTCGGCCGAGCGGTCGCCTTGGGCGCGCTTCAGCGTGTCGGCCACGGGCACGGCGACGACGGCGGCGCCGAACCGGGCGGCGGCCTCGATGGATTCTTCGATGGCGCGGCGTGGGACGAACGGCCGGACGGCGTCGTGAATCAGCACAATCCCCACGTCGGAGCGAACCGCCTCGAGCCCTCGCGCGACGGAGTCCTGCCTGCGTTCGCCGCCGGGGACAAGGTGCGTCGCCCCCGCTTCGTGCAGCAACCGCCAGTAGGATGACCGGATTCTGGCCATGTCATCGGGATGAGCGACAACGATGACCTGTTCGAGGCCGTGGATGCCCCGGAATCGCTCGAGGGTATGGCAGAGGATCGGGCGGCCGGCGATTTCGATGAGCGGCTTGCGGACAGCGCCGCCCATCCGCGTGCTGCTGCCGGCGGCGGCGACGATGAGCGCCCGGTTGTGTCCCAGAGCCGCGGAGAAATCCGAAGGAATCACGGCTGCCCCTGTTTTTCGGCTTGTTCTTCGGCGGCGTCATCGGACGGAAGCCGAGCAAAGATGATGCGCCCGGTCGCGGTCTGGAGCACGCGGGTGACGGCAACATCGACCTCGGTGCCGATGAGCCGCCGGGCGTTCTCGACAACGACCATCGTCCCGTCGTCCATGTAGCCGACGGCCTGGCCTTGGGCTTCGCCGGGGCGAAGCAGCTCGACGACCACGCGCTCGCCGGGCAGGACGGTCGGCTTGAGCGCGGCAGCGACCTGGTTCAGGTTGATGACGCGAACGCCCTGCACCGTGGCCACCTTGGTCAGGTTGATGTCGTTTGTGAGAATGCGGGCGTCGATTGTCTCGGCGAGTTTGATGAGCTTCGCGTCCACGTCGGGCGCGCCGGGCACGCGGCCTTCGTCGATGTGAATGACGACGTTGGGGTTCTTGCGGAGCCGATTCAGCATGTCCATTCCGCGGCGGCCTCGCCCCCGCTTCAGCTTGTCCGCCGAATCCGCCAGCGCCTGAAGTTCCCGGAGAACGAACTTCGGGATGATGAGCGGCCCATCGATGATGCGTGTATCGCAGAGTTCGGCCAGCCGCCCATCGACGACGGCGCTGGTGTCCACGATGAGCGCCGATCCGCCTCGCCGCTCGCGCCGGAACTCGACATACGGGATGACGAAGTTGAAACGGTCGCGGTTCTTATGCACAAGTAGGGCGAACATATATGCGAAGACTACCGACAGGAGCACCTTGAGCGTCAGGGCGTATTGCTCCATCACCTTGCTGTCGGCGGCCGTCGCCATCATCGGCTCGATGACGAGCAGGAGCAGGAAGTAAGCGAGGTGAGCGACGACGATGCCGATCATCGCGCCGAAGACAATCGCTGAGATATTGAGCGCCCCTGCGAACACCTCGGCGGAAAAGACGAGGACAAAAAGGATGAGCGAGCCGATCATCGAAAGCCACGGGTCGAGATGCAGCGGCGGCTTTGTGAGCTGCGGAGCGAACTTCGGCGTGGCGAACCCGACCCCCGCCGTCACGAGCAGGAAGAAAATCCGCAGCGCCCACGTCCGCCAGACGAAGCCATCCTCGCGCAGTTCCTTGATGACCGCCAGCACGCCCGCCACCGCGATGACCAGCCCAGAAGGAATCAGGAAAATCCAGTGTGCTTCTGTCATTGGAACATCCCCCATATTCTCCGGGCTATTCGGGCGCCCTGAACCACATCACATCTCCCGTCCGTATGCTGATCGTGAGCGGCTCTTCCGATCCTTCGATGCGTATCTTAACCATAGTCGTGCCGTCGTCAAGGTGTTCATATTCAAGGAGTTCGCCGCGGACGGTTTCGGCGCCTTGGCGGCGGATTTCAACGAACTGGCGCGGCGTGCGAACCGGCTTCGGCCCGGGACGAAAAAGCGCCCACGCCAGGAGCGCCGCGACGACGACGGCGAGGACAGCGGCGGCCCAGGATAGCCAAGCTTTGCGGCGCTCCGCTGGCCGAGCCGCCGCGGCCGTGACAGCGCCCGAAAGGCGAACGGTCGATGCAAAGTCAAACCGGCGGCCGGAGAGAAGCGCCGTGGGGGCGGTGTTCCGATGCGAGTCCTGAGCCAGCCGGAGCAGCGTCGCCTGCGGATAGATGGCGGCAAGCTCCGTCGCCATCTCGGCCACGGTCTGATAGCGGTCGGCCGGCGACTTGGCGACGGCGCGAGCCACGACGAAGTCGAGTTCGGGGGGCACATCGGGCCGACATTCCGAGGGAGGCGGCGCGCTCGACTCGATGTGTTGGCGAAGCACCTCAAACGAAGTCTTGCCCTGAAAGGGCGGCCGGCCGACCAGCATCTCGTAGAGGACGATCCCGAGCGAATAGATGTCCGTTCGGGCATCGAGCGGCCCGCCCCTTGCCTGCTCGGGCGACATGTAGTTCGGCGTGCCGAGAACGGTGTTGTCGGCCGTAAGGGCGGTGTCCTGTTCGTGGCGGGCCAGCCCGAAATCCATCAGCACGGCGCGGCCGTCCTCGTCAATCATGATGTTCCCCGGCTTGATGTCGCGGTGGATGATGCCGGCGCCGTGGACCTTATCGAGCGCGGAGAGCATCTCGCCGGTGATGTGGACCGCTTGGGCGGGCGAGAGCGGCCCGGCGCTCTTCAGGAGCGAGCTCAATGGCGACCCCTGGATGTATTCCATCGCGAAGTAGGGGTGTCCCTTGTGTTCGCCGACGGTGTAGACGTGCATCAGGTTCGGGTGTCGGAGCTTGGCGAGTGCGCGGGCCTCACGCTGGAAGCGGGCGACGATCTCGGGGTCTTGCGACAGGCGCGGCGGGAGTATCTTGATGGCGACACGCCGGCCGAGCGCGTGGTCTTCGGCGAGGTAAACGGCCCCCATGCCGCCGCGGCCGAGGAGCCCGCGCACCTCGTAAGAGCCGATCCGCTCGCCGACAAAGTCTTCGGTCACCGGTCGTCCCCGCTACTCGATTCCGTATTGTTTGAGTTTCGCGTAGAGCGTGCTCCGGTCGATGCCCAGGATCGCCGCCGCCTCCTTCTTGTTTCCGGCCGTATGAGCCAGCACGTCGAGGATGTGCTTCCGCTCGACTTCGGCAAGCGACGACGTGGGGGTGATGTTCGCGGAAGCAGCAGCCCCGCCAGCGAAGAATTCGGGCGGGAGGTCTTCGGGGCGGATTTCGTTTTCCTTGCAGATGACCGCGAGCCGCTCCATCACGTTCTTCAGTTCCCGGACGTTTCCGGGCCAGGGATACTTGTGGAGGAGCTCCCGCGCGCGTGCGGTGAGCGTGAGCGGCTTGCGGCCGCACTTGGAACAGAAAAACCGCAGGAAGTGGTCGGCGAGAAGGTCGATATCCGTCCCGCGCGCGCGGAGCGGCGGCAGTTCGATGCGAACGATGTTGAGCCGGTAGAAGAGGTCTTCGCGGAAGCGATGTTCGGCAATCATCTTTTCGAGTTGTTTGTTGGTTGCGGCGAGGAGGCGGACATCGACGGTCCGGTCGCGGGTGTCGCCGACGCGGCGCAGTTCGCCCTGTTCGATGACGCGGAGCAGCTTCGCCTGGCTGTCGAGCGGCATCTCGCCGATTTCGTCGAGGAACAGCGTTCCCTTGTCGGCGAGCTCGAACCGGCCGGGCCGGTCGTTGATGGCGCCGGTGAACGCCCCCTTGACGTGGCCGAAGAGTTCGCTTTCGAGGAGCGTCGGCGCGAGCGCGGCGCAGTTCACCGCCTCGAACGCGCGGCCGCTCCGCGGGCTCGAAAGGTGGATCGCTCGGGCGACGAGCTCCTTGCCCGTCCCGCTCTCGCCGATGATGAGCACGTTCGAGTCGGTCGCCGCCACCCGCTCCACGAGTTCCAGCACGGCAAGCACGCTCGGATGCTTGCCGAGGATGCTGTGTTCGAGCTTCATTTGGTCGACGAGTCGCTCGCGTTCGGTCTTCAGCGCTTCGGTGGCCCGGATGTTCTCGATGGCCACGACGACGGGCATCGCCAGCGCCGCGAGCATCCGCAGGTCGGTTTCGGTGAACGGTTCCGCCGGGGCGATGCGGTCAGCGTAGATGACGCCGATCTCGCGGCCGGCGGCGACGAGCGGGACGCAGATCGCCGCCGCAATCTCGTTCCGCAGAACGCTCGCACTGGCGCGGAACCGCTCGTCCCTCCGCACCTCGCTCCGCACTGCCTCCCTGCGGCTTCGCACGTAGTTCACGATGCTCAGCGAAATCGGCAGCTCGGCGAGGACGGCGTTGGACGCGGACTTGCGCCCGAACCACGGCCGCAAGACGCCGCCCGGCTCGACGGCAATGGGGACGACGCGGTCGGCGTGCAGGGCCTCCGTTGCCGCCGCCGTGAGCTGCGCCATCAGCTCCGGCAAGGTGCGGCACGCTCCGGCCTCCGTGCTGAACTCAAAGAGCCGGAGGACGCTTCGGTGGGTCTCTTCGAGCTCGCGGGGCGTCTGCGTCCGGCCTCCGACACGGAGCATCTCGAGCGTGCTCGAATCGAGCACCTGCGTAATCTCCGGCGCCGAACCCTCGTCGCCAAACAAGGCGGGGGCGTCTTCCAGAAAGACGAGCGCCACATCGCCGAACTGGATTTCGTCCATGTGGCGGACGCGCTCGCGCGAGACCCTCGCCCCGTTTACGAACGTGCCGTTGCTGCTTTCAAGGTCGGTGACGACCCAACCATCGGCGCCGTGCGCGAGGCGCGCGTGTGCGCGAGAGACCGTCTCGTGCCGGAGACAGATGTCGTTCGAGCGGTCGCGCCCGATGGCGACGCCTTCGCGTTCGATGAGGTAGGTCGCGCCCGGCTGTGGCCCGTGCTTGACGACGAGCTGGGCCATCGCGTCACACCCTCTCGAAGGGATAGAACAGCCGCTTGTATTCGTCCTGTGCGTAACGGTCGGTCATGCCCGCGATGTAGTCGCAGACGACGCGATGCAGCGCGTCGTCGCGGGACGCCCCGGCCGCCTGTTCTTCTCGGATGCGGACCTGGTATTCCGGTGGGAGCTGGTTCGGCTCGCGGACATACTCGGTGAAGAGCTCGACGACAAAGCGCTTCGCCTTGTTGTGCATCCGCTGCACGCGGAAATGGCGATACACCTTCTGCATCAGGAAGTCTTCGAGTTCGCGCTTCATTTCCTCTGTCGCGGGGCTGAACCCGATGAGGGGGCGGCCGAGGCGCTGGACGTCTTCGGCGCAAGCGACGCCCGCCGACTGTATCTGCTCGGCGCTGTGCTCCAGAAGGTCGATGGTGAGGATGTGGATGAGGAACGTGATGACCTGTGTCGGGTCGATCGGGCGGCCGAGGGCGGCGAATGCTTCGCGCGCGCGGCCGGCGGCCCGGCGCCAAAGCGCCAGTCCGTCAAGCTCCTCAGCTCGGATGATGCCCGCCCGAAGGCCGTCCTCGATGTCGTGGTTGTCGTAGGCGATTTCGTCGGCGGCGTCCACGGCCTGGCCTTCGAGCAGGGCCTGCCGCGCGGGGTCGAACTCGGCGGCCGCCGGGCTGTCGTGCCGCGTGTTATGCTTCGCGATGCACTCGCGGACTTCATACGAAAGGTTGAGGCCGGGGAAGTTCGGATAGCGGCGTTCGAGCAGGTCAACGATCCGCAAGCTGTGCGTGTTGTGCTCGAAGCCGCCGTGTCCGGCCATCAGTTCGCGGAGAGCGTCTTCGCCGGAGTGGCCGAAGGGGGTGTGGCCGAGGTCGTGGGCGAGCGCGACCGCCTCGGTCAGGTCTTCGTTCAGCCGGAGCGCGCGGGCGATGCCGCGCGCGATCTGGGCGACCTCGAGCGTGTGGGTGAGCCGGGTGCGGTAATTATCGCCCTCGTGGTTGACGAAGACCTGCGTTTTGTATTCGAGGCGGCGGAACGCGGCGCAGTGGATGATGCGGTCGCGGTCGCGCTGATAAATCCCGCGCGTCGCCCCGCGATAGTCCGTCATGTGCTCGTCGTGCACGCGGCCGCGCGAGTCCCTCGACCGCATCGCGTAGGGGGCAAGGAAGGCGTCCTCGCGGCGTGCGATGTCGTCGCGGAGAACGACGCCGGGGGCGGCGGGCAAGTCCTTCTTCGGCGCGGGTTCGGGCGGGGTCATTGTCCAGCGGGCGCCTCCGCGAAGTGCTTCCGCAATGCGGCACAGGATTCGTCGAGCGACTGGCTGACGACCTTGACGTCCGCGAGCGTCGAGATGAAGCTCGTGTCGCCCGCCCATCGCGGGACGACGTGGGCGTGCAGGTGGCCGGGGACGCCGGCGCCAGCAGCCGCGCCGATGTTGAAGCCGATGTTGAAGCCGTGCGGGCGGAATACCGCGCGGAGAGCGGCTTGGATTTCAAGGAGCAGCGTTATCATTTCCGAGCGTTCGGCGTCCGTCAAATCCGGCAGGTCGGCCTTGTGCGCGTAGGGGGCGACCAGCACGTGCCCGTTGTTATACGGAAACCGATTCAGGAGGGCGAAGCACGTCTCGCCGCGGCGGACGATGTAGTTCGCCACGTCGTCGCTGCCGGACGCCGCAGTGCAGAGGAAGCAGGCGTCCTCCTTATCGGCCCGGCTCACGTATCCGATGCGCCACGGCGCCCATAGCTTGTCCAAATCGAAATCCTCGTTCCGTCCCTCCGCTCGGGCCTAGCTCCTGCACGTCGCGCACGAGGAGCGCGTGCAGGAGGAACAGCTCGATTTGCCGCCCCGCGCTCCCCTTGCCGCGAAGAGCGAGGGGCGTTTCTGGAGCCGCTTTCCGCCGCAGCCGGGGCACACCGGGCGCGTGGCGGAGCTTCGCACAAGCAGCTCGCAGTCGCTGCCGCAATCCTTGCACGTGAACTCGTAGATGGGCATCCTAATCTACCGGGCAGGCGGGGATATTCCGCGGCTCCGTCGAGCTCGCCGAAAACTAGACCTGGAGCGGGCAAAGGGGCTCGAACCCTCGACCTACAGCTTGGGAAGCTGTCGCTCTGCCAATTGAGCTATGCCCGCCTGTCAAAGCCGCCATGTCGGATTTCTCAACATAATTATAGCCCAGCGGTCAGGCCTGTCAAGCAAACGAGTTTGGAACTTGTAATTCAGAGGGCATTGGAGACTTTTGCCGCCGCGCCGCTCGGGGTTGCGCTGACCTCGGCCCGACTGCCAGCACGGCGGCGGAGGGCCCCAGCGCTCTATGCCCCGCGCGCTTTCTTTGCCTTGACTTCGTGTGGACGGATGGTAGGATGCTGGCGTGGGAATCTCCGATGGGGCGCGAGTTGGAGCAGCATCGATATGAATAAGCGTAAGTCAGACGAATCGTTTGCTCCGAACCAGAATCCGGACGAGAACGGCCCGGGGGCGGAGGGTTTCCCGGATGCGGAAGAACTTCCGCGGCCGGAAGAGCTCGACCGCATCGTGCTGATGCCGCGTGATCCGCAGTGGCTGCATGCGTATTGGGGCATATCGCACGAGCGATTCGAGATCGCGTGCGCCGAAGTCGGCGCCGCGCCCGAGACGGCGAAGACGATGCTCCGGATCCACGACGTCACGGACCGGCTTGACCGGAGTTCTGGCCGGCCGCGCCTTGCCGATTCGAAGGACTACGAGACGGTGGAGCTGGACCCGTCGGCGGAGCACTGGTATATCCGCGTGAAGCGCCCGGGCCGGCTCTACTGTGTGGAATATCTCGTGGTGGGGCCGGACGGCCGGACAACTTCGCTGGCGGTGAGCAACCTGGCCGCCGCGCCGTCCGACCACGTCTCGGAAGAGACAGAAGAGATATGGACGACGGGCCGCGGGCGGGTCATCGGCGTGGTCGGGCCCGCGCGGACGAAGTGGCTCTTGGCGCAGGCGAACCTCCACGAGGCGCTTTCGAGCAGCGGATCGGGCAGCATGCCGGCTCCGCCGGAACGCGGCAGCCCCCACCGCGGCGGACGGACGTCCTGACGCTGCCTCGCGCCCGGGACAACGGATGATGAGCCCCACACCCGGCACCGCAGATATTCCGACCGGCTACCTCGCCATCGTGCTGCATGCGCACCTCCCCTTTGTCCGTCATCCGGAGCACGAGGTTTTTCTTGAAGAGAACTGGCTCTTCGAGGCCATCACCGAGACCTACCTTCCGCTCCTCGGCGCGTTCGAGCGGCTGTCTCAAGACCACGTTCCTTTTCGCCTGACGATGTCGATTACGCCGACGTTGGCGGCGATGCTTTCGGATGGGCTTCTTTGCTCTCGATATGCGCGGCGGATCGAACAGCTCATTGACCTTGCGGCCAAGGAGGTGGAGCGGACGCGGAACAGCCCGCCGTTTGACCGGCTCGCGCGGATGTATTACTCGCGGTTCATTGAATGCTCGCGGATGTTCCATGACTGGTATGCGCGGGACATCATCGGCGCGTTCCGGCGGTTCCAGGCCGCAGGGGTCATCGACATCATGGCGTCGGCGGCGACGCATGCCTATCTGCCGCTGGTGGGGCTGGACCGGCGGGCGGCTCGCGCACAAATCGCCATCGGCGTCCGCGAATATCGACGCCACTTCGGCCGGGACCCGGCGGGGTTCTGGTTGCCGGAATGCGGCTATTCGCCGGGCATCGACGACATCCTGGCCGAGTTCGGCACCCGCTACACGGTGCTCGAAGCGCACGGCGTCGCCTACGGGACGCCGCGGCCGCGGTATGGGGCGTTCGCACCGGTCTATTGCCCTTCGGGCGTGGCCGTGTTTGCCCGCGACGTCGAGTCTTCCAAGCAGGTCTGGAGCGCGATGGAGGGCTATCCGGGCGACCACCACTACCGCGAGTTCTACCGCGATGTCGGCTATGACCTCGACTACGACTACCTCCGCCCCTACATCCATCCCGACGGCGACCGGATGTATACGGGCATCAAGTATTACCGGATTACGGGAAAGGACGTTCCGAAGGAGCCGTACGATCCGCTGGTGGCGCGGGAGAAGGCGGCGGAGCACGCCGTGCACTTCCTGGAAAATCGCCAGCGGCAAGTCGAGCATCTCCGGCCGGGGATGGACCGCCCGCCGGTCATCGTCGCGCCCTACGACGCCGAGCTTTTCGGCCACTGGTGGTATGAAGGCCCCGACTGGCTCGAATTTCTCTTCCGCAAACTGGCTGCCGATCAGAAGACGCTCCGCCCGATTACCCTGAGTCAATACCTCGCCGCTCACCCCCTGAATCAACTGGTTCGTCCGTGCGAATCGAGCTGGGGCTGGAAGGGCTATCACGAGGTCTGGCTCGACGAGAGCAACGACTGGCTCTATCGGCACCTGCACCTTGCCGCGGACCGGATGGGCGAGTTGGCGCGGGAATTTCCGCATCCCACGGAGATGGAACGGCGGGCGCTCAACCAGGCCGCGCGCGAACTCCTCCTTGCCCAGTCGAGCGACTGGGCGTTCATCATGAAGACCCGCACGGCGGTGGACTACGCCGCCAAGCGGAGCCGAAGCCACATCAGCCGGTTCACGAAGCTCTACAACGACCTCCGCTCGCGCTCGATTGACGAAGAATGGCTCGCCGAAATCGAACGCCGCGACAACATCTTCCCCAACATCGATTACCGGGTGTATCTGTAGGCGATTCCGCGGTTCCGCGTCTAAATATCAGAGAGACAGGCGGATTCTTTCCCCGCGGGCGTTCCGTCGGCGTTCCAAGCGTTGACAAACGCGGCGTCAGGATCGTATGGTATGTGTTGGCGATCCGCCCGACACGCCCGCCCGTAAGGAGATGAGTGGTGGCGTTGGGTCAGCTCAAGTGGAAAGATGTTGTTCGAGAGGAGCTCATCGCACTCGGCGGTCAAGGACATCTCAAAGAGATCAACGAGAAGATCGCCGGACATCCGAAGTGCGCGACGAACCCGACGTGGCAGGACACAATTCGACGCGTCGTCCGCCAGTACAAGATATTCGAGCCGGTTCCCCCCAGTCGTAGCGGTGTGTACCGCCTTGTCGACGAGGCGGCGATAGCAATAGGACGCCAGACAGTCGAGGGAAGCGCGGACACGCAACATGGAACGATCCAAGGGATGTTGACGGGGCTCGGAAGAAGCTACGGGTACGAGACGTTTGTGCCGCGGAGAGACCAAACCAGCCGTGTTTTCCAGGGCGGGCCGCTTGGGGACTATGTTGCCGTGCGAGACCTCGCGGAGGTATTTCGTGGCCGCAATGTCGCGACAATACGCGAAATCGATGCGATGTGGCTCGATGAAGACGAGGAGGGCATGTTCCCCGTCTATGCGTTCGAAGTGGAGCATACGACAAAGGTGAAGAGCGGTTTGGACCGTCTGGTGAAGATACCGCGCCGCTTTGCGACGGAGCTGTTCATCATCGGTCCGTCCGCGGAAGAGCGGAGACTCTTTGACGAGTACACCGGGAGGGAGCCGTTCCGCACATTCTCTGTGCGGTTCCGATTCCGTTTGTATAAGGAGGTCGAATCTCTCTACGGCGCGGCGGTTGACCACGCTCAGCGGAGAGACAATTTTGGCGTGGAGGAGCGCTGGCGGCGGCAACACGGACACCGCCACGGAGATGGTTCGCGATGAAGCACATATCGATCTATGACTGCACGCTGCGCGATGGGACCCAGGGCGAGCGGGTCGCCTTCTCTGCGGAGGATAAGCTTCTCGTCGCCCAACGGCTGGACGACATGGGGTTCGATTACGTGGAAGGCGGCTTTCCGGATGCGACGAAGAAGGATCGGGAGTTTTTTCGGAAGGCGTCGCGGCTGCGGCTTCGACACGCAAAACTCGCTGCGTTCACGCGCACCCGCCGCCCACGCCGCAAAGTGGATGAGGACGCCGGCCTGAGGGCCGTGCTCGAAGCGGCCGCTCCCGTCGCCACAATCGTCGGTAAGGCCTCGATCCTGCATGTCCGCGAGGTGCTCCGCGTGCCCGAGTCCGAAAACCTGCGGATGATCGAGGAATCCTGCGCGTTTGCGAAGAAGCACGGGCTGGAGGTTGTTTTCGACGCTGAACATTTCTTCGATGGCTACAAGCTCGACGCCGACTATGCCCTGAAGACGCTGGCAGCGGCTCGGAACGGCGGTGCGGATGTGCTTGTCCTTTGCGACACAAATGGCGGGTCGCTGCCGTCCGAAGTTGCCGCGGCGGTCGAGGCGGCGCGCGGGCAAGTCGACGCACCGCTCGGAATCCATACGCACAACGACGCGGGGCTTGCCGTGGCGACGTCGTTGACGGCGGTCCAGTGCGGCTGCGTGCACGTCCAGGGCACCATCAACGGCTACGGGGAGCGCTGCGGCAACGCCGACCTCTGCTCGATCCTTCCGGGCATCGAGTTGAAGCTCGGCCTGCACGCGGTCGGCAGAAGGAATCTGCGGAAGCTGCGGGACCTTTCGCGCTATGTGAGCGAGCTGGCGAATCTGTCGCACCCGGAAAACCTGCCCTACGTCGGCGAGAGCGCGTTTGCCCACAAAGGCGGGATGCATATCGACGGCGTGCGGAAACTGCCCTCGTCATACGAACACGTGGATCCCGCGGCGGTGGGGAACCGCCGGCGGCTGCTGATTTCGGAACTCGCCGGGCGGTCGTCCATCCTCGAACGAGCGTCGGCGTATCGGAAGAAGCTGAGCAAGGAATCGCCTGAGGTCAAGAAGCTCATCGCTGAACTCGTGGAGATGGAGAGCAAGGGCTACCAGTATGAGGGCGCTGAAGGGTCGTTTGAGCTCTTGATGCGGAAGACGTTTGGCGGCCGGAAGGAGCTTTTCCACGACTGTGGCTTCCGTATCATTTCTGAACGCCGCGAGGACGGGAAAATTTTGTCGGAGGCGACCATCAAGGTGCGGCTCGGAGACCGCGAGGTGCACACGGCCGCCGAGGGCAAAGGCCCGGTCGGTGCGCTCGATAACGCGCTCCGAAAAGCCCTCTCCGAGTTCTATCCCGACATTCGTAGGATTTCGCTGACTGACTACAAGGTGCGGGTTCTCGACAGCTCGTATGGCACGGCCAGCGATGTCCGCGTTCTTATCGAGTCCTCGGACGGCCGCAAGAAGTGGGGAACGGTCGGGGTTTCGCACAATATCATCGAGGCGAGTTATCAGGCCCTGCTTGATGCGATCGAGTATGGACTGATTCACGCCGCCCGCAAGCCCGTGCGGCGCCGAGCCAAGCCGGGGCCGAAGTAGCTCCGCCGCCTCAGTATTCTCGCCATCCACGAAGCCAATGCTATTGTTCTCATGTTGCCTGCAAGCAATGGCGCGACACCAGAGATGATGCCTATAGTCCACATGAAAAGGCCGGTGCGGCCATGCCGGCAAATAGACTGCGAAGGCGGCGCCATAACACACAGATTATCAAAGCGTTGTGTTTTCGGTCGGAACAACCCGTAATCCGGGTATCGGTGGCACGCTAGTTGCTGTTTGTGAGGACGTCCTGTCATTTGAGCGAATATTTCAGTTTGGGAGGGACTGTTCATGGCTCAAATCCACGTGATAAGGAGAGACAGCGATGCCGGCAGCAAGTGACAAGCGGCGCGACAAGCGGCTGCCCCTGACGCTGCCGGTAAAGTTCGTCTCCGAGCAAACGGGGAACCTGTTTCCACTGGAGGGCGTCACGCACAACGTCAGTTCGGGCGGCGTATATTTCGAGGCACCCACTGGCCAGATTGCTCCTTCGACTTTGCTGAGTGTCCGTATTGCCGTCCCCGGCCATCAGGGAGCAGACAAGCCGAACCTGACGCTTATTGGCACCGGGATTGTGCGGCGGGTGGAGCCGCTTCCACCCGAACAGGTCGTCGGGTCCTGGCCCGAACCTCGTTCCCGCCAGGGCATCTGCGGGATCGCGGTTCAGTTCCAACAACGGCCGACAATCCAGTTGCACTCGTTTGAACAGCTCTTGTGGGAAGACGAGCGCGCCTGACCTCGCCCGCCGACGAGGCCTGCCCCGCGCTTGTTTGCTGTGAAAGCGCCACACGGGGGCCTTCCACTTCCTGACCTTCCCTACAGACACAAACGCAACAGTGCAAGATGTGCGTGTTTCGCACGGGCAACATGCGTAAGCCGCTGCCAATGGGTCAGTTACGCTGAACTGCTGGTCAACTGGCGGTTGTGGCGTCGTTCTTGCGCAACATTGTCGAAATCTGTTCTCAACATGGACTGTCCCGCCTTCGTATGGAATGACTAGCTAACCGCCTGTGGTGTAAGGGCTTACGTTTCGACCTGGCCGCGGCGACCTTTTTGCTGTTTGTTCGGCACGCCCGTTGCTCTACCCCCTTGCGACAAGGTTTCAGGCAGTTTTCGAGAAGGGAACACACGATGCCAGAGCCAATCACGATGGCAGTAATGGGTGGTGGGCTGACAGGGCTGACGCTCCGGTTCGCCCGTCGCGGGTTCCGCGAGATCAAGCGGGCGCTAGACCTCGTGGGAGCGTCGATCCTTCTCCTTATCCTCGGCCCGGTCATTCTCTTCTTCGCCGCACTCATCAAGCTGACGAGCAAGGGGCCGGCCTTTTTCCGACAGGTCCGCGTCGGCGAAGGCGGCAAGCTCTTCGAGATATATAAACTGCGGACGATGCGTGTCGACGCCGAGAAGGCCACCGGCCCGGTCTGGGCGAGAAAACGGGACAACCGAGTGACGCGACTCGGCAACCTGCTACGCAAAACCCATATCGACGAGTTCCCCCAGCTCATCAACGTCCTTCGCGGCGAAATGAGTCTCATCGGGCCCCGGCCGGAGCGGCCGTTCTTTGTCAACCGCTTCCGGCACGAAATCCCGAACTACGAAAAGCGGCTCGCCGTGAAGCCCGGCATCACCGGACTCGCGCAGGTCCGCTAC
>CAZBRH010000052.1:12074-19583 GCA_964494245.1 uncultured Planctomycetota bacterium | reverse complement strand
GCCACCATCGGAACCTACACAGGCAAGACCGTCGAAGATGCCCTTGTCGGAGCGACCAAACAGGCCCTGGCCCCGCCGGCCGAGGTGGCAACCGCGCGGACGGCCGTCGCCCACCTCGTCGCCGGCCCGCAGATGTCACTCGACGACGCCCGCCGCGCCGCCCCCGTCCTCGCCCGGCTCTTTCCACAGGCCGAAATCTCCTGCGGCTTCTCCATCGAACCCACAGAAACGGATATCCATGCAACCATCATCGCCGGCAAACTCGACCCCAACGCCGCGCTCCCGAACAACCGCGCCATACCGGACCGAGCCGAATCGCCATTTTTCAAGGTCGGCGACTCGGCTGTATACCAAGGCCAGAACCTCGACGAACCCACTTTCATCCGCGCGAATGTTGTTCTACCCGGCACGCCGCCGCGACCCGTGCCGACCCAAACCACGCTCTTTGACCATGCCCCAACAGCGAGGCGATAGGTGAACGCTCCCGTCCGCCGCTGGATGCTGCTTGCCCCCGTGCTCTGGCTGGCGGTCTGCGCGGCAGCAGTATCGGCCGCGTCGCTCGGACTGCTCTCGACTGCGCGCCACCCCTCCCCCGTCGAAATCGAAAACTCATCCGTCACCCTCATCGTCGCGCAGACCCTATTCCTTGTCTTCCTCTGGCCGCTGTTTGAGCGCGAGACGCTCCGCGCTGACAACACGGTCGGCTTGGCCGAGGCAGCGCTTCGGTTGCTCGGCATGATCCTGCTCGGCATTCCCTTTCTGCTCCTCACGCTCCGAACAGCGGAAATGGCTACGGGGGACATCCTGCGGGGGCAGTTGTTCTTGCTCGTGCTGGGCATTGCCGTCGCGGCACTTGTCCGTCTGCCGGACGCCGCCCTGTGGTTCTATCCTGTGGCCTTCTTTGTCTCGGCTGCCGTGCCGTTCACGGCGTATCTGCTGCGCGAGGAGGGCGACGTTGCGGCATCGTGGGCGGCGTCAGTTTCGCCGCCCTGGGCGGCGGGCAGAATCGTCTCCGGCACCGCGGGATGGACTCCCATGGTCCTCTTCGCGTTTCTGGCGGCGGCAAGCATCGCGGCGCTTCTTGTCCGAAGACACCCCAAAACGAATCACGACTGACTCCGTAACCACGGCATCGACGGGAACGTCACGCGGCCCCGAGGGCACCCTGTCGAAAAGCTGACAGTCAAATCCTACCCCGCACTTGAAGGCGCGCGAGGAGACGCGAGCCAGGAATCGATCGTAATGCCCGGCCCCGCGGCCAATCCGATTGCCCCGGCGGTCAAACGCGCGGCCCGGCACGACAAACACGTCCACTTCGCTTGGATCGGCACTTCGGTCTGACCTCGGTTCAAGAATCCCGAGTGTGCCCGGCACAAGGTCGTCCTCCGGATCGCGCGCCCGGATGCAGAGCAACCCTCGTTCCCTGGGCAGACACTTGGGAAGCAGTACCCGCTTCCCCTCCGCCGTCAGCGCGCGGAATGCCGCCCACACGTTCACCTCATCCGGCAACGGAGCATAAAGAAGCAAAGTCTTCGCCGCGCGCACTTCCGGCAGGTCAAGTAGCGCACGGCATACGGCCTCGCTCTTCGAGGCCCGCTCGGCCGCCGTAAGGGCACTCACGCGCCGCCGGACTTGTCCCCGGATTGCTTCTTTCGCATGGTCCGTCATTCGTGCGGTCTCCTCTTGACGCCTACTTCCTGTTCCTCCTCGCAGCGAACCCAGTGCCTGTTCCTCATCGCCACTGTCGTTGCCACCAGAGAGATGGGATCCTGTGATGCGCCGCGAGCCGCCGTTCCTTCTATTTGGACATAGAATACCCGCCGTTCGAGGGCGGGGCAAGCGTATCGCCTGACGCGCCGTGATTCAGACAACCCCATATCTCAATGAGGTGCCACCGAGCGAATCGTCGTCTGGACCGTATGCGCGAACACCCCATCGACGGCGTCGTGATAGAAAACCTGAGGTCTGTCCCTCAGCGCCAAACACGAAAACGGGAGCTGTGCGGCAATTCCCTCTCAAGGTCCAAAGCGCAACCGGAGGGAGATGCTCAGTGGACAGCTTCGGGTTTCAAGTCATGCCGCCACAATGGGACTCGCCGCAGCGCCACGCGCGGGCGTCACGCATCTCGATGCCAAAATATCTCCTCGGATTTTACGAATGACTCCGCATAGTCGCGGGCAATCTGCATTTCGAGGGCGTAGCAATGAATAGCTCGAAGCTTGAGCGCCGATTCCTCGTGGCTCATCGGCCGACGATCAGGCGGGGGCCAAGGCAGGCCGCCGGGGATCCGCCTCCCATCAACAATCCGCGCCTCGAACGGCATGTCGGCGTTAGCACCGCGGGGATTCGGCCAGCTGCCGTCGGCGGAGTGGATCAGGTAGGTGAAGAGCTTCCCGCCCACGTCGGCCACCGCCTCACGGACAAGATGGTGCCATTCCCGGTGATCGACATGTCCGTCGGATGAGTCGGTAACGTAAATCTCTGCGGGCTCTGTCGAGCGGATCACCCCAACAAGATCGGCCAACGCGGCGGAGCGGACGTAAGGCGCCGGCTTTCCATAAGTCTGCGTGTGATAGTCCGGCACAGCGAGACCGTAGGTGCAGTTCTTCCCGGTGAACGGCTGGGTAAAGGGCCTCGCGCCGGCAACCGGCATCCGCGCAAGCCCCCTGTCGGGATAACCGAGGAAGACGAGGTCATCCGGCGTGAGCCCGAGCACACGAGCCGCGTCGAGCGCCCCCTGCTGTCGTGCTCGCGCCACGGCCAGAAAGTGCTCCGGCTCGAGCTCAGCCGCATCCTTCCCGGAGAGCACTGCGGCCGCCCTCGTGAAGCCATCGCCGTTCGTGGCGAAAACCACCCGCACCCGCCGGCCGGCGCGCAGGGCTTTGGTTATGACTCCGGCGCACCCAAGTGTTTCGTCGTCGGGATGCGGGGCAACAATCAGAACGCTGTGCGAATGTGCACCGCCTGCGGGGCCGGACTCTGCCGCTTGCACTCGGCTCCTCGCGATTTCATCTGCCACGGACCACTTCGACACGTCCCGCCACCTCGCCCGCCGCAAGGGCGCTCAGGCACCACCGGACTTGTCTGCGGACTTCTTCCTTCTCCGTGCTCGCCATTCGTCCAGACGTTTCTTGATTTCCTTTTCCTGACCCTCTTCGGTTGGCTCGTAGTAGACCCTGTCGACCGGGAGGTAGTTCTGTTCCACGAAGTGCCCCTCGAAGTCATGGGCGTACTTGTAGCCCTCGCCGTGGCCGAGGCGTTTCGCGCCGGGGTAGTTCGCGTCCTTCAGGTGGTCGGGGACTTCGAGCGTCCGGCCTTCCCTCACGTCCTCTTCAGCGCGGGCGATGCCGAGGTAGGCAGCGTTGCTCTTGGGTGCGCAGGCGATGTAGGTCACGGCCTGTGCGAGGGGGATTTTCGCCTCGGGCAGGCCTACGAACTCGGCGGCCTGTAGCGCAGCGTTGGCGAGGACGAGCGCAAGCGGAGCCGCGTTGCCGACGTCCTCAGCAGCGCAGATGACCACCCGCCTTGCGATGAACCGCGGGTCCTCACCCGCTTCGAGCATCCGCGCCATCCAGTAGAGCGCGGCGTCGGGGTCCGAGCCACGCATGCTCTTGATGAACGCGCTCGCCGCGTCGTAGTGGGCGTCCTCCGCGCGGTCATAGACAACCGCCTTCTTCTGGATCGAGTCCTCGGCGACAGCCAGAGTGTAGCGGATGACACCATCGGCGTCGGGCGCCGTCGTCATCACCCCGACTTCGAGCGCGTTGAGCGCCCGCCGCGCATCGCCGTCCGATACCTCCGCAAGAAAGTCCAGCGCCTCCGGCGCGAGTTCGACCCGATACGCCCCAAGCCCGCGCTCCTTGTCAGTCAGGGCGGCGGCGATAATCCGCTTGATATGGTCCCGCGAAAGGGGCTTGAACTCGAATATCTGCGACCGTGAGACGAGCGGCGACGTGATGGTGAAAAAGGGGTTGTGTGTGGTCGCGCCGATGAGCACGACTGTCCCTTGCTCGACATCGGGGAGGAGCACATCCTGCTGCGCTCGGTTGAAGCGGTGAAGCTCGTCGATGAAGAGGACAGTCCGGCGCCCGCGCATTTTGAGCCGATCCTGTGCGCGGGCGATAGCGTCGCGGACCTCGGCAACGCCGCAGGCAGCGGCGTTGAGCGCGTGGAACGCCGCCTGCGTATGGTCGGCGATGAGCCGGGCGAGACTGGTCTTGCCCGTCCCCGGCGGCCCGTAGAAAATGACCGACATCAGGCGGTCGGCCTCGAGCATCCGCCAAAGCAGTCGCCCTGGCGCGAAGAAATGCTCCTGCCCTACGAACTCCTCGCGTGTCCGCGGGCGCATGCGCGCGGCAAGGGGAGTAGGCACGTTCGGCCGGTCTCCCGTTGGCAGAGTGCCTGCTCCCAACTCCTCAAATAGTCCGTCCATGGCCAGCGCCTATCTGTGCCCTACCGGCCGCCAAAACCGGGCGCCAACTCCTCGCCACCGGGTCCTAGAAGCGGTGTAAAGTGCCGCCCCGTGATCATCACGAGCGGGCGGTCGAACCGCTGCTCACGCGCGATCTTGCGGATCATCGACTCGATCATGCGCTTCGGATAGCGTGTCGAGATGTGCATCAGGATGAGCATCCTGGCCTCGGCGGCGGTCGCCACGTCGAGGGCTTCAGCAACCGTGCTGTGCGCCTCGTGGGCACGGTCGGCCGCGTCGATGAACGTGCCCTCGTGCATCAGCACCTCCGCCCCGCGGACTTCGTCGGGTTCGACGGGCGAAGAATCACCGCAATATGCGAGCAGCGTTTGTGTGTATTCCTCGGTCACCGCGCCCCGGCCCTTCTCCTTCGCGATCCGCGCGATCTCGGGCTCTGCGAGTCCGGCAAACTCCGGCCGCAGCCGCGTGCGCCGCTCGAACAGCCGGTAGCCGAGATTGGCCGTGCGCATCGAGTGATGGACGACGAACGGGCAGACAAGCCCGCGCTCCCTTTCCGGGCCGAGCGAAATCTCCTGTCCCGCCTCGACCGGTTGCCACTCAAGATCATACTTCACGTTGTCGGCAATCCGTGAGACGTATTGGCGGAGGAGTTCGACCATCGCATCGCCGCGCGGATAGTGGATGCGGAGCGGCTTTTCCTTGTCGCCGCGGGCGGATGCTCGCGAATGGATCATCCCGCCGATACCGCCGATGTGGTCGTAGTGGCCGTGCGACAGGAGAACGGTCTCGATGCCGAAGATGAAGTTCTCCATGTATGAGCTGACGCCTTCGCCGGCGTCGAGCAGCAAGCGCGCGGGCTTGTAGTGAAACCACGTCGAGTACATCGCCTTCGAGTACCCGCGTAGGTTGGCAAGGATGTCGTCATGTAGCGCCAACTTGTGCTCCGTATCAGTAAACAGCGATCAGCAATCAGTGAGCCAATGCTGTCCGTCGCACGAGCGCGAGTTCAGTTCCGGCATTCCTTCGCGACAGCACGAGAACACAAGGCCGTGCGACTCGGCGATCGCCTTGACCAGCTCCATCCGCCGCCGGCGCTCCGGTTCGATCATGTAGCGATAGCCGGCCACCTCGGCCGACTCGCACAACGGCTCAGCGGCGGCCGCTGCGCCTGGAAACACGCGGGCGAAGCGGACGGCGCTGTCGCGCCGCAGCTTGAACGTGCTAGATACTACCTGACGGACGCCCGCCGCCGCAAGCTCCTTCACAAGCGCCTCAATCCCCGCCCTCCCGTCGTTCAAGCCCGGCACGAGCGGATCGATCCGGCAAATCGTGGGGAAACCACGGTCGGCCGCGGCTCGGAGCGCGGCCAGCCGCCGCGCGGGCGCCGGCGCATACGGCTCCATCTTCGCCGCGACCGCCGTATCGAGGGTTGTCACCGTCATCCCGACGACGGCTCGGCCGCGCGGAAGCACGTCGAGGTCCCGGACGACGAGGTCGGACTTCGTCTGGACAAGGATCGCGAAGCCAGCTTCCGCAAGCAGGCGGATGCATTGCCGGGTCCGCCCCAGCCGCGCCTCCGACACCCGCGGCGTTTCGGGATACGGATCGGACGAGAGAGCGATGACGACGGGGAGGTTGCGGAGCGGCGCAAGCTCGTCGTCCTCCGCAATCCGCGCAATGTCCCGTTCGACATCGCGCACGACGTCGGCTCGCGGCCCCCAGGTTTCCGAGTCGCGCCCCCACCGCCCGCGCGCGTAGGTGCGCGTGTAGCAGTAGAAGCATTCGAACCCGCAGCCGCTGTAAACGTTGAGCGTCAGTTTCGGCCCGCACGTGCAAAGCGGCGAATGATACGGGTCAAACGGCCTCAGCGCCCGGAGCCGTGAGGCCAAATGCACCTTGTCCGACTTGGTCCATTGCATGGCGTGGTGGGTCTCTCTTACACCGGCCGAGTCACGCGGCGGTCAGACGCCACGGCTGCGTAGGACGTTCACTTTACTGGCTCTTCACACTTGCTGTTCCAGCGCGCAGCCAGTTCCCGCGCCCAGGCCGACGAGCTGTCTTCCGCACACCGGCCGGGCGGCGTCGGTTCTCTCCGCCACGTCCCTTGCTGACAGCCGATCATCGTGTCCCTCCACACACGTTGCTCCATAATACGACACGTGCGCAGATCGGTCAACCTCGCCAATCCCGTCCGGCCACGCCCCCTCTTGGCGCGTTCGGTACCCCTCGGCATATGAACGTTCTGAGCAAAGCAGAATGCAGCATCTGCCGCCCGGTGCTAAATCTACGCGGCGCAGCGCTCCACCGGCGTGTTGCCGTGTTGCTGCGCGGCAACGCCGCGCCGGGCGGTTCTGTTTCCTGCCGGCATCATGACCACCGGACTCTCGTCTGAGGGTGTCGGGCACCCCCGAACGCCGCCCATCATATGATTTGTCCCTGTCCAGAGATAGCCGCGCGTCGCGGCAGGGCGTCGGTTTTCCCACATGCAAGGCACGGTTTTTGCTGTGTAAATGCGTAAGCGACCCGGCCCGGAACCAGCCGGGTGGGTGCACGGAATCAGGGGCATGCGGGACAAAGCCGCGGCTGCGGCCCCCGCACGTGCCCGGCATCGGATGAGGCGATACGGCCTGCGCTGTCAAACCGGCGCGCGGGTCGAGCACACCGGGCGCTCGACCGGGCGCGCCGGCGGAAGTGCGCGCGCGTCAAGTACGCGGATACTCGGTGTGAACCGCCTGTCGGCTCGGGCGTCCGGGCCGCGCGGCGCCGTTCTGGACCCCGGCACCGCGCGTCCCCGGCATTGGCACGGGTCCGGTCGGCGGGGGTTCGTTGCGGAAGAGGACTTGGGAACACGCAGGAAAGGAGGAGGCAGTTCCCGGGAATCGCGTGGTGGGGTCGTCGTGTTGGGTGTGTTTGTGTTCGTTTGTGTCGTGTCGTCTGTCTGTCACTGAGGGAGGCAATGACGATGAACACGGTAAAGACATTGGCGATTGCCGCTTTGGTCGTTGTGTGGACGATCGCGGCTGCCCACGCAAGCCCGTATTTCAGCATCAGCACTCTTCCTGAGTGGCAGGATGCCC
>CAZBRH010000052.1:4362-12064 GCA_964494245.1 uncultured Planctomycetota bacterium | reverse complement strand
AGGTGGCGGTGGCGGCTCCATCAGCCCCGTCGCGGCCGACGTGTTCCAAGGGATGATGGGTGACCTCGTTCTCGAAGGCCCGGGCTGGCCGGAAGAGTACAAGTTTGAGACGACTTTCTGCACGCCCCAACTCTACGTCATGGAGCACAAGGACAGCCAGGGAACGTCCGAACCGGGGCTGGTCATGAAATGGTCTGATCCTGATGGTCAGAACGACCTTGGGCAGCGTTATGCCTCCGCGTGGGACTACGAGTATGCCCTGGATCCAGACCTCTCGAAGGGAAACGGAATCCTCGAGTTCTCGATCCACGCGCCGGAGCGGTGCTGGTTCGTCTCGGTGAACCTGATTGACTGGGACGGCGATTACCGCGAGTGGATCTGGCACGTGACGGACCCGATCCCGCTCCCCGGAGAAGAGGGCGAAATCCCCGCGTGCACTTGGACGACGGTCAAGGTCAACCCGGTCACCGGCTGGTCCAACTATGCTGTGACGGCCTACTTCACGATGGCCGCCCTCGGCCCGCAGGGCGAGCCCCTCAGCAACGGCGTCTTTGAACTGGACAAGATCGTGAAGATCCGGTTCGACGAAAACGGGCGCTGGAGCGAATGGCTTCAGAACAACGACGAGAACTACCAGGGACCCAATACGTTCCTCTGGAACGCATGGGATCACGTATCCTACGGCGGTCCTGTGCCCGAGCCGGCGGGCCTCGGTCTTCTCGGCCTCGCTCTGCTCGCGGCGAAAAGGAGGCGGATATAGTCGATGGTGATTGCTTCTCTTGGTTGGTCTGCTCAGAGCGTGACACGGGTATCTCGCCCGTGTGTGTGACGAGGGCTTCTCGCCTCCGTGTCTGAACCGTATGACGAACACGGCCGAGGTGGTCGCGCTCACGGAATGCAAAAAGGACGTCGCCGGTTGACAGGTTCCCCAGCGGCGGCTGGCCGCCCACAGTCAGAAATAGTCGGCTGGCCGTCCGCAGAAAGGATGGTGCCATGTGTAAGTTGATGCCCATTTTGGGTGCAGTGATGCTTTTGGGCGTGGCAGCGCAGGCCGGGACCACGCAGCTTGAGTTCGAGGTGATGCAGCCCTCGACGATTGGCCCGCCGCATCCCTCAATGCCGCCTGTCGAGGTCAAGGGAGGGGCCGGGACGCCGGTCATCGAACCGAGATGCTCCGGCTCCAGCTGATGGAGCCAGCCCCGACCATGACGCTCCGGAAGCAGTCCCGCGACGGGGGCGGCGGCTATCAGGTCGAGTCGTTCTTCGACGTCTTCCTCGACGCCCCTCCGATTGATCCGGAGAGCTTCTTCGACATCTTCACGCGGGTCGAGCCGCGGACTCCTGGAGGCACGCCGCTGCCGCTTCGCGCGGACGTTCTGGTCGAGCCGCACTTCGTTGATTCCTTCTTCGATGTCTTCTTCGAGATCGACTTGGGCGGCGGGGCATTCAACTCGAACCAGCTTCGCTTCGAGACGAACCCGCTCCAACCCATCGAGTTCAAGAGCGCCCGTCATCAACGGCGGGGGACACAGATTCGACAGCTTCTTCGACGTGTTTTTCGAGATGGACGTCTCCGGACCGATCGACACGCTGCAGCCACTCTACAGTCTCCGGTTGACAGGTGAAAGCCATCCGGCTTCGGAGCCAATCCCAGAGCCAGCTTCCAGCAGGCTGCTGCTACTCGGCGTCGGGACAGCGGCACTGAGGCGGCGAAGAAAGTAATCTGGTTCCGGGCTGGCCGGCGGGACGGGAGGCACCGGCACCGAACGTGGTGAGAAAAAGGAGGCGCTATCGTAGTGACTGAGAAAAAGTAGAAGGTTGTGGCCCGGCTGCGGTGTTCGCAACAGGGCTGCGAATGCCCGCGGATGGCGCGCATTGGTAGTTCTGTTCGTGCAACCTGCGGTTCATGCGATCTGCGCTGTGGTTATATGCGGTGCGCGCTCGTTAGACGCTACGGGTCTGCTGGATTGGTGCGCCAACAGTCCGCGCACTTTATTGGGCCGTCTTCGGCTCCGGAGGTCCATGCACGCATCAGGGCCCACACGCGGAGGCACAGCCGGCATAGCTTGTGAGGATGGCTTACAACAGGTGCTTAGACCATCGAGAGACCAAACCGTGTGAGTTGGTCCCGCGCCCCGACGCGGTGTCGTCGCTTTACGGACTGTATGTGTTGTGGGAGGTCTGCTATGTGGCAAAGGTGTCCCATCAAACTGATCCTCATGGTTGCCCTCGTTCTGCCGTCAGCCGCACGTGCGGACACGGTGACGTGGGCAGTCGGCGATGGCAACGTCAACGTGCCCACCAACTGGAGCCCCCAACGCGTTCCGAACGATGCCGACTTGGCGAACCTGCCCTACCGAGGCGCGGGCGCTTATCAAGTGACCGTCGACGTCTCAAACTGGCACATCGATGACCTCTACGTGGGTTCAAACGCAACCCTCTATCTCGGATCCAACACTGTCACTTGCGACAAGTCGGCAGAGATCGACGGCACGTTGAACATCGGCGGCGGAAACTACTACGGCACGATTTCCCTCGGAGCGAATTCAACGCTTCGGCTTGCCGGCGGGACGGCTTGGAACACTGTCAATCCCTCTGCTAGTTCGCACATCTACGGCTACGGAACGCTCGACAATGCTCTTTCGGGCGATGTGGGTGAGGTGCAGGCGCAGGGCGGCACGCTCTGGATCAAGCTCGCCGACAACGATCACGACGACGGGACGCTTTCCGCCGCTACGGGCGCCACGCTCAAGATCAACGACACCGCCAATCAGGAAAACCACGCGACGATTCGCCTTGCCGGCGGCACCCTCACGAACACCGCAACAAGCGTCGTCCAGCTCCAGAACACCGGCACCGCCGGCCAGACTGCGGTCATCTCTGGCTACGGCATCATCGACAACTACTGCGTACAAACGGGCTCGTACAGTCGCATCGATGCGGACGGCGGCTCGGGACGAACGCTTTCGCTCGCCGAGGGCTTCTACGGCTACACGAACTACATGCCTATCAACGTGAGCGGCGGCACCACGCTCGACGTGCAGCAGTACGATCAGGTCTATTGGAATCAGGACGGCACAATGACCATGACCGGCGGCAAACTGACGGGCGAGCAAATGCGCCAGCGAGGCACGCTCTACATCAAGGGCGCCGGCCAGACCAACAGCATTCAGAACGCTATCTTCTACGGCCACGTCGGAACAACAACTGTCAGCGAAGGCGCAACACTGGAGATCACCGGCGCGGTTTACTTCGATAGCACCGCCGGATCGACGCCGATCGCTGAGTCCGGTGCCGGCGGCTACCTCAAAGTCAATGGTTCCGGAGCGTTCTTCTCAGGCTGCGGAACCGTCCAGCCGGACGTAACCGTCGCACAGGGCTCTCTGATTTCGAACTACGCCAGCCGCACGCTCGCGCTCACAGGGACATTGACCGTCAGTGCGTCGCAATCGGCGCTTGCCAATGCGAACAACGCCGTGCTCTCCGTCGCCGGAACGACCAGCAACAGCGGCAATCTGTATGGAACTAGCGGAGGCGACGTTGTCCTTGCCGCATCGCTCACCAACAACTCAGGCGGCAAATTCTACGCTACCGGCGACGGCAGCACAGCAACGGTCAACGGTGGAACCGTTACGAATTCCGGCCTCATCTACGCCCTTGATGCAGGGTTGACTGACATCAACGTCAACGTGACCAACAACGCCAATGGTAAAATGTACGCAAGCGGCACGTCAAGCCAAGTAAACCTCGATGGTTTTTCAGTCGACAATTACGGGGAAATCTACGCTCAATCGTCCGGAACGGTTGACGTCAACGCCGAGCTGACAAACCGGAGCAGCGGATGGGTCTACGGCTCCGGGTCCGGCGCCAACGTCTATCTCGACGGTCTGGTAAGCAACAGCGGCGCGATCGCCGCGATGGGCGGTGGCAGCGTCTCCGTCTCGGCCTCACTCACCAACAGCTCCGGCAGCGTCTACGCCACCGGCTCAGGCAGCACCCTGCTTGTGACCAGCGGAACCGTAACGAACTCCGGCAACGTCTACGCCGAGAGCGGCGGAACGGCCAGTATCGGCGTCGGTGTGGCTAACAACACCGGCGGCAACATCTATGCCTCCAACGCGCAACTGACCCTGGGTGGCGCGACCGCGGACAACTACGGTAACATTTACGCCCAGGCCAGCGGCTCACTCAGCGTCACCGCAGCACTGACGAACCGGAACGGCGCAGCGGCATACGCCACAGGTTCCGGCAGCTCGCTCTCACTCAGCGGCCCCGTCGCAAATGACGGTGCCATCAGCGTTATGAGCGGAGGCCACGTCGCCATCGCCAACGACCTGAACAACAGAAACACGGTTCAGGCGAACGGCGGCAGCATGGACATCAGCGGCACGGTCAAGGCCAGCATGGACAATGTCGGCGACTTCGCCGCCAACTCGGGCACCATCACGTTCAGCGGCTCCATTGAATCGGGCGGACACAACACATACACCGCAAACAGTGGCGGAACGATCGTTCTGCCCGGCAGTGTCAACACGGCTAATTTTGAAGACCAGGCGCTCCGCCCACGCGGCGGAAAAATCTCCCTTGGTGCCGCGCAAACCCTCACCAACGCCGCCACGCGCACCATCAAAGGCCACGGACAACTCCTCGACGACGGACTCGGGCAATCGCTTGCCAATCTCGGCACCATCGAGGCCGACGGCGGCAACCTGACCGTCCGGGGGAACATCACAAACAGCGGCGTGATGAAGGCCGATGGGGCGTCCGACAGCATGACTATTGGCAGCACACTAGAGATCGCTGCTGGCGGCCATGTGGCAGCGCTCAACGGCGCCAGCATCACCATCGCAAGCCCGCTCGTCAACGACGGAACCGTCATCGCATCCGGCTCTGGGAGTTCAATCCGTATCATCGAGACTAGCCCATCCGGGCTCGGCACGTTTATTGCCGACAGCGGTGGACTCATCCTGTTGACCGACGGCTTCACAAACAAGAAACTTACGAACGACCACGCGCTGCAACTCGCCGGTGGAACAATCGGCGTCATCGCAGGCACCATGGCCAACGCTGCTGGGAAAACCATCTCGGGCTTTGGCACAGCAGTCTCCCACACGGGTAACGGCACGCTCAAGAACAGCGGCACGGTAGCCGCGGCTGGTGGCACCCTCACACTAAACGGCAACGTCAACAACAGCGGAAAAATCCTTGCTGTTGGGTCGGGTCAGCGCATCGTCGTGTCCGGTCTTCTCCAAAACTCCGGCATCGTCTCGGGTGACAGCGGCGCAACCATTGAACTCGGAATAGTCACGAACAATGGCACTATCGAAGTTCGAAACGGGGGCGGGACCGGCCGTATTTCGTTCGAAGCCGCGTCGGGGGACGGCCTTTACATCATCGACGATGGCATCATGACGTTTGCATCGCTTAGCATGGGCGTTGGCGCTCGGCTTGATGACAACGGAACATCCGCGAGAATACGCATCTACGGCAACCTCTCGAAGCATGCCGGCGCCGCCGACCAGTTCCGCGCCGAACATTCCTCGGTAGTAGTAGCCGCGAAAGGCGCTGGTGCACCACACGAAATCACGTGGCAAGCGGAAGACCGCGGTGCCACGCCCGCCGGCCTCATAGACAATCTTGCGCTTGGACACCTCACCCTCGACTCAGGGCTGGGGATACCGGAGGAGTTCATTTTCGCTCCCGGCTCGACACTCTACACCTACGGGCTCCATTTCAAGATGCACACGAATATCGACCTCGGCGGCGGCATCATCTACTACCTCCGAGCCGGCGACATCGTGAACGGAATTGTGGGACAGGGCTTTATCAACGAGGGCAACTGGTTCAACGGCGGCGTCCTTGACATCGCCTGGAACCAGCCGCCCGTCGCCGAACCTGCATCCACGGCGTTGGTGCTCCTGGGCATTGGGGCGCTGGCCCGGCGTCGCCGCAGTTGACGCATGTCGGCGCGGGATTCTGAGCACTTGCTACCTGCTGCGACCACAGCCGGTATGGTATAATCGGCAGGTCAATCCACAGGAGCGCCGCAGTGCCGAGAATTCTCATCGTCGACGATGAGCCAAATATCGCCCAGATGATTGCCCACGCGCTCGCCTCCTGCGAGTGCGAGATCGACACGGCGAACGGCGGCCTCGTCGCGATCGACAAGATGACGCATCACGAGTACGACGTCGTCATCACGGACATCGTGATGCCGGACGCCGATGGTTTCGCTGTTCTCGAATTTGCCCGCACTCGTCCCCGCCCGCCCGCCGTCATCGTCATTACCGGGTTCGGCACGATTCACTCGGCCGTAGAGGCAATGAAGGGTGGCGCGTCGGAATACCTCACGAAGCCGCTGAACATTCCCAAGCTTATGGAGACGGTGCAGAACCTGCTGGTGAATCCGGCGCACGACGCCGCAAGCAGCGGCGATGACTTCGCCGGCTTGATTGGCGAGAGCGCGCCGATGAAACATCTCAAGGAGCTGATTGCGAGGGTTGCGGCTGGTTCATCCACCGTGCTCATCTGCGGCGAGAGTGGCACAGGGAAGGAGCTGGTCGCCCGAGCAATCCATGCGAGGAGCGACCGGAGCGGCGGGCCGTTCGTTGCTGTGGACTGCGGCTCGCTGTCCGAGACTTTGCTCGAAAGCGAACTCTTTGGCCACGTAAAGGGCGCGTTCACGGGCGCCGTCGATGACCGCATTGGCCTTTTCGAGGCGGCAAACGGTGGGACGGTGTTCCTCGACGAGGTCTCGGAAATTCCTCTTCGGCTTCAGCACAAGCTGCTGCGGTGCATCCAGGAGCGAGCCGACCGCCCTGTCGGCAGCCCGGTCGTCCGAAAGGTGGATGTGCGCATTTTGTCGGCCACGAATCGGAATTTAGCGGCGCTTGTCGCCGAGGGCAGTTTCCGCGAGGACCTTTACTACCGGCTCAACGTGGTCCCGGTGCCAGTACCGCCGCTGGGCGAGCGACGCGGCGACATTCCGTTGCTCGCTCGACACTTTGCTGCGGAGTGCGCCCGGCGGTTCCGCCGCCGCGCCCCCAAAATCACGGACGCCGTCCTGACGATGCTTTCAGAAGCGCTCTGGCCGGGCAACGTCCGCCAGCTCGAAAACGTCATTGAGTGCGCCGTCACGTTTGCCGAAGGCGGCGAAATCCGACCCGAACATCTCCCGCCCGACTTCATTGAGAGCTTTGCCCGCGGGCGGCACGTGTCCGCAGCACCGACCGCCACCAACAACACACTGGGGCCCGCCGACGTCACTCCCCTAGGCGCCGCGATCCGATACCTCGAACGCCAGATGCTTTCGAAAGCGATGGACGCGGCCGGCGGCAACAAGGAGCGCGCCGCCGGCCTGCTCGGCATCGATCGCGCCACCCTCTACCGAAAGCTAAAGGCGCACCAGATTCACGACCAATGGGCCGATGACGAGAGGTGAACTACCCGGCCACCATTTCCGCAGTAGGAGCAGCCAATGAAGCCCGTGCCTGTGCTGGTGGGAACGCGAGAACTCAAAGTCGAACTTGAGCAGCTTCATGATGAGGGGCGCGATGTCACGCGGTTGGAGCCGGAGTTTCGGCGCCTCTTGCGGTGCGACCTCGGGAAGCCGGCGGCGCAACTCGCCGCCCAGAACCTGTTTGCCGCTATACCGAAGCTCCCGCCCGCGAAGGGCTACGGTATAGCGGGAAGCCGGCGGCGC
>CAZBRH010000052.1:0-4341 GCA_964494245.1 uncultured Planctomycetota bacterium | reverse complement strand
CGCCCCCGCGCGCCGAAGCCCCATAAGCTTCGCATGACGAACGCCGCCCTGCTCGACCGGCTATATGGAGCATGGCTCGGGCGGTGCGCCGGCTGCCTGCTCGGCAAGCCCCTCGAAGACATTCTCTCCCGCCAGCTCTGGCCCTATCTAAAAGCAACGAGTCAGTATCCTCTTTCTAGTTATGTTTCTCCCAAGGCGCCGAGAAAGGTCTTCGAGCAGTGCGGCATCAACGACTCACGGCGTCGGCGCCTTCAGCTCCCCTTCACCGCCAACCGCATGCCCGAAGACGACGACACGAACTACACAGTCGTCGGCCTCGCGCTCATCAAGAACCACGGCCGCGATTTCACCCCGGCGCACGTGGGCGAGTTCTGGCTGCGGAACATCCCTTACTACCACGTCTGGTCGGCGGAACGCGTCGCCTATCGCAACCTGTCGATGGGACTTGCCCCGCCTGCATCGGCGACCGCATGGAACCCATACCACGAGTGGATCGGCGCCCAGATTCGCGCGGACTTCTTTGGATACGTCGCCGCGGGGAATCCCGCGCTCGCGGCGGAGTTTGCGTGGCGCGACGCATCTATCAGCCACGTAAAGAACGGCATCTACGGCGAGATGTGGGTGGCCGCGATGCTGGCCACCGCGCCGATGCTCGACGACCCCGCCGCCGTGATCCGGGCAGGCCTGGCGCAGGTCCCCCGGCGGTGCCGGCTGGCCCGGCAGATCGAGCACGTCATCGCCTGCCGCCAAGCAGGATTCTCCGCTGCCGAAATGGAAGCCGACATCCACTCCCGCTGGAACGAAGCGAACCCGCACCACTGGTGCCACACCATCAGCAACGCCGAGATCGTCGCGATGGCACTCCTCTGGGGCGAACTCGACTTCGGCCGCACCGTCTCTGTCGCCGTGCAGGCGTGCTTCGACACCGACTGCAACGGCGCGACCGCCGGCTCCATTGTCGGCATGATACTCGGCGCAAAGCGGCTGCCGACTCAATGGATCGAGCCGCTCCACGACACCCTCGAAACCGGCGTCGCTGGCTACTACAGGGTAAGCATTTCCGACCTTGCGCGGCAGACGCTTGACCTGCGCAGGGAAATACTCGAATAGGCGGCGACGCAGTCAGTCAGAAAAAGATTTGACCCGCGGCGCGCTGATGCGTATAATTCAAGTGGTGCGGTGGCGTGCCGCCCGCGAGCCGGGGGGCTCCCTTAACCTTCCGGATTCCGCATTTCCGATCCCCCGGCGCTGCGGCGTGGTTCCACCCCCGAATGTCGTGGCCACTCCCCCTGCGGCATTCACGGAGCCCGCGGCATCCTGCCACCGCACCGCCCCCTCCTCTGCCCGCATCCGTACAGCAGTAAACCGCGTGTTCCTCCTCCCGCTCGTTAGTGTTTGAAAACGAGCTCCCCGTCCCATACAATGCGCACCGGGCAAGAACAACAAGGGAGAGCGATCAATGAGGATCACCTGCACTCGATGCGGCCACAGGTTTGAGCACCTTCCCGTGCCGGATTCCTCGGGACCGGCTGCGGAGGAGGTCTGCCCGCAGTGCGGCGCTACCGTGGATATGGATGCTCAGATTTCTCAGATTGCCGCCCAGACCACCGAAGACGGCTCTGTCAACGCGCACGAGGATGCGGCCCCTGCGACATACGCGGCGCGGCGCTCGCTTGGGGAATACGAGATTCTGGAGGAAGTGTCGCGCGGGGCAATGGGCGTCGTCTATAAGGCGCGGCACCGAACCCTCGGCCGCGTTGTCGCGCTCAAGGTGATGATTGCTGGCGAGCACGCCTCGCCCGAACAGGTCGCCCGATTTGAGAAAGAGGCCCGCGCCGCCGCCCGACTCCGCCACCCCAACATCGTCCCCATCTATGAAATCGGCGTCGAGGATGGCAAGCATTTCTTCACGATGGACTTCATCGACGGTACGCCGCTCGACGTACTCATCGCACGGCGGCAGCTGACACTGCGCCGCGCGCTCGAAATTGCCGCCGAGCTCAGCGACGCGCTCGCATACGCCCACGGCCGCCACGTCATCCACCGCGACATCAAGCCCGGCAACATCATGATCGATACGTCCGGACGACCGCAGATTATGGATTTCGGCCTCGCAAAAGAGGTCGATACCGACGTGAAATTCACAAGGACCGGCACGACCATCGGCACGCCTTCGTATATGCCGCCTGAACAGGCGCGTGGCGAGAACGACAAGATCGATTTCCGCTCGGACGTGTATTCCCTTGGTGCGGTTCTCTACGAGATGCTGACCGGCCAGCCGCCGTTCACCGGCGAGACGATGATGAACATCGTCATGAAGGTGATTCATGACGACCCAATCCCGCCCCGCCGCAAGAATCCTCGACTGCACCGCGACATCCAGACCATCGTGCTCAAGGCGATGGAGAAGGACCCTTCGCGCCGGTATCAGAGCATGGCAGAGTTCGGCGCCGACATCCGCCGCTACATGGCCGGCGAGATGATCTCCGCCCGTCCGGCCGGTCCCGTCCGCCGGGTCGCCAAGACCCTGCGCAAACACCGAGCCCCTATTCTAACGGGCCTCGTCATCGCACTCCTCGTCGGCGCCGCCTCTGGAGCTATTATCCATGTCCTCATCGAACGGGCACGAGTCGAAGAAGCACGACGCCTCGAAGCCGAACGCGAACGCACGCTGAGTCTCAAGGACCAAGACCCCGAATGGGTTGTTCAATTCGCCGACGATTTCTCAAGGGCGGAACTCGACCCCATCTGGAAACCTTCTGCGCCCGGTTGGAGCGTCCAGAACGGTCAGCTTCGGTCCGAGGCAGACCGTGTCAGTTCCCTGTTGCTCGACCGCCCATTCGAGGGCACGCTCATTTTTGAGTTCACCGCTCTGGCGGAGTCGCCAAACGCTCGCGTCACGTGCTTCCTCGGCCGTGGACCGCGTGCCGGCTACAACTTCCGATTCGGCAATATGGACGGCAGCACGCTCAGTCTCGAACGCATGCAGTCCCGCCTCCGCGGACGCGAAATCGCGGCTCAAACGCGTTGCCCGCCCATCGAACCCAACGTGCCGTATCGGGTGCGCATCGAACGACGCGACACGGCACTCGTCTGTCGCGTCACCGGGAATGGAGCAACAACCGAGCTCCGATACGACGACCCCGAGTTGCTCAAAGACCTCGGACGAACTTTCTTCGGGTTCGACGCGGTAGGCCCCTCCGTCCGCTTCGACGATGTCGAAATCCGCCGCGAGGAGTTCGCCGGGCCGCGTCTCAACGTTCTTCAATTCGTTGAGTTTCATATCCTCAGCCGAGGACAGCTTGCGCAGGCGCTCGAAGAATATGCCTCCGTCATACGCAAACATGGGGACCAGTTTATCGGTGTCCTCGCCGAGCACTACTCGGGGTTGATTCAGGAGGCGATGGGCAGAGACCCAAAGAAGGAGCTCTTGGCGGCGCTTAGCCACTATGAAAGCGTCGAGCGACAGAAGGGACTTCTTCCAGAGAAATACCGCTCCATCCTTATCAAAAACCGTGAGCGCATGTTTTTCGTAAAGATCGACATGCTCCGGTACGCCGAGGCCGCCTCGGAGTTGTCCGCTTGGTGCAAAAATGGGCATAAGCTGGATCCTGGCTCCGTGTGGAGATTCCCCGCCGTACTCTCCCAATGCGCGGACGATGGTTCACTCGGCCCCGCGCTGGAAATCCTCGAAACCGTTCGCTTCGGCGGCCCGCACACGACGCTGCGCGACTGGTGGCTGGCCGCTGGCCCCGCAGTGCGCCGCAGCTTTGGCGACGCACTCAACCAGATATGCAAAGGGTTCGCCACCGAAAAGAAATACGCCGAGATGAAGCGAGCGTTCCTCGCCCTGCCGGACCCGCAGGCGGCGAAGTCATTCGAGCCGGTCATCGCGCAGGCCATCGCCGATGGGGATGCTCCTCTGGCGCTGGACCTCCTCGGCTTTGCCGCTCAGCAGGGGATGACCACGCCCGGACTCGAGCGATCCGCGCTTACACTTGCCCAAAGGTTTCTTGGCTCAAAACAGTTTACGAGGGTTGCCAACGTCCACACCGCATATCCCACTAGGGCATTGACCAGGCACTTTGGCATCGCAGCGACGGAACTAACCCTGGCCGGCCGCATCGACGACGCAATGGAGGTTCTCGACGATGCCCGCCGCCGTTTCCCCGAAGACAAACGTTCCTTCCACGACGCCGCCGGAGCCGTAATGACCGCGTGCCAGAAGGCCGGTCGCCCCGATGCCGTCCGCAGGATCTACGGGATGTTCGGAGACCCCCGCCTCGCGCGGTGGCTGATTGAAACCGCCGACGAACAACTCCGTGCGGGCGACCGCGAAGG
>CAZBRH010000051.1:14284-19802 GCA_964494245.1 uncultured Planctomycetota bacterium | reverse complement strand
TCGCACCATCCTCCGCAGGATCAGGCGCCTCGGGAAAGTCGTCCAGCGTCAGCAGCCGGAGTCCCGGGACGCCGAGTATTTGGATAATCTCGCGCGCCTTCTTGCGATTATGGGTGCCGATGACGAGCGTTCTCTCCATCCCGATTGCCATACCCTTCCGGAGGCCGAAATGTAACGGGAGCGACGGAACTTTTCAACAGGAAACCAAGATGGGCATGAGGACAATCTTGCATGCTCACGCCCCCCGTGCAATCTCGATGACCCCTCGCCGGATGAGCATCACAGCAATGGACGCAAGGAACAAGCTGGCGATCTTCGACAGCGTCTTCGTGCCTGCGTTGCCGAGGAATCCGGCGATTGGCTCCGCAAACCAGAAAACAACGACGGCGATTCCGATGTTGATCAGTGCCGCTGCCGCCGTGAGCACCGCCCCGTGCTCGTTGGCCAGCAGCACGCATGTCGTGAGCACTGCTGGTCCGACAATCAGCGGGACGCCAATCGGCACCGCCCCCAGCGTCTCGTAGTCCAGTTGCCGCTGCGACTTGTCGCCCGACAAGATGTCTCCAAGCGATATGACCAAAAGCAGCAAGCCACCGGCCACCATAAAATCCGCCACCGAAACCCCGACAAGCCGCAGCACCTCCGGTCCGCCCGCTAAGAAGACAACGGCAACGATCGACGCAGTAATTAGAGATTGAATGAGGATGCGCCGCCTTTGCGCTGCCGGAAGCCCCTCGGTCAGGCCGAGGAACAGCGGCAGCACACCCGGTGCATCCACCGCCACAAAAAGCGGAACGAAGCACAGCCAAAACTGCTTCACCCGCAACTCCTTCCGCAAGTTCAGGAACGAAGCAATGGCAATCCAAACAAAGAATTGCCTTCGGCAGGCGGAATGATTCCTGTCCGCATGCTCTTGCTTCTTGGGACTGCGAACAGTTGGCCCGCCCGCGGAGCGCGACGCGCATTCTATTCCAAGTGCATCGCCCCTGTAAAGGTGGCGGCGGAGTGCCTTGCTGAGGGGAAAGGAAAACCGGGAAAACGGGGACAGATAACTTTTTTCACAAGGCGAAAAACTTATTTGTCCTCGTTTTCAGCACCCGCGAGCCAGCCGAGTGTTTGGCGGATGACCGGGGACGCGTCGGTGAGGTCGATGCGGTTCCAGAAGGGTTCGCACCGAACGGCGGCAAAGGTAAGGCGGTCGCCGAGGGCGTCGGCGAGGGGACGGTAGTCGCGCGACATCGCTTCGGCGTATGAAATCTGAAGCAGGCGGACAGGTCCGGGGAACGCGTCGGCCGCCTTCACGCAATCCAGCTGCTTGATTTCTTCGGCAGCGGCGGCGCTCAAGGGGAAACCGTCGAGGTCGATGACATCGCCGTAAGACGGGGACAGATAACCTTCTTTCGATCCGTGAAAAAAGTTATCTGTCCCCGTTTTCTCGATAAGTTGCCTGCGGAGCATCTGCTGCCGGATGGTCAGGTCGAAGAATGCCTTGCCGCTGGCGACGGGCTGCCAGAGGATGACGCTTTCGGCTTCTGCGCGCGGCGCCGCGCCCAGGGCCATCGTTCCGCCAAGCCGAAGCCCCAGGAGAACGACGCGCGAGGAGCCGCACAGCTTGCGGGCCTGCTCCGCCGCGCTCACAATGTCCTCCATCGCTCGCGAGGGCAGGAATTCGGCGAACGTGCCATCGCTGTCGCCTGTGCCGAAATAGTCGAACCGCAGGCACGCGACGCCCGCAGCAGCGAGCGCGCGGGCCGTTTCGACAAACGTGCGGTAAGCGGACTTATGCTCTTCGGCGAACGGCGGGCAGAAGACGACGACGATGTTTCCTTCGGCGGCATGGTACATGCCGAAGATCTCGTCGTTGCGGCCGAACCACAGCGCTGTTTCTTCGTGGCGTGTTTCGCTCGACGTTCGACGCTTGACGTTCAATGTCCGGTGTTTCCCAGATGTCTCCGCACGCAGTCGGCAATGTCTTTGACCGTGCGGAAGTTGTCGACGGTGAAATCCTCGTCGGCGACGGAGACGCCGAACTCGTCTTCTGTGCCGACGACGATCTCGAAGAGCTTGAGCGAGTCGATATCGTGCCGCTTGATGAGCACCTCGTCATCGGCGAGAGACGAAGGGGCGATGTTCAGGAAACAGCGCTCAACGATCATCCGCTTGATCTTGTCCTCGATGCGTTCGCTTGGCGGTTCAGCCATTGGGACCTGTCCTCATGTCTTGAGCTGCCATGGGGCCGGAGCGTCATGACCAACGGACTGGATTATAGCAGAAGCGGATGAGAATTTCACGGACGCCATCGCTGGCGCGAGCTTTTGCGGCGGCGGCCGGCGGGCTTTTGGCGGGACTTCGCGCGGGTCCAGTCAGTCCCCTTGATGGCCTCGATGCGGTCGCGCAGCTCGGCGGCGCGTTCGAAGTTGAGTTCCGCCGCCGCCGCGAGCATTTCTTCCTCGAGCTCGCGCAACTGTTCAGCCGTCAGGTATTCGGTCTCGGATTCGTGGACGGCTTCGCGGGCCATCCTACTTGCGGCGATTTCCTTTTCGATGCCCTCACGGATTTCCTTCCGAATGGTCTCGGGCGTGATGTTGTGCTCGGCGTTGTAGGCGAGCTGGATGGCGCGGCGGCGGTTCGTCTCGTCCACGGCGCGGCGGATGGAGCCAGTGAGCTCGTCGGCGTAAAGGATGACCGTCGCGTTGACGTTGCGGGCGCTGCGGCCAATGGTTTGGATGAGCGAGGTCTGCGACCGCAGGAAGCCCTCCTTGTCGGCGTCGAGGATGGCGACAAGCGAAACCTCAGGCAGGTCGAGCCCTTCGCGGAGGAGGTTGACGCCGACGATGACGTCGAACTTGCCGAGCCGTAGATCGCGGAGTATCTGCACCCGTTCGATGGCGTCGATTTCCGAATGCAGATAGCAGCACTTGATTCCCTCGTCGAGGATATAGTCCGAGAGGTCTTCGGCCATGCGTTTGGTGAGCGTTGTGACTAGGACACGGCCACCGGCTTCGACGCGCTTACGAATCTCGACGAGGAGGTCCTGCACCTGCCCAGTTGCGGGCTTGACGATGATCTCGGGGTCGACGAGGCCAGTGGGGCGGATGACCTGCTCGACGACTTCGCCGTTGCACTTGTCGAGCTCGTATTGGTCGGGGGTGGCGGAGACGAAGAGCACGCGGTCGAGCTTCGCCTCCCATTCGTCGAACCGCATGGGGCGGTTGTCGAGCGCGGAGGGGAGGCGGAAGCCGTGCTCGACGAGCGTGAGCTTGCGGGAACGGTCGCCGGCGTGCATGCCGCCGATTTGCGGGATAGTGACGTGGGATTCGTCCACGATGCAGAGGAACTCTTCGGGGAAGAAGTCGAGCAGTGTATAGGGGCGCTCGCCTTCGGCGCGGCCGGCGAGGTGTCGGGAGTAGTTTTCGATGCCGGGACAGTAGCCGATTTCGCGGAGCAGTTCGAGGTCATAGCGGGTGCGGGACTCGATGCGTTCGGCCTCGACGAACTTGCCGCGGTCGCGGAAGAACCGGATGCGTTCTTCGAGTTCGGCTTCGATGCGGGCAAGTGCCGGCTCGACGCGGTCGTCGGGCATTACGAAGTGCTTGGCCGGCGCGATGGTTGCGTGCTTCTCGCGCGAGAGGACATCGCCGGTGAGGGGATCGATGGTGGCAATGCCTTCAACCACGTCGCCGAGGAGGTCGATGCGGAGAGCAACTTCCTCATAGGCCGGGAGGATTTCGACGACGTCGCCGCGGGGGCGGAAGGTGCCGCGGCGGAGCTCGTAGTCGCTGCGGTCGTATTGGATGTCGACCAGCTTGCGGAGCAGACGGTCGCGGTCAATCGTCTGGCCGACGGCGAGATCTACGGTCATCGCTCGGTAGTCTTCGGGCGAGCCGAGGCCGTAGATGCACGAGACGCTGGCGACGATGATGACGTCGCGGCGGGACATGAGCGCGCTGGTCGCGCCGAGCCGCAGGCGGTCGATGTCCTCGTTGATGCTGGCGTCCTTTGCGATATAGATGTCCTGCGCGGGAATGTAGGCCTCGGGCTGGTAATAGTCATAGTAGCTGACGAAGTATTCGACGGCGTTTTCGGGAAAGAACTCGCGGAATTCGCCGTAGAGTTGTGCGGCGAGGGTCTTGTTATGCGAGATGACGAGCGTCGGGAGGCCGAGGCGTTCGATGACGTGTGCCATGGTGAACGTCTTGCCGGAGCCAGTGACGCCGAGGAGCGTCTGGAAGCGCTTCTTGTCTTCGAGGAAGCCGCGAACGAGCGCCTCGATGGCTGCGGGCTGGTCGCCCGCGGGGGTCATGTCGGTGATGAGCCGGAAGGGTGTGCGTGTTTGGCTATGCATGTTCATGCAATGCGCCCAGCGGTGCGCTGCCCCAACACCGCCCGCGAACGGTGGCCCGCGCCTTACCCCTTCATCTGGTCCTCGGCGATCTTGACGGCGCGAAGGACGGCTCGGGCCTTGTTGAGCGTCTCCTGATATTCGTTTTCCGGGACGCTGTCGGCGACGACGCCGCCGCCGGCCTGCACATAGGCATCATTGCCGACAAGGACAAGCGTGCGGATGATGATCCCTGTGTTCATGTTGCCGCCGTAGGTGACGTAGCCGACGGCGCCGCCGTAGGGGCCGCGGACGTCCGGCTCCAACTCGTCGAGAATCTGCATCGCTCGGACCTTCGGCGCGCCGGAAAGCGTCCCCGCCGGGATCGCCGAGCGCAGAGCGTCGAAACATGTCTTCCCCGGCAGGAGCGTCCCGGAAACCTGCGATGTGATGTGCATCACATGGCTGAACCGCTCGATGACCATCACGTCGTCGAGGTGAACGGAGTTGAACTCGCAGACGCGGCCGACGTCGTTCCGGCCCAAGTCGACAAGCATGATGTGCTCGGCCCGCTCCTTTGGGTCGCGGATCAGTTCGTCGGCCAGAGCAGCGTCCTCTTCGTCCGTCCGCCCGCGGCGGCGGGTCCCTGCGATGGGGCGGACGATCATCCGGCGGCCGTCGACCTTGACCATCACTTCGGGCGACGCGCCGATGAGCTTCAGGTTGCCAAGTTTGAGGTAAAACATGTAGGGCGACGGGTTGATGGCGCGCAGGACGCGGTAGATGTCGAACGGCGCGGCGGTCGTCTTCGCGTGGAGCCGCTGCGACAGGACAACCTGGAAAATGTCGCCAGCAGTGATGTATTCCTTGCACTTCTCGACGGCGCGAAGGTAATCGGCCTTGGCGAAATTCGACTCAAACTCAATCTCCTCGACGCCCGACGTGATGATGTCGTCGTGAACAAACGAGACGGACGTGCTGAGCTTGGCGACGACGAGATCAATCTGCTCGACGGCAGCATCGTAGGCCTCGCGGGCAGTGCGGCCGTCCATATGCGCATTGCTGATGACCTTGACTGTGTGGTACACGTGGTCAAAGACGATGACCGTGTCGAAGAACATGAAACACAGGTCGGGCAGCCCGAGCGACCGCTCGGGCCGGTTCGGCAGGTCCTCGAGATCGTGCAGGGCGAGGCTG
>CAZBRH010000051.1:5527-14274 GCA_964494245.1 uncultured Planctomycetota bacterium | reverse complement strand
TCCTCGACGTAGCGGACGACGTCGTAAGCGAAGTAGCCGACGGCGCCGCCAGTGAACGAAGTTTCCTGCTCGGGAAGGCCCGGAACGCTGACGGGTTTCGACCGCGTGATAAGTCGCTCTAGTTCGGCGATGGGATCGCTGACCGGATACTCATCGATTCGCCCGTCGTGTTCGTATCTGACCTTGCCCTCCAGGCATTCAAACACGGCTGCCGGGCCGAAGCCCATGATGGAGTAGCGGCCAACCTTCTCGCCCCCCGTCACGCTTTCGAGCAAGAAGCAATCTTCTTGGTCGCCGAACCGCAGGAACGCCGAGACCGGCGTCAGGGTGTCGGCGAGAAGCTGGCGGCACACGGCGACGACCGCACCGGGACGGGCAAGTGACTTGAACTCGGTGAAAGCGGGCGAGTGCATGGTTCTGACCCTGAGAAGTCCTATCGGACCTGTTTCCCCCTACATCGCCATGCCGCCGTCAATCGGAAGGACCTGTCCGGTGACATAGCCCGCGGCGTCGCTGGCGAGAAACACAACGACGCTCGCTACGTCTTCCGGGTAACCGGCCTTGTCGTCTGACTTGTCCGGTCGGCTGAGTGGGATGTTCTGCACGAACGCCGCTCGGGCCTCGTCGCTCAGCACGTGCGTCATCTCGGTCTTGATGTAGCCCGGTGCGACGGCGTTCACGGTGATGTTCCGCGAGCCAAGTTCCTTCGCGACGGACTTCGTCAGGCCGATCATCCCGGCCTTCGAGGCGGCGTAGTTCGCCTGGCCGGCATTGCCGAAGATGCCGACAACCGACGCGATATTCACGATTCGCCCGTATTTTTGTTTCATCATTTGCCGTGCGACGGCCTTCGTGCAGACGAACGCACCTTTCAGGTTTACCGCGAGAACCTTGTCCCAGTCTTCCTCGCTCATCCGCACGAGCAGCCCGTCGCGCGTAATCCCCGCGTTGTTCACGAGGATACTGAGGTTGCCAAACTCGGCGACGACATCCCGAACAACCGCCTCCATATCGGCAGACTTCGTCACGTCCGCCTTGCGCGCGATGCAGCGACCGCCCTTCGCCACCATTTCCGCTACGGCTTCGCCAGCGTCGATGACATCCGCGATACAGATGTCCGCGCCTGCCTCCGCGAGCGCGAGGCAGATCGCCTTGCCGATGCCCCGCGCACCGCCAGTCACCAGCGCCGCCTTACCCTTCAAGTTCACGTCCTTTTCCTCCAATAGGTCATTAGGTCCTATAGGACCTATTCCTGCGTCAAGTCCGCCACCGACTCCACGTTCTTCACGACGACGTTGCGATCCGTCCGAGCCATCAAGCCGGCGAGGACGCGGCCGGGGCCAACCTCGATTGCCTCGGTCATTCCCTGAGCAACGAGGAACCGCATCGAGTCCTCCCAGAGCACCGGGCTGGTCAGTTGCCGGGCGAGCAGTTCACGGGCCTCGGCCGCCGAGCCGATGTATCGCGCCGATACATTGCTCACAACAGGCACCTTCGGATCGGCGATCGCCGTTCGTTCCAGTTCGGAGCGCAGCTTCTCGGCGGCCGGCTGCATCAGAGGGCTATGGAACGCTCCGCTGACGGCCAGCTTGATTGCCCGCTTCGCCCCGCGGTCCTTCGCAAGCGTCGCTGCCCGGTCGACCGCTTCGACTGATCCAGACAGGACGATCTGCCCCGGCGAGTTGAAGTTCGCCGCAACCAGGACGCCTTCGCCGCGGCATTCTTCAATGAGCTTGGCGACGGCGTCGCGCTCCATTCCGAGCACAGAGACCATCGCTCCGGGATTGGCCCGGCCCGCATCCTTCATGAAGAGGCCGCGCTGGCGAACGAGGCGGACGGCGTCTTCAAACGCTATCGCTCCTGCGTAGCAGAGAGCGGTATATTCGCCCAGACTCAAGCCCGCAGCAACGTCTGCGCGGACAGCTCGTTCGCCGCGGCGCGACTTGAGCGCTTCGAGCGCGGCGACGCTGGTTACCAGAATCGCCACTTGGCAGTTTGCTGTGTCGTTTAGCTCCGCTTCTGGTCCCTCGAAGCAGAGCTTCGTCAGGTCGAAACCGAGCACCTCGTTTGCTCGCTTGAAGACCTCGCGCGCGGCGGGAACCGCCTCGTAGAGGTCGGCGCCCATGCCGACTTTTTGCGCCCCTTGTCCCGGAAACAGAACTGCCTTCATTGCCATGCCGGTGCGTTCCTTGCGTCCTCAGTGGCCATCGTTGCCGCCAGTGTATCAGCCGTGCTGGACGCGGTCAAGCCGACGCGCCACGCGTAGCACTCTTTCCGTTGTTTGGGACGGCCCCGCAAATCTGACGGCGGGAACACCAGCACCCCCCAGAGTGCAGTGCGCCGCGAACACAGAGCTACCGGCTTGGATACCCCGATGTCGGCGGGTATAATGAAAGCGGCGAGCTCGGTGCGCCTGGTCTTCTCTTCCTGTGGGGTATGATGGCAGCTGCTGGTCAGGAACTGATAGACGCTCAACCGGTCCCGGGCGGCCTGCCGCGCGCGCTGAAGATCGCTCTCCCCTTTCTGCTGCTCGCCGCAATTGTCGTCGGCCCGTTCTCGCGCGTCTGGCTGCGCTGGACACAGGAAGAGGGCTATTTTTCGCATGGTCCGCTCATCCCGTTCGTCTCTGCTTACCTCGTCCTGCGAAAACGGAAGGAGTTGACGGGCGAGGCGCCGCCAGAGCTTGGCACTCTCTATGCGGCGGGCATCGGCGCCGCTGTGCTGTATTGGCTTTTCAGCGACCTGGAATGGGACAAGCGCTGGCTCTTTGGCCTTTTGGCCGCGGCGGGAACGGCGTATCTCGTCCACGAGCTGCGCAACCTGAAAGCGGAGCCATGGAAGCCAGGGCTGCTGGTCCTGATCCCGGCCTTGCTCCTTTGCGTGCTCGCGGGCGCGTTTGAGATCATCTCGGTTGCGTGGTTCTTTTCGGTGGTCGTTGTCGTCGGCCTGGTGCTTTATTACCTGGGACGTCGAGTTGCTTTCATCCTCGCATTTCCGCTCTTGTTCCTCTTTACGAGCGTTCCGCTGCCCGACTACAAGGTTCAGGAATACACGATGCCGCTCAAGATGTTTGCGACGGCGAACACGGTGTCCATCCTGAACAGCCGCCTCGTCGGCGTGTATTGCGAACGGGAGGGGGCGCGGATCGTGTTCGGCCGCCGAGCCGAGGACGGGCGATTGAAAAGCGTTACAGTCGGGGCGGTATGCAGCGGTCTGCGGTCGCTGATTGCGCTGATTGCGTTTGGCCTGCTTTTTGCGTACGTCACCCCTCTGTCGCTGACCAAGCGGCTTGTGCTCCTTGCCGCGACAATCCCTGCGTCCTTCATTGCAAACCTCATTCGCATTCTCACGCTCGCGCTCGTCACCTACCAGTGGAACGAAAAGGTGGCCACGGGCGGAGAACTCTGGACAAGGATGGAGAATGGGCCGCTCTCGTCGATGGTGAAGCACCTTCGAAAACTCACGGACGAACCGGTGCACGACTTCACGGGGATCATGATTTTCGTCATCGCGTTCGTCGGTCTTTTCTCGCTTGAACGGGTGCTGTCGCACGCGGAGCGGCGGCTGGGGCGGTTCCGAAGCGATTTCTGGACACTCATTGTCCTGTTGTTGCTTTTATGGCACGCAGGCGGCGCGGCGATCGCGCTAATGCAGCAAAAGGTGGCGGTGACCGTGGCGGTTCTTCTGTCGAGCGTCGTCCCCTACGTGCTGTTGTTCGCTCTGCGGCGTCCGATCAGGCGTCTCTACAACCAACTGGCAGAGCGGGACGCGGCGCGCCGTGCCGAAGCGGAAGCGGCGCTCGACGCCGCGGCGGCGGAGGCGGCGGATGTCTAATCTGCGCGGAAGGTGGTCGAGCATCATAATCGGCGGCGTCACCGCCGGCGTTGCGGGACTCGCACTTGCCTTGCTTCTTCTGGCGGCCGTAGGAGATTCATCTTCGAACGCGTGGAGCGGTCGGGCCTTCGGTTTCGCGACAACCGCCGCCACATTTGCAATCGGAGTTGCTATGGTGTGGTTCGCGCGACCTGGCGAGACGCACTATTGGGGAATGGTGGGCGCACTCTCCATCGCAACCGCAGTCGCCGGGGTCTATTCCTACAAGCCGAGGGTCCCCCAAGTGAGCGATCGCGCCGAGCAAATCCCCATGGCCATCGGCGGCTGGCTGGGCGAAACCATTGCCCAAGACCCGGGCACGCGCCGAGTGACCGAGGAAATCCTCGGCACCAAGGACATCATCATGCGGCAATACCGGCGCGGAAGCGACGTGGTCGATATGACCGTTGTCTTCGCAATGGGCGACCGTAAGGGCGTCCACCCGCCCGAACAGTGCTCGGCCGCCGAAGGCAATGAACTCGAACGCCTAACGCCCGATTCCTTCACGACGGCTGACGGCCGGGTCATCAACGTCCGGCGGCTTCTTCTCACAAACAAGGCCGGACACAGCCGGCTGATGATGTTCTGGTACAAGGTTGGCGATTTCTACACGGGGAACTTCGCTCGGCAGCAGTTCCAAGTCATCTGGTATAACCTGCTCGGCCGTTCGGGCACACGGGTCGCGCTGATCCGGTTCTCAACGTGGATCGCGGGGCACGACGACGAAGAGCGGGGAGCGCGCCTGCTCAAAGAATTCGCGCGCGAAATCTTTCCCGAAATCGAGGAAAAGCTACGGTAGCGGCGGCCGGCTTCAGCGCTTCCGGCTGCTCCGCCTCCCGGTCTTCTGCCCTGCCGGCTTCTTGGCCGCGGCTTCGGTCTTCTGCTTCAACGCTTCCAGAACTTTCAGGGCGAGGCGCGACGGCTTCGACTTGCCGTTCTCCCACCGGTTGACCGTTGCGAACGTCACGCCGACATCGTGAGCAAACTCTTCCTGCGTGCGCCCGAGCCCTTTCCTCAGTGCCTTGATCTCTACGCCGTCCATCCTGTTGGTCCCCCGTCCTATTTGCTCGTGCTGGCTGTTTCCGCCTTGTCCTCCGCTGTTCGAGGGTGCGGATTATATCAACGAGCATATAACACGTCCAACAAAAAAGCCGCCATTCGGCAAGAGGGAATTCTTCTTGAATGTCACCCTTTCCGACGGTATAAGGCCGCACGTGTGACCAACTGCTCCCACTGAGGGACGTAAAGGAGCGCAGCTAATGAATGCCAAAGAGTTCAAGGGCCCTGGAACTCCCTTCCGAGGCAAGCCGTTCTGGGCGTGGAACGGAAAAATGGAGCCCGAGGAACTTCGCCGTCAGGTTCGCATCTTCCACCGCATGGGCTTGGGCGGCGGGTTCATGCATTCACGCGTCGGACTTGCAACCGAATACTTGGGGCGCGAATGGTTCGATTGCGTCAAGGCGACCATCGACGAATGCCGCAAGCTCGGACTGGAAGCGTGGCTCTACGACGAAGACCGCTGGCCCTCCGGCGCGGCCGGCGGGTTGGTCACCAAGAACAAGAAATACCGCATGCGAAAGCTGCACGCCGAGATTCTTGACCAGCCGCCAACGTCCCAGAAAGGCCTCCTCCGCGTTTTCCGCGGCACATGGGCCGACCTCCGCTTCCGGCCCGACCCCAACGGCAAAAACTTCATCACGTTTGCCGTCAAGCTCGACGAACCAAGCCCCTGGTATAACGGCCAGACATACCTCGACACGATGTCAAAGGAAGCCGTCCGCGAATTCATCCGCAAGGGCTACCAGCCCTGCGCCGACGAGATCGGCGAGCACTTCGGCTCCACCGTCCCCGGCATCTTTACAGACGAACCGAACTACGGACACGGCGGGAAGGCGTGGAAGGCGATTCCCTGGACGGACGTCCTGCCCACCGAATTCAAGAAGCGCTACGGCTACGATGTGCTCGACTGGCTTCCCGCTCTCTTCTACGAGATGGACGACCCGAAGGCCGTCCGGGCGCGCGTGCATTATCGCGACCTTATCACCGCACTTTTTGTTGAAAACTTCGCCGGACAAATCGGCAAGTGGTGCGGCGAGCACAACCTCCTCTTCACCGGCCACGTGCTCGCCGAGGAGACACTGGAAAGCCAAGCGCGGGTCGTCGGCGCCGCCATGCGCTTCTACGAACACATGCAGGCCCCCGGCATCGACATCCTCACCGAGTCGCGATGGGGACTCGGATACGAATACGACACCGCGAAACAGTGCGAATCCGTCCGCCGCCAGATGGGCCGCAAGTGGATGCTCTCCGAACTCTACGGCTGCACCGGCTGGGACTTCACGTTCGAGGGGCACAAGGCCATCGGCGACTGGCAAGCGGCGCTCGGCGTCAACCTCCGCTGCCAGCACCTCTCGTGGTATACAATGCTCGGCCAGGCGAAGCGTGATTACCCGGCCTCTATCTTCTTCCAGTCGCCCTGGTGGAAAGAATATCCCGTCGTCGAAGATTACTTCGCCCGCGTCAATTACGCGCTCGTGCAGGGTGAGGCCGTTCGCGACGTTCTTGTCATCCATCCGATCGAGAGCCAGTGGACGCTGCCGCCGGTCCAGACCGAACAGGCGAAGCAGGCCGCTGCCGAGCTGCAGCGGCACTTCACGGGCGTGCGCGACATCCTGCTCCAGCATCAGATCGATTTCGACTACGGCGACGAGGAGATGCTCTCGCGGCTGGCGAAGGCAGCCGGCCGCCGGCTTCGCGTCGGCAAGGCGGTCTACAAGGCGGTTGTCGTTCCGCCGACGCTGACGCTACGGAGTTCGACGCTCAAGTTGCTCGCCGCGTTCGCCCGTAGCGGCGGCAAGGTGCTGTTCCTCGAGCCGGTGGCCTCGCTGGTTGACGCCCTGCCCTCGGATATGGCGCAAAAGACCGCCGATGCGTGCCGTCGGCTCCCCCTTGCGGCAGATCCCATTGTCGAAGCCCTTGCCCCTGAACGCACCGTGCTTCTCGAAAGCGAAGACGGGAAGCCCGTCCGCTCTGCACTCGTCATGATGCGCAAGACCGGCGCCAAAACCATCCTCTTCGTCTGCAACATCGACCGGAAGCAGGGCATCGACACCGTCCGCGTCAAGCTCCGCAAGGCAGGCCTTATCGAGGAGTGGGACCCGCAAACGGGCGACGTGTTTCTCGTGGCGAAAAATGCCGACTCGTTCACTACATCGCTCCCCGCCTCCGGCAGCCGACTATTTGTTATCGGCGGGAAGCCGACCGCGGGAGCCAGACCAAGGCCGTCGCTCAAGGCCGTGCGGATACGACGCCTGCCCCAGCGGCCTGCAACCATCGCCCTGACCGACGCGAACGCCGTCGTGCTGGATATGCCGCGGTTCCGCATTGGCGGAGGCGATTGGAACGACCGCATGGAAATCCTGAAGGTTGACCGCGCAGCGCGGACGGCGCTCGGCGTCGCCCCCCGCGGCGGCGCGATGGTGCAGCCGTGGGCAAGACCGAAGCCCAAGCAAATCCAGTCCATCCCCGTCGAACTCGAATACACCTTCCGTGTCCGCAACGTCCCGCAAGGCCCCGTCGGCCTCGCGCTCGAAACCCCCGAACGCTTCGACGTTCGGCTCAACGGCTCGCCGCTCACGACCAACGAGGACGGGGCCTGGTGGGTGGACCCGTGCCTTCAGAAGCTGCCCGTCCCGCCGGGCCTGCTCGTCCCCGGCGAAAACACCCTCTCGCTCCGCATCGACTACACCGAAAACGACGGCCTTGAGACGTGCTTCCTGCTTGGCTACTTTGGAGTTCGGCTCGTCGGGAACCAACCGGAGATTCTCGAGCCGCCGGCCGCGCTGGAGCCGGGCGACTGGTGCGGACAGGGGCTTCCCTTCTACACGGGCTCCGTCGTCTATCGCCTGCCCGCTCGCTTCAAGCCGGGCAGAAGCGAGCGGCTCGTCCTTCGCTTCGACAATCATCGATCGACGGTCATCCGCGTAAGTTGTGGCGGCAAGCTCGCCGGATACGCCGCCTGGCCGCCCTACGAGGTTGATGTGACCGATGTGCTCGACGGAAAAAACGACCTCTGCATCGAGGTCTTCGGCAGCCGCCGCAATGCCTTTGGTCCCCTGCACATCGTCGATCCAAACCCGGTCTGGACCGGGCCAGAACAGTTCGTCACGGAGGGCGACCGCTGGCGCGATGAATACCACCTGAAGCCCTGCGGGCTGACGGCCTGGCCGCTACTCGTCACGTATAAGAGCTGACGTCATGCGGTTTTCCGAGATTTCCCACGCTGTCCTGTCCGACGTCACACGGTGCGTCGGATCGGTTGATCCGGCGGCCGTCGAGGCAATGGTGGACGCGCTGGCCGCAAAGCGGAGAGCGTTCCTCATCGGCGCCGGTCGCAGCGGCTGCGTGCTGGAAGCGATGTCCATCCGCCTACGGCACCTCGGCATCGAGACACACATTGTGGGGACTGCTGGCTGTCCCCCGATTCAGTCCGGCGACCTCGTGCTCGTCGGCTCCGGCTCCGGCACAACCCCCGTGCCGCTGGAGCAAACGATAGGCGCCCGCGACATCGGCGCCGACGTCATCGTCATCACGGCTGCCCCGGCTTCCCCAATCGCAAAACTCGCCAGAGTCGTCGTTCACATCCCCGCGCCCGTTGCACCAAAGGACGGCACGCCCCACACACTGCGCAGCTTGTTCGAGGAATGCCTGCTCCTCGTGTGCGATTGCGCCTGCCGGATGCTCCAAGACCGCCTCGGCCTGACGACCGACGACATGCAGTCTCGGCACTCGATGCGGGAATGAGCGGGTCAGCGCTTTAGATCGACGTATCCGTGCTCCGCAAGAAACCGGAACCAGTCGAGCAAGTCAAGCTT
>CAZBRH010000051.1:2448-5477 GCA_964494245.1 uncultured Planctomycetota bacterium | reverse complement strand
GTCGGCCCAGTAGAGCGCCGAATTGAGCTTCGGGTTCCACAGCGGCGGGGAGAACTTGCACTCCGCATCGGGGATGCGGCCGAACGTCAGCGGCGCCATGCAGCGGCGCACCGGAACAAACTGGACGGCCTCATCATCGACATCCTCGGGCGGCTCCTCCGGCGGCTCGTAGTGGGCGGCTAGCGTTTCGGCGGTGGCCTCGACCTCTGCCGACTTGCACAAACGCAAAATTGACTCGATGCGGCGCGCCTCGCGCCCCAGCACGTAATCGCGCCGCTCATCCCGCTCCGCAGCAAGGCGTTCGTGCGCCAAGGTCTGCTCGACACCGGCCAGCCATCTTACGTCGTCCTCGTCCGCCGTGAGCAGAAATGCAAGCCAAACAATGGCGGCAACGGCCACGTCGCGCACCGCCTCGGGCACAACTCGGGCAACCGTGTCGCCGCTCGAATGCCAGAACTCGCGCCCGTGCCATGATAACCACGACATCGGCACGCCGACGTATGGGTCGCACCAGCAATTGTCTGAAAGCTCCGTCCGCTTGCGCTCCCATGCCCACGGCGAGCCGTGCCGCCCCCAGACCCGCCGGATGATGAGTTCGAGCAAGTCATCGCCAAAATAAGCGTTCGCGTCGGGGCTTTCGTAGAAATCCATCGGGCTGTCGAAGCCCCCGTAGGGGCAGATCATGTCGAGGTCGAGTCCGGCAACCATTCGGCGAACGGCATCTGGCCGCGTGACGGCGAACGGAATGGACGTATACATTTCGGCGCAGGTGATGAACCGCGCGGAGCGCTGGAGCGGCCGCAGGCCGCCCGTGTCGCGCATCCTCGCAAGGCACCGTGCCGCTTCGACGATGGCCGCGCAGCCCGAAGCGTTATCGACCGCGCCGACCTCGAACTGGTGGCCGATGAGGATGACCTCGGAGCTGCCTTGTCCCTTGAGCAGGCCGGAAACGAGCGGCAAAGTCCCTTCGTAGAGGCGCGCATCGACCGTTGCGTGAAGCCGAAGCCCCGGATGCCACTTCGCAAGGTGTTCGAGCCGGTCACCCTTTGCGGGCGAGATACAGAAGCCCGGCAGGCGCGTGTCGGCTGCCGTCATCGCCCATGCCCCTGCCGAATCCGCCCAAGCATTCTCCCAGCAGACACAATCGCGGAAATCCGTCCTCTCCCGGTCGAAGCCGTAGGAGCTGATGATGCCCAGCGCGCCCCGGAGGGCGGCGGCAGCTTTGACTTCGTGGGGCTTACGACGCGTGTAAACGAATCGCCCACGCAGGTCTGCCCCATCGCGTTCCGCAACGCTCAATTCGTCCCAGAGGACGACGCCTCCCGTGGCGCCACCGGGCGGTGTTGGCGCGCACCACATCACTGTCGTGTTTGGCTCCTCGGAGCGCCGGGCGAGAATGCAGCGTTCCGTCGAGGGCTCGACGATTTCGAGTGTCGCTTCGCCAGCGTCCCAAGCGAGCGGCATGACGAAGTCGGCAAAGGCCGTGCGGCCGTCGGCCGGAAAGTCGATAACCTCGGCTTCGCAGCCCGCTGCTCGAAGCTCTCCGGCAGTGAAATGAGCGCTCTCCGCGAACTTCGGGAACGTGAACCAGCGGTCGATCTCGCGGATGCCTGCCAGCGTCCGCATGAAGTCTTCCATCGACAGGTGCTTCTCGACCACATCGATCAGCGCATCGATTCGCCCGAGGTCAATTGCCAACGTCCGCTCCTTTCGATTCACAGGAAATCACGCCCACATCATAGCCGAAGCACCGCGAGAGCGGAAGCGCGAGAACAACGCTGGCGCACCCTTGCGCTGACTTGACTTGGCGCGACGGCACAATAGAATTCAGCAGCGGCCAAACAGTAGCGGTTGCCCGCAAGGCGCCGAAGCCACCGAAACGGAACCCGACAATCGGGAGCCCCTGAATGAAGAAGTCGCTTCTTCCCGCTTTGTTCCTCGTCCTCGCCGTGTTCGCGCTCGCACTTGCCCCGGGGCTCCAGATGTGGTTCGCCAGTTCCATCATGAGTCCTGCGACGTTTCAAGCTTACGCCAGCACTCAGGAGAAGGCCTTTTACCAGTTCATTATCACCGCATTCGCCTTCCTCATCGCGGTTGGTAGCTATCTCACCTTCAGGAGCCGCCAAGAGGCCCGAGAAGAGGCCGAGCGTGAGAAGGAGCAACTCGCAAAAAAACTCCGGCAGGAGGCCGAAGAACAGCGGGATAAGCTGATCAACGACTGGAACGCATGGTTCCAAGACACAAAGAAGGTAATCGAAGAGAAACTCGAGGCGCTGCACGCGGCGAGCGCCAAAGTCGAATCGGTCGCCGAGGAGAAACTCGGCGAGATTCAGGGCATCCGACTGCCGGCGCCCGGGGAATCGGAGACGGAGCGCCGGGCACGCGAGTTGTTCAATGAAGGGGTTTTGGCCTACGAACTTGGCCGGACCGACGTCGCCATCCTCAAATGGCGCGAGGCGATCAAGCTTCGGCCGACGTCGCTCCTTGCCCACCTCAACCTCGCCATTGCGCTCGCAAAGAAGGGCGACCTCGATGACGCGATCGCTGAGTTCCGCGAAGCCATCCGCATCAAGCCCGACCTTGCCGAAGCGCACAGCGGCCTCGCCGCGGCGCTCGTCAAGAAGGGCGACCTGGACACCGCGATCGCCGAGTTCCGCGAAGCCATTCGCATCAAGCCCGACCTCGCCGAAGCGCACGGCAACCTCGGAAACGCGCTCGCTGCGAAGGGCGACCTCGACGCCGCCGTCGCCGCGCACCGCGAGGCCGTCCGCCTCAAACCGCAATCCCCCGAAGCCCGTCTCAACCTCGGCGGCGCCCTCGCCACCAAAGGCGACTTCGATGCGGCCATCGTCCAGTTCCGCCAGGCCCTCGACCTCAGGCCTGACTACCTCTCGGCGCGCCTCAACCTCGGCAGCGCCCTCGCCGCCAAGGGCGACCTCGACGCCGCGGCCGAGGAGTTCCGCCACGCGGTTTGCATCAAGCCCGACGAGGCCGCCGCACACTACGAGCTTGCCCGTGTGCTGGCACGA
>CAZBRH010000051.1:0-2419 GCA_964494245.1 uncultured Planctomycetota bacterium | reverse complement strand
CCGGCGGCTGCCCAGAGTCTCCGCCGGGCAATTGAACTCGATCCGAAACTGCGCGAGACCGCGCGGAGAAACCGCGACATCGCCAAGGTGCGCAGCGCCCCCGAAATCGCCAGACTGCTTGAGCCCGACAAGGCCACGTGACCGAGTCCGCCGCTGTTGATGCCCCGCGGCCTGAATCAAAAATCGCTTTTTCCGGCCGGATTCGCGCCGCAGCCGCTATAATGGCGGAACGGGGAGGCACGGAGATTCCGCAATGGTCCGGTCGCAATGGAAGTCCCTGAACGAAATCCGCCGTTCGCTGGAGACGGCGAGGACAGTCTCGATCCTGAGCTGCGCGGGCTGTGCGAACATCTGCGGCACGGGCGGCGCCGGCGGCATCAAGACAATCAAACCCCTGCTCGAAGAATGGGGGAAACAAGTCGCTCTGGCGAAGGTCGCGCTTTTTTGCTGCTCGGAAGAAACCGTCCGACAGGCGCTGCGGCCGCATCGTAAGAACCTGCGGCGGAGCGACGCCCTCATCGTGCTCAGCTGCTCCTCCGGCGTGAAGTCCACGTTCCTCAACCGCCCCGGCATCCCTGTCGTTGCCGTGCTCGATACCGTCGGCACTTCACCGATTACGCGACAGGAGGAGACGATCGCCCGCGGGGCGTGCACGGGCTGCGGGCACTGTGTCATCACCTACACGGGTGGGATATGCCCGATTGCCCACTGCCCATCGATGCGTAAGTATGAGCCGTGTCCGAAGCGGCCCGAAAACGCCGAGCGGTGTGTCGTCCGCGCCGACCGGCCGTGCGTCTGGACCGAGATTGCAGGCCGTGGCGACGTTGCGGCGCTGAAGGCGCTTGGCGAGGCGCACCGCGCCCAAGGCGGCCACACGGAAGAGCTGACGTCCTGTCAGGACCCGCTCGCTCGCCGGCCCGCGAGGACTTTCACTGGCTGGCTGTTGGCGCGTGGCGGTCGATTTTTCGGCATCATCGCGCGCTGGATGAGGTAGTGTTCCACCCCATCGCTCCGCGAGCGATTTGTTGCCCCCCTATATCTCCCCTGGGAACTTTCTGAGTGCGGCTTCGATGCTCCGCTTGAGGGCGGGGATTCATCCTGCTCGAAGGCGGCTCTTCCCCGAACCGCATACTTCTCAATCTGAGCGATTGCCTCGGCGATGTCCAGGAGGCGCTCCCGGTCGGTTCTCACAACGGCACTGCCTCTCGGAGCACACGATCACGAATTCTTGGACGGAGACCCGCCTCGGTCACAACGTCCACCTCGCAGCCCAGGAGTTCCTGGAGGTCCATCAGAAGTCCGCCCAAATCGAAAAGACTCCGTCCCTCCTCGAGCTCTACGAGCAAGTCTATGTCGCTCCCTGAATGGGCAGAACCGGTCGCCACAGACCCAAACACACGAACACGACGCGCACCGTGCTGCCGAGCAATATTGAGAATGTCTTGGCGCTTCGATGCCAGCAACGCCCGGTAATCTGCTGCGTTTCTTCGCCCCATTTCCTATCGCTCCGCGAGCGATTCGTTGACCTTCATGCCGAAATGGCGCCCGCCCTCCGTGAGGTAGGCGAGAATCTCGTCGCCCGGCTTCGCGGCGGCCACAGAAAGACCGCGGCCATCCGGCTTCGTCAGCCGAACGGTCTCGGCGTTTTGGAGCACAAGACCGATTTCGCGTTGGCCGCGCGCAGCATCCCCAACTTCTGCGCAGACAAGGAGCAGCGGCCGCCGCTCGATTTTGCACCGGCCGACGTAGGCCTGCTGCGTCGCCCCCTTGCTGTCCACGATGAGCACGGCGTCGCCAGACCGAAGGTCCGAGAGATACTGGGTTCGTCCGCCCGGCACAAGAACGTAGGCATGGAGCGCCCCCGCATTGACGCGAAACGGCCGCGTCGCCACGTAGGGCGATGGAATGGTTTCGGAGTGAACGAGAAAGAACGCGTCGCTGGCGTTGCCGACAAGCATTCCCTCGCCGGGATGCATCTCGGTGCACGAGTCGATGCAAACCCGATCGCCCATCCCAAGTTGAACCACTCGCGTAATCTTTGCCGAAACAAGCGAGAGCTTGGCCGACATCGCCTTGACGACAGAAACGAGCTTCTTTACCTCGCCAACGTCTTGACCGCGAAAGAGCACCCCATCGACGCCCTTTTCAAGAATCTCGGTCATCAGCTTCGCTTCATCTGCGTTGCGAACTTCGACGAAGAGGTTGCCGCGCTGGGCAATCAGGTTCTCAATCGGGATGACCTTCCAGTCGCGCATGCGGAGCACAACGATCTGCGAGGCGGGCATCTTGGCGACGCGCTGCTCGTCGGCCTTGCTGGCCACCTCGACGACAAAGGCATCCTTGCCGAGTTTGATATCGCCGTCGGGGGCGACCGTGGCAATACGGCCGATGGCGTGCGCCCGGTCGGTGTATCCTTCCG
>CAZBRH010000050.1:0-19848 GCA_964494245.1 uncultured Planctomycetota bacterium | reverse complement strand
CCGGGTGGAGCCGCTGCTGGACCCCGGGAGGAGCAGGCCGACGAAGGGCCGCTGGGATCTCTGGCGGAAAGGGGGATGTGCGCGAGGACTTGGCAAGACGGCTGGCGACCGACCCGAAAAGGTTCAGCGGAACAGCCCCCGGAACGCCTTGCCGAAGCCATCGTTGTCGCGGCATTCGCAGGGGCCATTGTTGAGATTCCCGCCGCAGCGGGGGCAAAGCCCCTTGCAGTTCTCGCGGCATAGCGGCTTCATGGGGACCGCGAGAGCCAGCGCCTCGATGATCTGCTCTCCCAAGTCCACCACGCCGCCCGCGTAGTGGAGGACGCGTTGGCTTTCGCGTTCCTCGCGCTTCGAGCGCGACTCGGTTTCGTCCTCCGCGGGGGCAGGGGCGTAAAACGCTTCGAACATTGCTTGGAGCCGCAGGTCCAGGGCGTCGAGGCATCGGGAACACTCGGTTCGCACGGCTGCCTTGACCGTCGCTTGGACGTATAGTTCTTCTGCCATCTTGTCGACGGTTGCTTCGACCTCAATCTCGCTGCGAAAGGCCAAGCCGCACTGAGCCGCGGCGTCGCCGTAGGCAGAAGCCGGCACGCTCGATCGAAAGATGTGCCGGCCTGTCGATAAGCTCTTAACTCCGATTTCCATTGCCCACGCGTCCCTCGAAGAGCCGCCGGTATTCGGCGGCAATCGCCGCAACCATCACGTCGGAGCGGAACCGCTGCTCGCAGACCTGACGACCAAGCTGCGCCATCTCCCGCGCCCGGGCGGGATTCGACAACGCTTCCGATACGGCGTTCGCCAGGCCGCCAATCGACTCGGGCTCCACGAGCCACCCGGTCTGACCGTTGACGACGACCTCGCGTGCGCCATCCACATCATACGAGACGACGGGCACGCCGGAAAGCAGCGCCTGCGGCAAGACGCGGGCCAGTCCCTCGCGGAGGGATGTGTGCACGACCAGGTCCATAGTCGCAATCAAGCCCGGAATCTCGCGGTAATCGCGCAGCCCGGCCCAGACAACCCGCTCGAACACCCCTTGCCGCCGGGCGAGCGTCTCCATTTTCGCGCGGATGTGCCCGTCGCCGACAAACAGAAAGAGGACGTCCGGGTGCTTCTCGAGAATCGAAGGGGCTGCGCGGAGGACAAACTCGTGCCCCTTGAGTGGACTGATGCGGGCGATGACGCCGACGACGACCGGGTCGTTTGGGATTCCAAGCTCTCGGCGCAGCGCCGCCCGGTCATGTGCGCCGCGCAGGAACGGTTCGACATCCATCCCGCTGTAGATCGTCACAAACTTCTCGCGGGGTGCGATGCCCGCTGCGACCGCCTTCGCCGTCATCGCATCGCAGACGCTGATGAGCAGGTCTGTGTATTTCGCCGCACGGCGCTCCAGCGCGATATACACGTGGTTCACGAGCCAGTTTTCGTAGTCGTGGAAGGGGAGGCCGTGGATGGTGTGGACCATTCGGGGCACGCCTTCGGCCTTTGCTGCGAGGCGCGCGAGGATGCCTGCTTTCGAGCTGTGGGTGTGGACAATGTCGGGTTGCAGCCGCCGGAACAGCTGCCGCAGTTCCCGATATGCCGCCCAATCACGCCACGGGCGGATGGCGCGACGCATCGAGTCCACCACGATGACCGGCACGCCGGACGTCCGCGCTTCCTCGACGAAATCCCCCTCGGGTCGCAGCGCTGGCCCCGTGGTGAGCGACACATCGAAGCCGTGCATCGCCGCGAGGCCGCGAACCGTGAGGAGCGTGTTCTCTTGTGCACCGCCCCGGATGAACCGCGTGATGACGTGGGCGACGCGCAAGGTGTGTGCTGGAACGCTCATTGGGCTTGCTCGTTCACCTGTCTGAGGTCTGTTCCATCGTGTCCGATTCCGAACTCCTCTTGCTTGCTCAGGTCGGCATCCTCTGGCACGCTCGTCAGCAGCGTCTTGCCGGACGCTCGGAGCTCGAACACAAGGTCGTATGGGCCGAGCTTTTCGACCTCGGCATTTTCCGCGAGACGGTGTTCGCCGCCCGCGAAGGTGTCGCGATAGAAGCAGTTGAGGAGCCACGGACTTGACGCCGCCGACTCGGCAGACCGGAAGGCGAGGCAATATGTTTTCCCCTTTTCGAGGTTGGCCTTCATCGGGACCTCAAACCACTGGAAGAACCGTGTCACGCCGCGGAGTTTGCCTTCGGGGTCGGTGTATTCGCTCTGCAAGGTTGCTGTGGCGATGGCGTCGCCCTTTGGTTCCGGTCCGGCGTAGAGTTGCACCTCGAGCGGCTGCGGCAGGAGGAACGTTCGCGCGGCCCGAAACCGGAGCGTCTCGACTTGGATATCCGCTTCGAGGGTCAGCGTCTGGAAGTGCACGCAGGATCCGAACGTGCTCATAAAGCCATTCGTGCATTTCGGGTCAACGGCCGCGGGGTCGGGCAGCCGGCTGATGGCGGCGACCAGTTGTTCGGCCCGACGGACGCGTTCGGCGTCGGCGTCCCCGGTCGCGGCGCGGAGGAGTTCCAGCGCCGGCCGGCCGATGCGCAAGAGCCGCCAACTGGCCGCCTCGCGCGTGTCGTAGTCCCGGTTGCCGAGTTCGCCGATGAGCTTCCGAATGCGCGCCTCGGTCTCCGGCGCAAGGGCGTGCTCGCGTGGAACCGCCTCCGCGGCGCAAACCGCGACCGAGCATAGGCCGGCTCTTATCAGCAGAGCGAAGACGATGAGCAGGACGTTGCGATTCAACGGTTCCATTGATTCACCCGTTGCGGTCCTAATGCACAACCGTTCCCTTCGGATTGTAAGGATACGGAGAAGGTAGAGCAAGCGCTGTCCTTTCGATCGAGTTTCGCCCTCATTTTCCGCTGAAACGTGCTTGTCGTGGCTGTATAATAAATAAGGGTTGGGAGAAATATTATGCAAGCGTTCCCGGCCATTCGATTTCTGCGGAGATAAGCGATGTATAACCGGATTGCGGCGCTCGTGGCCTTGCTGTTGCCAATGCTCGTCTTCGGTCCGTCGGTCTTTGGGGCGACAAAGGAGACCGAGCCGCTCTACTACTATCGGATCGAAAGCTGCGACGGCAGCGCGAAATTCGCCGAGCAGACCGTGGATAACGCGAAGAACCTCGAAAAGGAACTCTCAGACCAGTATAAAGACCTCACAAAGGCGTGGCTCGAGACGAAGAAGAAGTGGGCGGAGGTCTTCGGCAGCGCGCCGTTTCCACTTGCCAAGCCCAATCCGCCAAGTGTTGTTCGCCTCGCTCGCGTTCCGGCCACGGCTGAAGCTGCGGTAGAACGCCTCGAGAAATACCAGCACACACTCGATTTCTGGAACGTGTGTCTCGTGAAGAACTATCGGGGCAAGCGTTCCATCGAAGTCATTCGCCGCGACCGGATGGAGTGGAAGCTGGCAGAGCTGATGAAGGAATATGTTCAAGCCGCGATGGAGTGGAAGCTGGCTCACAAGGAGGCCGCAGAAAAAACGAAGGAGGGGGAGGAAGACAAGCCCTTCAAGCCGTCTATTACCGTGGTCAAAGAGTCGTTCCGTGATGTCACCGAGGCCGAGAAGCTAGCGCAGAAGCTTGCCGAGAAACTGGACGAACTGGAGGAAAAGAAGGCCGCGGAGGAAGAAAAGAGGCGGCAATTGGAGGAGCAGAAGAAGCAGGCCGAAGAAGCGAAAAAGCAGGGGGAAGCGGCGGGAGGCGGAGCGGCTAACCCCGGCAACTGACCCATTCCGGGCGTCGCCGCGGTCCTATTTTTCTGGGGTCTTCGTTCGCAGAAGCACAACCTGGTCGAGAAGTTTGACGATGGTATCGCGTTGGGTTCCGCGGAGGTCGAGCTTCAGCGCGTCGCGGCAGCTCTTTTCCGCCGCGGCGTATTCCGCCGCCGCAATCTGCGCCTCGATGAGCCGGACGTAGATCGGGTCCTTCTCGTGATCCGCCCGCACCAACGCGAGAGCGCGGGCGTAGCATTCGGCGGCCTTCGCGTGCTTGCCCCAGCCGACGTAGATGCTGCCCAAACGCAGCGGCACCTCATGGCGGCGCGGATACAACCCCTCGATCTTTTCGCACCATGCCACCGCCGCGTCCTCCTCGCCCTTGCTGAGCAGGAGCGAGGTCGCCTCGACCAGATAGGACTCGAAGCGCCCTGGGTTGATCGAAAGCAGCCGCTCATACATCGCGATCGCCTTCGCCCGCTGGTCGGTGCGCCGGTAGAGCTTCGCAAGCTGCTCGCATGTGTTGAGGTCGTTCGGCTGGAGTCTGTGGAGTTGCTCGTATTTCTCTATGGCCTTTCCGGGCAGGGGCGTATCGAGCAAGCCGCTCTCGGAGTAGATCTCGGCGAGGATTCGAAGCGTCACTTCGTCGTTCGGATTCCGGCTGACCGCTTCCTCGTATTCGGCAATTTTCGGTTCGAGCTTTTGAAGCCGCTTGAGAGCCGCGTGCAGGGCGGCGAGGGCGCGGGAACGCTCCTCTTCGGATTGCGACGTCTGTGCGACGGCTTCGAGTTCCTTGACATATTCCTCGCGACGAACAGGCCCCGCCTCTGAGAGCATCCGCGCGCGATCGAGGTGGTATTTGCGCCGCCGAGCGACATTTTTTTCGTCCACCAGGGCAATTGTGCGGACGAGTTCGTCTGCCGCTTTGTCCCACTGTTTCGATGGCACGTAAACTTGGTCGACAAGCTCAAACGAGAGGCGTTCCTTTTGTGCGTTGTTCGGCTCGATGTCGATGGCTTTCTTGAGAAGCGCCTCTGCTTGGTCCCAGAGCTTGAACGTTGCGTGGACTTGTGCGAGCGCCGCGTAGTAGCGAGAGGGCTGGTCTCGCAACGGGCGCGGCAACGACTCGTCTTCGGAAGTGCCCTCGGCCGCGGACGCGACGCCAACTGCAACAGCGACGAGCAAGAATACTTGGATCCGAACGTGGCTCATTGCGCCTCCGTGCCTGAAGACGTGATTATGATGGGGCATCCCTCTCACGTCCTGATTGTATGCCGCCTTTCCGCGCTGGTCAAGCAGAGGAGTCGGCGGCGCGGGGGACACGCGAAGTCAGTCGCCGCGCCCGGCCCCCAACTCGTCTTTTTTCAGCGCCTTTTCAAGCCAGCCGGGGGCGAGGACGCCATGGATGGTGATGTTGTCGAACGTCGCCCGGCCTGCGTCATACGCCCATACGCCGACGGACCCGGACTGGAGGTCTTTGTCCTCGGCCTCAAGCACCAAGTCTCCAACACGGCCCACGAGCCGGCCGTCTTCTACGCTGAGAGAAAACGTTCCCCGCTTGGTTGTTGCAAAGGGCGACGGCCTCACCGGCCATCCTCCTTCGCCAAAAGGCGCTTCTGGGAGCTGCCGGCCGATGTATTTGCACAAATGGCAGCGCCATTCGGGCGGGTCTTTGCTCTTCCAAAGGCCGAGCAACTCGTAGTGGCTTCCTTGTCCATTGGAGCAGACGACAAGCGTGACGGCATGGGTTCCGCCGGACACGGCGAAGTCGGCCTCAATCTTCGCCGCAGTGAACTGCGCCCGGGTCAGAACCTGCATCCGCGTATCCGCGAGCACAAGCTGCTCGTCGGCCACCTCCAACACGCCGCCCTTCTCACGATACCACTTGCTGCGATACCAGTCTTCCAGCTGTTCTCTTCGGCTGAAATCGTAGAACAGGGTTATCCGGTGTTCCTTGGGGTCGTAGGCGAGCACTTTGCCGCGGAAGAGCCGGCGGACCTGGGTGAGCTCTTCGCCGCCAAAAGTTGCCGCAATGCGGTCGTCCAGCGCGGCCAGCGCCTCTTCGACCGATTTGGCGAACTCGGTCGCACCGAACTCGGCTCGAAACTTGCGAAGCGTTGCTTCGGCCGCACGGGCGGCTGCCTCGGAAAACGCCTTGTCTGCGGTCAGCGGCTTCACGTTCGCATCCCAGAAAGCGCGGGCGGCATCTTCGAGCGCCGCGCGCCGAAGAGCGGCGAGCTTTTCCCGATAGCGGTCGCAGAGCCAGTGGCCCTCCGCCGCCTTGAGCGCGTCGGCGAGCCGCTCGACGTTCCTGGCCCCCAGGGCGAGCAGGGCTTCGGCGATGGCCTCGGATGCCGTCGAGGGTTGCCACGACACGCCGTATTTCGCCAACGCTCCTTCCTGCAAACTCTCGAATTGCACGAGCGTCTCTTGCCGCTGCATCTCGCCATCCACCAGGACGCTTTTTTCCAGAAGCACACCTTCTTCGGATACATCCTTGACCCGCCCGCTTCGAACGCCACTGGTTGTCGGGAGGGAGATGACCTCGCCAATCTTCGACCTGAGCGCGGCGGCTGCCCTGGAGCGTTTGCCCTGTGCGATTTTTGGGAGAAGGGCGCACACCTCGGCGAGGAGGCGGACTCGTTCTTCGACCGGCCGGAGCGATTGTTCGACGAGAGCGGCATCGGCGATCCGCGCGGCTGCCATGAGGTCCCCGCTTGCCGCAGCGGCCTCCACCTTTTCCAACAAGCGTTCCAGTTCCTGCAAGGCGTCCACCAACGCACGCCGTTCTTGCAGCGCGTCGAGGTCTCTTGTTTCGGCCTCATATTGCTCCCGCAGCCGCGCGATCTCCGCACGCATGGGGTCGTAGCGGACACGTTCAAGCGCATCGAGCACCGCAATCGCGTCGGCGGGCCGGCCGGCTTTCGAGAACGCCGCGGCCTTGTCGAGCGACCGCCGGACCCTTGCTTCGCCTTCTTCGCGCAGCCGCGCAGCGGCCGCCTCCGCCCGAGCGGTCAAGAGGTCCGCCAGTTCCGCAGGGAGAGACCGGAACACATTAATGGCGCCGTCGTAGTCCCCGGAGTCGGCGAGAGCTTTGGCTTGACCTTCGAGCTGCTCGAAGGCGGCGTCCGCTGCGTTCGCCCTTTGGAAGTTGGTCTCTTGGAGTTCTTCGTGGGCCTTGAGTATGGCGTGCGGGTCCGTCAGCAGGGGAATCGCTGCCTCGTATCTTCGGATCGTTTCGCGGTATTCGCCGGGGTGGTCTGCCGCCCATTTCCGCAGCGACGCCAGCACTTCTTCTTCGCGCGCGGCGGCCGCTGGTTGATCGGGGCGCGGCGCTGGGACATCGGAAGCAACGGCGGCTGGCGGCGATTGCGGCCGGGTTGTCAGCCAGAAGGCCGCAACAGCAATCGCGATGACGAGAAGGCCGCCGCCGACATAGGCATACGTTCGGTTCAGGGTTCGAGGCGCCGCCCGCCGTCGCGTCGCGACTTGCGCGTGTCGGAGGGGCTTGCCGCGCAGCACGCTCTCGACGTCCTCAAGGAACTCCGACATGCTAGCGTATCGATCTTCCCGTCTCTTCTGCATTGCAGCTTGGATGATGGCCGCGCTTTCCGGAGAAAGCTGCGGCGCTTTCTGGCGCGGTTCCGGTACCGGCTCGGTCAGGTGTTTCGACATGACCTCTGCGTGGGTGCCGCCGTCATACGGAGCGGTTCCGACGACGAGGTGGTAGAACGTCGCACCGAGCCCGTAAACATCGGTTCGCCCGTCGAGGTTCGTTTCGCCGCGGACCTGTTCTGGCGAGATGTAGCCGGGCGTGCCAAGCGCGGAGCCGGCGACCGTGATGCTGGCATCGTTGTCAGTGGTTTCGCGCGCAAGACCGAGGTCGGCCAGCTTGACGCATCCGTCCGGTGCGACGAGGATGTTGTTCGGCTTGACGTCGCGGTGAATGATTCCGGCGCTGTGAGCGCAGCGGAGTCCGCGGGCCACGTCGCGGATAATCTCCAGCGCTCGGCGCTCCGACAGCGGTCCGTCGGCCTCGATGATATCGCTGAGCGTTCGGCCCTCGACGAACTCCATTGCGAAGTAGTAGTAGCCATCGGCGTATCCCACATCGATTGCCTGGACGATGTTGGGGTGGTTCAGTCGGGCCGCAGACCGAGCTTCGCGCAGGAAGCGCTGCACGTATGCCTCGTTCCGCGCAAGCTTCCGAGGGAGAATCTTCAGGGCGACGACGCGGCCCATCGACACCTGGGTGGCCTTGAAGACAGCCCCCATTCCGCCGCGGCCGACCGGAGCGATAATCTCGTATCCGCCAACGCGCTGCCGGCCGCCTTGGGCCGGCTGCCCGGCGGAACCTGGCTCCGCGATATGCCCGTTCGCATCAGTCAACGCAGACAACCCCGGCCGGAACAACCTTATTATCGCACAAATCTGATGGTCGGGCAAACCGTTTCGCCGTTGGAGCACATTGACACTTGTTCCCGCCGCGAATACTATTGTCGCCGGTACGCCGCGTCGCAGTCCCGCAGCACGGGAGACCCGATGGCGAAGCTGGTCGAAGCACTCCGCAACCCCCAAGGTCAGGCCGTTCTCGTCTTCGTTCTTGGCTACATCTATGTCTGCGCCGCAAGGAAGTTTCGTGCAACGGCGCTCTGGTTCGGCGTCGCGGCGCTGCTTTTTCTCGGCGTGTTCCGTCCGGACAGCGGTGGACTGCTGGACGGCGTCTCTAACCTAGCCCGAAACATCAACTGGAACGTTCTGGCGATCCTTGCAGGCGCGATGACCGTTGCGGAACTCTTCATCGAGTCGAGGGTTCCCGTCCTGCTGGCCGATGAGATTGTTCGGCGCCTCAAGACCGTGGGCGGCGCTGCCCTCGGCGTCTGCGCGATGTCAAGCTTCCTGTCTGCGTTCATCGACAACGTGACGACAGTGCTGATTGTGGCTCCGGTGGCGTTTGAACTGGCCCGACGACTTCGGGCGTCGCCGGCGCCGTTTATCATTGGCCTTGCAATCTGCTCGAACCTTCAGGGTGTGGCCACGATGATCGGCGACCCGCCGAGTCTCATTCTGGCGAACGGGCTGGACATGAACTTCCTTGATTTCTTTTTTTATCGCGGCAACCCCGGCATCTTCTGGGCGGTGCAGCTCGGCGCCGTCGGATCGTTGGCTGTGCTCTGGCTTCTCTTTTTTCGCCGATACAAGGCCCCGGTCGGACCTATCGAGGAGACCAAGCCGACGGCATGGTTCCCGACGGTGCTCCTCGTCGCGATGGTGCTTGCCCTCAGTATCGCCTCGCAGCTTGTCGAGTGGATTCCGAGTGGCGAGCGCTACGCGAACGGAGCGGTCTGCATCCTTGCCGCTTTGGTTGGGCTTATATGGCAGGCGCGCCGAGCCGGCCTCCGCGCCGCGCTCCACGTCTGCCGCCGCATCGACTTCGGCACCGTTGCCCTCCTGGCCGCCGTCTTCGCGCTCACCTTCGCGCTCGAGAAGACCGGCTTCATCAACGGTGTCGCCGAACACATCCGCGAGATCGTGGGGGCCGACCGCTTTTTCACGTTTACTGCCATCGTTTGGCTGTCCGTCGCGCTCTCGGCTGTGATTGACAACATCCCATACGTGGCGGTAATGCTGCCGACGGTGCTGCACTTGGCGGGGGACGATGCGGGCACACGAACGCTCTACGCCTTTGGCCTGCTCGTGGGCGCCTGCCTCGGGGGGAACATCTCCCCCGTCGGTGCGTCCGCGAACATTGTCAGCGTCGGCCTCTTGCGCAGAAAAGGGCACCACGTTGGCTTCTGGCAATTCGTCGGCATGGGCTTTCCGTTCACCATTGGGGCGACTGTCCCCGCGTATCTCTTTCTCTGGTGGATGTGGGGGTAGCGAGACATGACCCACGCAGAAATGGCGCTCGACCCGGAACGCGAACTCGGCCGCATCACCGCGTTCATCCGGTCCGAGCTGCACGCGAGCGGCCTCTCGAACATCGTGGTTGGCCTGTCCGGCGGCGTGGACTCGGCGCTAGCGGCCTGCCTTTGTGCTCGGGCGGCGGGCGCGAGCCACGTCTTCGGTTTTCTGCTTCCCTACCGAACAAGTGCACCCGAAACCCGCGTGCACGGGAGGGCCGTCGCGGCGGTTGCTGGAATCTCGTGCGAGGAGATCGAAATCACGCCGGCCGTTGATGCGCTCCATGCGATGCTGCGGACCGACGACCGCGTCCGCCGGGGCAATGTCATGGCCCGCGTCCGCATGATTGTCCTTTATGACCGCTCGGCGGCGCACAAGGCACTCGTTGCCGGCACGGGCAATCGCACCGAGGCGCTGCTCGGCTACACGACGCTCCACGGCGACTCGGCCTGTGGCTTTGCTCCCATTGCCCACCTCTACAAGTGCCAGGTCCGCCAGCTTGCCGAACATCTCGGCGTCCCCCGCGCGATTATCACAAAACCCCCGAGCGCGGACCTCTGGCAGGGGCAAACCGACGAGGGGGAGCTCGGCTTCACCTACGATGAAGCCGATTGGCTCCTTTTCAATATGTTCGACCGCCGCAAGAGCGATGCCGAACTGGAGGCGATGGGCTTTTCTCGAACGCTTATCGAGCACGTGAGAACACTCATTGCTCGCTCCGAATTCAAGCGGCGCATGCCGAACTCGCTTGTTGGGCGGCCCTGACGGGAGGCGAAGCTTGGTGCGGTTCGTCAGCCGCGGCGGCGATAAGCTCGAATTTGCGCTCCGGCGGTTTGGGATCGACATTGCAGGCAAGGTTGCTGCGGACCTCGGCTCGCACGTCGGCGGCTTTGTCGATTGTCTTCTTCAGCATGGCGCCGCGCGGGTCTATTCCGTGGACACGTGCTACGGCACGCTTGCTTGGAAGCTCCGCCAAGACAGCCGAGTCGTCGTGATGGAGCGGACGAACGCGCTGCACGTCGAGCTTCCTGAGCAGATGGACGTGGTGACCATTGATGTTGGTTGGACAAAACAGGCGGCGATCTTGCCCCACGCGGTGTCGCTTGTCGGGCGCGGTGTCGTGTTGTCTCTGCTGAAGCCGCAGTATGAGGCCGACCCGGGCGAGGTGGAGCGAGGCGTCCTGCGAGCCGAGGCGGCGCGCGATATCGCTCGGCGCGTCATCGAGCGGCTCCGAACAGCAGGGATTCCCATCGCCGAATGGGCGGAATCCCCGCTCCGAGGCAACAAAGGCAACCTCGAGTTCTTTCTCCGAATCGACGTGAACTGATGCAATCCATGGCCTATGCGTCGCTCATTGAGTTCGTGGTTGTCCTCATCAGTGTTGTCGCTCTGGTTTGGCTTTCGCTGCCGGACGCAAACCCGTTCGGCGTCGTGCTTGGCTCGGTTCGCCGTGTATTGATGCGGCGGAACCACTCCCTTTTTGTGGCGGCGGCGCTGGCCATCGTCGCGGTCAACTTCGCCCTGACGACGCTCGACGGACATTTCACGGCGCTCGTGATGAAACTTCGCGGTGAAGACTTCACCTCGCTCATCTGGTCGGTCGAGGGTGACCTCGTGGCGGGCGTTCAGCGGCTCGCGTGGCCGCCGCTCACATGGTATCTCGGCTGGGCCTACGTGATCGTTTTTCCGGCGCTCCTGCCCTGGGCGGCGATTGTCTTCGATTCCGTCGGGGCAGCTTGGCGGAACATCCCGCTCCTTATCGCTTACGCAATGAACTACGTTCTCGTGCTCCCGTTCTACATTCTGTTTCCGGTGCGGGAGGTGCACGCCTTCGCCCCGGATGGCGTGCCGGTTGCGCGGCTGCTGCTGGACGACATTCATTCGGCGCTGATGCAGACCCTGCGGCCGATGAGTGGAATCGACAATTGTTTTCCGAGCTTTCACACGTCGCTCGCCGTGACCGTTGCCTTGTTTGCGCTGCGGAGCGGGAGGAGAGCGTTTGCCGCCACTGTGGTGGCGATGTCGTGCTCGGTTGTTTTTTCAACGGTGTATCTGGGCGTTCACTGGCTGAGCGACGTGGCCGCGGGCATCCTTGCTGGGATCGCTGCGTGGTTCCTTGGCGAGTTCATCGGCCGGAGATACACGGGTTCGCTGTCCGTTCGGGTTGCTTGACGGGTCCGGCGCCTCGCGCAAGAATACGACCATGTCGCTCTACTCCGAGGTTTTGGGTCTTGTCCGCCGGCGGGGCTTATTCGACGGCGTGCGCACGGTCGTTGTTGGCGTGTCGGGCGGGCCGGATTCGGTTTGCCTGCTAGACCTGCTGGTTCTGATGGCCGAGCGTGGGGACATCGATGTTGCGATCCATGCCGCGCATATGAATCATGGGCTTCGTGGCGATGAGGCGGACGCGGACGAGCGCTTCGTCCGCGAGTTTGCGGCGGCGCGCGGTGTGCCGATTGCTATCGAGAGGAGGGACATTCGGGCGCTTCAGGAGCGCTCCGGCGGTTCTGTCGAGGCGGTTGCGCGGTGCGAGCGCTACGCTTTTCTTCTCTCGTCAGCGGCGGCGGTGGGGGCCGAGGCCGTTGCCGTCGGCCACAGTGCGGATGACCAGGCGGAGACGGTGCTGCACCGCCTGATCCGGGGAGCGGGGCTGCGGGGGCTCCGGGGAATGTCGCTTTCGCGGCCGCTGGAGCGCGGCTCTGCCGTGCGTCTTGTTCGGCCGCTGCTCCGAACCCGCCGTGCGGACATTCTTACATTTCTTTCGGAACGTGGGCTGCCCTTCAGGGAAGATTCGTCCAACCGGGACATGGCGTTCGTTCGGAACTGGATACGGCACGAGCTCTTACCGCTGATTGAGGAGAGATGCAACCCCGCGTTTCGGGAGTCTCTTGTTCGGCTGTCGTGCGCGGTGGCGGATGCATATGACTTCGTGCAGCAGGCGGCGGACGCCGAAGCCCCTGGCCGGTTGCACGGAAGCGCGGTCGATTTGGGCGCGTTTCAGAAGTTGCCGCCGGCTTTGGTGCCGCTGCTAGTCGATCGCGCCATCGGGCGACTGTCCGAAGGAGAACACGGGCAAAGACAGCTCGACGCGAGACACTATGAAGCCGTGGCTGAACTGGCGCTTTCTGGTGAGCGTGGGGCGCGAATCGAGCTGCCCGGCCGAATCACAGCAACCCGGACGGAGCGGGCGATCGAGTTTGCGCGGCGGTCTCCTTCCGAGCGGCCGACGGTGTTCGAGAGACGGCTGACCGTGCCGGGGGTCACATCGGAACCAGCAGCCGGGCTCATTCTGACGGCGGAGTTGCTCGACCGGGAAGCGTTGGACTTGGGGGCTTTTCTGGCTGTAAAAAGCCGATATGATGAGGTGTTGGACTATGATGCGCTAGGTGCACCGCTTGTGTTGCGCAGCCGCCGGACGGGCGACGCATTTCACCCGCTCGGTTCCTCTGGCCGAAGGAAGGTTGGGAAGTTTCTTACCGACCTGAAGGTGCCGAGGGGGGAGCGGGACCGCGTGGCGATTGTCGCGGCCGGGGGCGACCCGATTTGGGTGGTTGGTTATCGGATTGATGACCGTGTCAAGGTGACGGGATCGACGAGGCGGGTGCTTCGTTTGTCGGTCCGGGAACAGGAGGTGCAGAGGTGATAAGGGACGCGGAGTGCGTGTTTTGCAGGATCGTCGCGGGCGAGCTTCCAAGCGAAAAAGTGTTTGAGAACGAGTTTGTGCTGGCGTTTCTCGATATCAATCCGACTAGCCGAGGGCACACGCTCGTCGTTCCGAAAGACCACTACAAGGACCTGTTGTCCACACCAGAGCAGGCGCTTCGGGAGGTGGTCGCAGTTCTACCGAAGGTTGCTGCGGCCGTCGTGCGGGCCACGGGGGCGGCGGGCTTCAACGTGCTGCAATCGAACTCCGCGTGCGCGGGGCAGGTTGTTCCCCACATTCACTTCCACGTGGTGCCGCGCAGGAAGGGGGACGGGATCGGCCTTGGGTTCCGCCAGGCACCGGCGGTGCGGGATGAGTTGAGCAAGACAGCGGCGGCGATTCGCGCCGCGCTGTAGGTGGCCCCCTCGCGCGCAGGAGCGTGCTGTGGCGTTCAACTGGTCATCTGTGCGACGACGTCTCCTGTATGGCGTCATTGTGCTCCTTGTCTTCTACCCGATTGGACTCTACTTCTACACGCAGGCGGTTGACCATCGGATCGCGCGCGAGACCATCCTGGACAGTATTGACGATGCGCTGGATTGCTGCGAGGCGGCGAAATCGGCGATTCAGGAGCTGTTGTCGGGGGCCGAGGGCGACTTGGGCGGAGAGAACGGAGAACCGAACGGCCCCCGTCGAGCAGAACTGGAGCGCAAGTTGCAGCTTGTCCTCTACCGGTGCGGCGTCAGCGGCACGTCTGTTCGATTCTTGCAGGTTTACAAGGGCACGGAACTTCTGCTCCACGAGGGGGGCGACGCGGCGGCTCGGCTGCTGGACGATGTGGTTGTGACAGCGGCGATGCCCCGAAGGGCGATTCGGGACCGATTGTTCGAGGCGGGTTCGCGTGGGGCGACTCCTGGGATATGCCAAGTAACGTTTCCGCTCGACCTGGGATCGGAGAACAGCGGACGGCTCGTTACGGGAATCGAGGTGTCGAGCATCTCGTCGCAGCTTGGGGCACTCTCCGAGCGGCTAAGTATGCGCGCGCTGCGGTTGTCGCTCGTTGGCACGTCGCTTCTCGCACTGGTGGCGATCTACATTATTCACCTGAACGAGCGGACCCGGAAACTGGAACTGAAGCTTGAGGAGGAGAAAAGACTTGCTTACGTGGGCACAATCGCGGCAGGCATGGTGCACGAGATACGCAACCCCTTGAGCTCGGTGAAGATGAACATTCAGATGATCGAGGACAAGTTGGGGGAGTTTGGCGAGAAGGAGAGCGGCTACCTCGTCAACAAGGTGGCGCGTATCCGGCGCGAAACAGCGCGGCTTGAGGAATCGGTGAACAATTTTCTGGCGTTCGCCCGTCCCAAGCCGCTAAAGCGACGCTGGGCCGACCTGAACGAGGCGGTGGGCCACGTCATTGAATTCCTGGAGCCGATCTGTGTTCGCGATGGCATCCGGGTCGTTCGTGATTTCTCTCCGGACCTTCCGCAAGTTTACATTGATCCCGAACAGCTCGGTCAGGCGGTCGAAAACCTCATCCGAAACGCCCACCAGGCCATCGGCAAGGACGGGATCATCGAGATATATACTGGCCGCCACGGAGATTACGTCGAAATCCGCGTGTCCGATACCGGCCCCGGCATTTCCGCGGACGTTCAGGACAGGATATTCGAGGTTTTCTACACAACGAAAGAAGGCGGCAGCGGACTGGGGCTGACGATTGTGAAGCAGATCGCCGAGGCGCACGGCGGCGGCGTCTCGTTCGACACCATCGAGAAGCGCGGCACGACCTTTACCATCGGAATTCCCATTGAGCCAAAGATATGAGCGAACAGGCAACACCCCTTCAGCGTTGTGTGCTCGTTGTCGATGACGATCGCACCGGCCGCGAGACGCTTGCCGAATACATCGCCGAGGCGGGCTACAAGGTCCGCTCCGCAGCGACTGGGGTGGAAGCGCTCGAAATCCTCCGTCAGGAAGAAATTGACATCGTGCTCACCGACCTGAAGATGCCGGGGATGGACGGGCTGGAGCTGCTCCGACGGGCAAAACACATCCGCCCCGATGTATTTGTCATCCTCATCACGGCGTTTGCGACCGTCGATACCGCAGTGGCAGCCATGAAGGACGGCGCCTATGACTACATAATGAAGCCGATCAACTTGCACGAGCTCCGCGTCCTGCTCGACCGCGCGAGCCAGTCGCGTGACCTACTCATCGAGAACGAGATTCTGCGCGACCGCCTCGCCGAGAAGTACGATTTCTCGAACATCATTGGCACGAGCGCGCCGATGCAGAAGGTGTATGACCTCATCCGGCAGGTTGCGGATACGCGGGCGGTCGTCCTCATCGAAGGCGAAAGCGGCACAGGCAAGGAGCTCGTGGCGAACGCGATCCACGCGAACTCCGGCCGACGGGATCGGCCGTTCATCAAGGTCAACTGCGCGGCGCTGCCCGAGACGCTTCTAGAAAGCGAACTTTTCGGCCACGAACGCGGCGCCTTCACCGGAGCGCTCGAACAGCGCAAGGGGAGGTTTGAACTTGCCGACGGCGGGACTATCTTTCTCGACGAGATTGCGGACCTCTCGCCGGGCACACAGGCCAAGCTTCTCCGTGTTCTCCAGAACTACGAGTTCGAGCGCGTTGGTGGCAGCCGCACGCTCCACGTTGACGTTCGGGTCATCGCGGCGACGAACGCCAATCTCGCCGAAAGAGTCGAGCAGGGCCTGTTCCGTCAAGACCTCTATTACCGGCTCCGCGTCGTGCCCATCGAATTGCCGCCGCTCCGCGAACGGATGGACGATATTCCGCTCTTGGTGTCTCACTTCGTCCGCATGTTCTCCCGACGTGAGGGCAAGGATATTCGCGGTGTGTCGGCAGAGGCGATGAACATCCTCACCACCTACATGTGGCCGGGGAACGTCCGTGAGCTTCAGAACTGCATCGAAAACATGGTGGTTATGTCCACCGGGACGATGCTCGGCTCGGAGCTTCTTCCGGCGGACATGCAGAAAAAGGCGGTCGCCATCGACGAGGGCGGCTTCCCTATTGGCCTTTCGATGCGGCAGATCGAGGAGAAGGCGATCCGCGAGACGTTGGCTTCGGTCGGGGGCAATCGCAAGCGCGCGGCAGAAATCCTCAACATTAGTCTTCGCACATTGCATCGGAAAATCACCGAGTATGGCATCGACCGCCTGCGCCGACGCGCAATCAGGGGATGGGGCAGGGCGGGCGACCCGAACTCGGCTGAGCGGGAGGAACAGGGATAGACGCCGGCTGTTTGGCCGGGGGTTGTCCGGCGGCACGTCTGCTTTGCGCTGTGCCGAATGGTGACCCCGACGGGATTTGAACCCGTGTTACCGGCTTGAAAAGCCGATGTCCTAAACCAGGCTGGACGACGGGGCCAACCGCTCCTGTGGGGGACCGCCCTCAGGACGCCGCCAGTATAACCCAAATGCAGGCGAATCTCAAGGCCGCAACGCGGCTTTTTCAGCGCCTGTGAACCGAACCGTCTGATGGTGCATGTTGCTCCAAATCACGGGGATTTTGATGCTTCTTGTCCACATGGCCGGGCAACGGAGAGGATCGGATGATAACTGTTCGGGGACAGAGACGTTTGTAACCGTCTTTTTGGCAAGCAGTAACGTTCAGCGATCCGTTATGTGTTGGCCGCCGCAATGGATTTGGCACGCCCTTTGCTCTCATACCTTGTGAGTCAGTTGGCAATCGAGAACAAGGAGACCAAGAATGAAGAAGGTGCTTGCGACGGTCGGTATCGCAGTGGCGTTGCCCGTGTTCGTTTTGGCCGTCGTTGTCACCACCCCCTTGGGCGTCAAGTGGCTCTAACGGATAGATGTCGCAAACGTAGCGCCTCTCGATTCGCGGCGACTGCCCGATTGGGGTAGTCGCCCTTTTTCCCTTCACGTTTTCTCCGTCATTTCCTTTGTGGCTCTTCGGCTTGCCGCGTGGCAGGTGTTCCCATATAATCCGCTCCGGCCGAGCAAGCGCGGCTTCTCCTCTTGGAGGCGAAATATGGCCCCACAGGTCCGTGTCAGAATCGCACCGAGTCCGACGGGCGACCCGCACGTCGGAACCGCCTACATTGCTTTGTTCGACCTGGCATTCGCACGCCACGAGGGCGGTAAGTTCATTCTGCGAATCGAGGACACAGACCGCGAGCGTTCGACGCGGGAGTCCGAGCTGGCTATCTTCCGTGCTCTTCGATGGCTCGGCATCGAGTGGGACGAAGGCCCCGACATCGGTGGCCCCTTCGCTCCCTACCGCCAGTCCGAGCGAGTTGAAATCTACAAAGAACACGCTCTCAAACTGGTCGAGGCAGGGCACGCATACTACTGCTTTTGCACGCCGGAACGGCTCGACCAGATGCGTCGTGAGATGGAACGGCGCAAAGTTCCGCCCATGTATGACGGCTGCTGTCGCGAGCTTTCGACTGCCGAGGTGCAGCGACGTCTGGGTGCTGGGGAGCCGGCCGTCATCCGGCTCAAGGTGCCGCGTGAGGGCGAGACTTCCTACACGGACCTGGTGCGCAAGCGAGGCGAACCGGTCGTCTTCCAAAATCGGCTCATCGACGATCAGGTGCTGCTCAAGTCCGACGGGTTCCCGACGTATCACTTGGCGAACGTTGTGGACGACCACCTGATGCAGATTACCCATGTCATCCGGGCCGAAGAGTGGGTCAACTCGACGCCGAAGCACATCCTTCTTTATCGAGCATTTGGGTGGGAGCCGCCCGAGTTCGCGCACATGCCGCTCCTCCGCAACCCAGACAAGTCGAAAATCAGCAAGCGGAAAAACCCCACGTCGCTCGACTGGTATCGGGAGCAGGGCTTTCTGCCGGAGGCGCTGCTCAACTTCCTTGCGCTTATGGGCTTCGCATCTGAGGAAGGCAAGGAAATGTTCTCGCTCAACGATATGATCGCCGGCTTTTCATGGGACAAGGTGAGCACGAGCGCTCCGATCTTCGACCTCGAGAAGCTGACGTGGTTGAACGGGATGTATATTCGCCGGCTGAGCGTCGGCGAACTGACGGAACGGCTGCGGCCGTTTGCTGGGGAAGGACGCCTCGACGGGGCGACTGCGCCGAAGATCGTCGGCGTCATTCAGGAACGCATCAAAACCCTTGCGGAGTTTGACAAGTGGACCTGGTTTTTCTTTACGGACGAACTTGGCTACGATTCGGGCTTGCTAATGGCTGGGAAGATGTCCCCGAGCGCTGCGGTGAGCGCGCTTGAAGCGAGCATCGCCGCATTCGGCCAGGTGCACGATTGGTGCACAGCGCCGCTTGAGGCAGTTGGCCGCGCGCTCTGCACAAAGCTTGGTCTCAAACCGGGGCAGCTTTTCATGACGCTTCGCGTCGCCGTCACCGGCAGCACCCAGTCTCCGCCGCTTTTCGAATCGATGGAGATCCTCGGACGGGAACGCTGCCTCGCGCGGCTGCAAACCGCCCGCGAACGGTTGCGGCGGGCAAACGCCTAGCCACTGGACCGCACCGAGCACCGAAGGCGGCGGACAGGTCTTCCGATCTTGGGAGAGTCAGCGAAAAAAGCAGAAAAAAAGTTGCGGAGTGTTGGCGATTTGGTAAAATCGCCAATAGCACGCATGAGAGGTCGTAGAGATGGATGCGGCAACTCGGGCGCGTTATGAAGCAAGGGCACGAATTGTCAGGGCGATGGCGCACCCGACGCGCCTCTTCCTCGTGGACGAGCTGTTGCGCGGCAAACGCTGCGTCTGCGAACTGACCGAAATGGTCGGTGCGGACGTCTCGACCGTCTCGAAGCACCTCTCGATCCTCAAAGCCGCGGGCATCGTCGAGGACGAGAAGCGGGGTTCGCAGGTCTTCTACTCGGTGCGCGTCTCGTGCGTGATGACCTTCTTCGAATGCTGCGAGTCGGTCATCCGGACGACAGCGAAGGAGCAGTTGGCAAGCGCTCGTTGACGGTGCCGGCGGCCGGACGGGCCTTTTGTTCTAGGAGTTCTTGGCGACTTGGCTAGACGGCCATTCGTGGCGCCCCGCGGCGGCGCGAGGCCCAAGGAGACGTTGATGAGGTTCATGCTGCTCTGTGTGATATTGGCCCTGCTTTCTGTTGCGGGTTGTTGCGCGGGCGGGCAATGCCCCTTCTGAGGTCAGCCGCCTCGGTAGGAAAGGGCACGGCAACCACGGCTGGTTAGGAGTTCGTCGGATGAGGAGAGTAGTTTTGGGGCTGTCGGTGTTGTTGGTGTTTTCGGTCGCAGGGTGCGGCACGCTGTTGACGCGTGACCTCAGCCATAGCGGCCTGACGCGCGAAGATATGGATTACATCCGCAGCGTCGAGCCGCTCGAAAACCCGCGGATCATCACAATGGACGGGGGACGGATCCATCTGCCGACAAAGCGAAGGGCGCGGCTGGACATCCCGCCGCTCCTAGATTTCTACACGAAGGGCTTCGCGATGGTCGAGCCGGGCGACCAGTATTACTACGTCCGTGCGACGTCGTTCTTCTGCATCTTCTTGGACAGCTACGCGACGGTTTTCAACGCCGAGGGACGGCCGAACTGCTCCTACAAGGGCGGCGACCCGGGCTTTGTGCGCATGGTGGACGAT
>CAZBRH010000049.1:16783-19913 GCA_964494245.1 uncultured Planctomycetota bacterium | reverse complement strand
GCTCGCCGCACGAGGCGACGATTGACGCCCTCCGCAAGCTCAACACCGAGACGATGAGTCCACTCGAAGCGCTGATGAAACTCCAGTCGCTCAAGGAAGAAATCCTGCGGCGGGAAAAAGGCGGGTAGGCCGGGGAGCAAGGGGCTCGGACGGAGAGGGCGAACCGGCCGGGTCCTTGTTCAGTGTGTGAGCCAACGGAGTTGGCGCGCATTCGTCTGACAAGCGTGTTCCTCTGCCCGCAGTTGATTTGGTTGCTTCTTCGCGCTAGGATGCAGACCGAACGATGTGTTTCTCGGAAGGAGGCACTGCTTGGCTGCGCACAAATACACCGATTTCGAAATCCCCGTCGTTATTGCCGGAGTCCGCTTCCGCAACCCGTTCTTTGTGTCGTCCGGCCCCACGACGATGAATATCGACCAGATTTGCCGCATTGAGGAGACGGGCTGGGGCGGCGCGAGCTTGAAGCTCACCGTGCACCCCATCCCCTACATCAACCGCAGGCCGCGGTATGGCTACTACGACCGCGAGGGCTACCTCGCCTTCACCGCCGAAAAACGGCTTACGCTCGACCAGCTCCTCGCCCTCATCGAGGAATCCCGCCGCCGGACGTCGGAGGTGGTTCTCTTCTCGAACATCACGTATTCGGGCGCCGACATCGAGGGCTGGGTTCGCATGGCGAAGCAGTGCGAGGATGCCGGCGTCCACATCAACGAACTCAACTTCGGCTGCCCGAACATGTCGTTCAATGTCGAGATGAGCGGGACGGACCGCGGCGGCCCGAAGACGGGGGCATCGCTCGGCTGCAACGCCGTCGCCGTCGCCGAAATCGTCCGAGCCGTCAAGGCCGAGACCCGCGTGCCCGTCTTTGTGAAGCTCTGCCCAGAAGGGGGGATGATGCGCTACGTGGCCAAGGCGGCGGTCGAGGCCGGGGCTGACTGCGTCGGCTCGAACGCGAATCGCCTGGCCATCGTCCCGCTGGATTTGGATAATCCCGGAGCATCGACGAACCTGCTGCAGAAGGAGATGGGGCTTTCGTGCATGTCGGGGCCCTGGGTGCTTCCGCTCGCGAAGCGCGACGCCTACGAAATCCGCCGCGCCATCGGCCCCGAGCCAGCGATGTTCGCCACGGGCGGCGTCACAACGTGGCGCGACGCGATCGAAATGGCCATGTGCGGGGCCGATCTCGTTGGCCTGTGCACCGTCACGCTGACGCACGGCTTCGGCATCATGCCAAAGTTTATCCACGACGTGAAGCAATACATGAAGGAGCACGGGTATGCGACGTTCCGCGATATGCGCGATCTCCTTGTGAGCCGGTTGCGGTCGGCGCCGGAGTTGACGCTTTTCGAGGGGCACGCCGAGATCAAGGACCCAGGGCTTTCGGCCCCGTGCGTCTACGCCTGCCCGGCTCACGTCCCCGCCCAGGGCTACATCCGCGCCGTCGCCGACGAGGAGTTCGAGGTCGCCTGGCGGCTTGTTACTTCCAAGAATCCTTTCCAGTCCATTTGCGGGCTGATATGCGACCACCCGTGCGAGGAGGCCTGCACGCGGCGGGCGAAGGATGAGCCGCTGCGCATCCGCGACATCAAGGAATTCGTGCTGCGCTATGGCCGCGAGCAGGGCTGGGCGCCGGCCATCGAGCGGGCCAAGCCGAGGCCGGAGAAAGTCGCCGTCATCGGCGCTGGGCCGGCGGGTCTTTCGTGCGCCTACGACTTGGCGCGAGCCGGATACAAAGTCACTGTGTTCGAGCGCGAGGCCGAGCCCGGCGGCGCGCTCCGCTGGTTCATCCCCCGCTTCCGCATGGGCGCCGACGCGCTCGACGCCGACATCGATTCCGTCCGCGCGCTCGGCGTCGATATCCGCACCAACACCGCGCTTGGCCGGGACTTCACGCTCGAATCGCTCCGCAGCGACGGCTATGCCGCCATTTTTCTCGGAGTCGGCGCGTGGGGCGCTGCCAAGCCCGGCATCCCCGGCCAGGACGCCTCGGGCTGTCACGCAGCGATAGACTTCCTCCGCAACCTTTCGGAACGAAGCTTGTCGGTGGCGGGGGAGCGGGTCGGCATCGTCGGCGGCGGCTTTACCGCCGTGGACACAGCGCGGACGTGCGTCCGACTCGGTGCCAAAGAGGTCTATATTCTTTACCGCCGCACGCGGGACGGAATGCCTGCAACGCCCGAAGAGGTTGCGGAAGCCGAAGAAGAAGGCGTCCGCGTCATGTATCTTGTCGCCCCGAAGGAAGTCCTCGTCCGCGACGGCCGTGTCGATGGCCTCCGGATGGTCAACCTGACGCTGGGCGAGACGGACGCTTCGGGCCGCCGCCGCCCCGAAACGGTCGAGGGGACCGAGTTCGCGCTCAAGCTCGACCGCGTCATTTTTGCCGTTAGCCAGCCAGTCGAAGGCGGTGTCCTCGGCGCGGTGCCGCACGACGGCGGTTTCATTTGTATCGACCGCGAAACCGGGCGGACGGACCTGCCGGGCGTCTATGCCGGCGGCGACTGCGCCGGCGGCCGAATGGATGTGATCAGCGCTATCGCCGACGGGAAGCGAGCCGCTGCCGGCATCGACCGCGAGCTAGCGGGAGGCGCCGCGACGCTCAAACCCGAGCCGCCGCTCACACAGGTTGACGTGGACGATGTGCTGGCCCGCAACGGTGCCGACCCGCGCCGCTGGCGCGTCCCCGTTCGCCTGCGGCCTGCCGCGCTCCGCAGCAGAGATTGGGACACTTACCGCGAGCCGATGACAAGGGAAGAAGCGGTGGCCGAGGCGCAACGCTGCTACGGCTGCGGCTGCGGCGCTGGCTGCGGCATCTGTATGCAGCTTTGCAACCAGTTTGCCTACGCGCTCGACCCGAACGCGCGGATGTGCCTCGACCACGAAAAGTGCGTCGGCTGCGGCATGTGCGTCTGGCGCTGCCCGAACCGGAACATCGAAATGAAACAAACGTCCGAGGTGCCGGTGTAGCGCCTGGATACGCCCTATAGGACCTATACGCCCTATACGACCTATACAGAGAGGAACGCGCCATGTCAGACACAATCCCGTTCGCCGAGTTCAAGAAGCTCAAGCTGGTGGTCGGCACGGTCGTCTCGGTCGAGCCGCATCCGGGCGCAGACAAGCTCTACGTCCT
>CAZBRH010000049.1:16509-16773 GCA_964494245.1 uncultured Planctomycetota bacterium | reverse complement strand
CGGCGAAGGCGAACCACGCCAACTCGTCGCCGGGCTGCGGCCGTATTACCAGACGGAGGAGCTTCAGGGAAAGCAGCTCGTTGTGGTCGCCAATCTTGCGCCGGCGACGCTGCGGGGTGTCGAGAGCCGTGGGATGCTGCTCGCGGCGCAGTCGGGCGCCGAGGTGGTCATCATCGCGCCTGAGCGGCCGCTGCCTCCGGGCGCCGCCGTGCTCTGAAAGGAGTCCGCGGGTCATGCGGGTCGGGATCGGGCGAGACGTCCACC